>DATAOD010000212.1:0-2220 GCA_036265975.1 Candidatus Limnocylindria bacterium
GGCGCGGCTCACGGCGGACGGGGGGCTGCGGACCCGCCGCAGGCTGGCGCGGCACTGGATAGCGGTCCGCCCGCTGGACCGGAACGGCCTGTGTCTCCTCCATGCCCCTGGGCGTCGTGACCGACTCCGCGGACGGCAGGCCTCCGCCCGACAGCTCGGGAGCGGCTGGCTCGGGCTCCCCACGGACGACGTGGATGGGGGCGCGACGGGCGGGCGGCGGCTCCATCGGCACGGCGCCTTCCGCGTTTGCCTCCGCCACCGACGCGAAGGCTGGAATGCCGGCCTCCGCCGCGAGCGCGCGTGCCCCGGCATCGGCCACCAGGGCGACCTGCCGGCCCTCGTCCGCGGCCACCTGCGCCAGCAGGCGTAGCGCGACCGCGCTGCTGGTCGCCTTGCTCCGTCCCGAGGCCACCAGCACGACGCGCGACGATTCCGATTCGCGCAGCCTGCGGACCACGGTCGTGATCTCGTCGTCTGGCTCCAGGTAGAGGAGCTGGGTCTCGTCGGCCATGCGGCTACAACTGCAGCGCGCGTACGGCGCGACGGATCGCGCGCTCGGCGGCGGTGGACTGAGAGTCGATGACCAGTGCCTGGTGGGCCAGTGCCATGGGCGTCACGTCCTGACGCGTGGAGAGCGCGCCGGTCGCGTCGCGCAGGCCCGCGACCTCGTCCGGATGCAGGGCAAGCACGAGCGGCTTGCGCGCAAACGGCAGCCGGCGCCACCACGCTTCGTCCGCCAGCGCCTCCGCCACCTGTGGCAGCTCGGCGCCGCCGCCGCACAGGTAGATCCGCGCCGGCAGGAGCTCCCCGGCGGCCAGGTCCGAGACCATCAGCTCAACACCGCGGCGCCAGACAGAGGCGTCCTCGGCCAGGGCCGCACGCACGTCGTCGGGGGCAAGGGCCTCCGGCAGCTCATCGGCGCCGCCACCTGCCGCGAGCTTCAGCGCCTCCGCCCGGCTGAACGAGAGGCCGAAGCGCTCCGCCAGGCCCTTGGTGAATGCCCGGCCGCCAAGGGCCAGCATCTTGGTGCCGGAGATTCCGCCATGGCGCACCACGGCGACATCGGTGGTACCACCACCGATATCCACGAACACGGCGCCCGCGTCACCCAGCTCTCCCGGATCCAGGCAGGTCGCCACCGCATACGGCTCGGCGATGACGCCCAGCAGCTCGAGCCCCAGCCGGTTGGCAACCGACTGCAGCGCGCCAAGGTGCACCATCGGCGCAAAGGCGTTGAACACGGCCAGCTCCACCTGGCTGCCCGTGAAGCCGATGGGATTGCTCACCGGGTAGCCGTCGATCTTCATCTCCACGATGGCGGCGTGGACCAGGCGCACCTCCAGCCGCTCGACGCCCGATTCCCAGGCGATGCGCCGCTCAGCCTCGTCGAGCGCCTCGGACTGCGCGCGCTGGACGATGCGCTCCAGCTCTGCCTCTGTGAGGGGCTGCTGCGGCTGCTCGCGGCGGATGGTCTGCAGCACGGTGGTGCCTTTCACCAGCTCTCCCGCGATGCCGATGACGGCCGATCCGGGTCGCAGCCCGGCCATGGCCTCCGCCTCGTCCAGCGCCTGGCGACAGTTGGCGACCACCGCCTCGATGTCGCTCACCGTGCCGGACTGCATGTGCGCCAGGCCCTGCCGCCTGCGGCCGGTGCCGCGCACCACGCCGGTCAGCACCTCCCCGTCATCCTCCAGCGCGACGACCAGCGCCTTCGCGAACTCGGTGCCCACGTCAAGGGCGGTCAGCGCGCCAGGTCCCGCGCCATCGCCAGCGGCGGCGCCACGGCCGGCGCTCCCACCGCGAAATCGCTCGAGCACTCCTCCGAAGAGCTGCTGCACGCCGGCTCGCCTCGTCTCGCTCAGCCCGACTCGATGGGCGCCAGCGCCTCCAGCGCGAGGCGCGTCGCCTCCGCCAGGGCTTCCTGCACGCGCGACGCGTCGCGGCCGCCGGCCTGCGCCAGCTCGGGCCGCCCGCCGCCTCCCCCGCCCAGGATCGGCCCGACCTTGCGAATGATGGCCACCGCGTCGAAGCCCTCGCTGACCAGGTCGCGGCTGGCGGCGACCAAGAGCGATGGGCTGCCGTTCTCGCCGGCGGCCACGGCCACGAAGCGCCCGGTCAGGGCGCGCAGGTCATCCGCCCAGCGCCGTAGCGCCACGCCATCGGCCTCCGGGTAGTGCTGGACGAGGACCCGGGTCTCGCCGGCCTCCTGCGCTTCACCAA
>DATAOD010000213.1:0-18304 GCA_036265975.1 Candidatus Limnocylindria bacterium
TCGATTCCCTGGCGAATGGCATCTTCGAACGAATCGGTGGAGGTGCAGCTCAGCTCGGTGACGCGTGCGACAGACATGGGTCGTCTCCTCTCAAATTGGACGGCAAGTATGGACCGATGGCGTGGCCTCAACCCTCATGCGCGGCAGCCCAGGCAAGGAGCGCATCGGCTTCAAGTGCATTGACGACGGAGCCGATGTGCACGCCACATGCCGCCGCCCGATCGCAGCCATTCGGCAGCCAGCCCAGCTGCCCCGGCGCATGGGCGTCGGAGTCGATGCTCACCTTGCAACCCGCCTCGACCGCCAGGCGCAGGAGCCGCTTCGGCGGGTCCAGCCGTTCGGGTCGCGAGTTGACCTCCACGGCCTTGTCGAAGTGCGCCGCCGCCGCGAACACGATCTCCGCATCGAACTCGGACGGCGGGCGGTTGCGCTTCCGCGTCCGCATGCGCCCGGTGCAGTGGCCCAGGATGTCCAGGTGCGGGTCTGCCAGGGCGGTGACCATACGCGTCGTCATCGGCTTCGAAGGCGAGCGAAGCAGGGAGTGAACGCTGCCGACGACGACGTCGAGCCGGGAAAGCAGCTCATCTGACTGGTCCAGGGAGCCGTCCGACAGGATGTCCACCTCGATGCCGGTCAGGATCCGGAACGGCGCCAGCTGCGCGTTGAGCTTCTCCACGTCGTTGAGCTGCCGCTCCAACCGCTCCGCGGACAGCCCGTTGGCCACCGTCAGCGTGGGCGAGTGGTCGGTGAGGACCATGTACTCGTGCCCGAGCTCGACGGCCGTCTCCGCCATCTCGCGGATGGGCGAGCCGCCATCGGACCAGTCGGAGTGCACGTGGCAGTCGCCCTTGAGCGCGGCGCACAGCTCACCCCCGATCTCGGCGATCATCCGCCCGCCGGTCGCCTCCAGCCGACGGAGATAGACGGGCTCCTCGCCGCGAACGCTCTCGCTGATGGTCCTCTCCGTCACGTCGCCGATCCCTGTCAGCGTGCGCAGCGTGCCCCTGCGAACGTGCTCCGCCAATGCCTCCGGGCCGAGCTCCTGGACGGTTGCCGCCGCGTTCCGAAAGGCACGAACCCGGAACGAGGGCTCGTTGGCGAGCTCCAGCAGGAGCGCGATCCTCTTCAGGTCCGCGACGGCGTCGCGCGGCTGCGCATTCGCGTCCTTGTCAGCCATTACACGTGACGGGCATGACTGCCACCGCGACCTACGGCAGGGTCAGGATGCGCCGCGGGTTGTCGGTGGTCATCTGCAGGATCTCGCCCTCCCCCACCGCAGCGGTACGCAGGGTCGGCAGGAAATGCTGCTGCAGATAGGTGAAGCCGAAGCCGCCGTTCGCCTTGAGCTGCCGGTTGTGGCACACGTCCTGGCTTAGCAGCAGCTGCCCCGCCCAGCCACGCTCCAGGAGCTCCACGATCATCTCCACCAGGCGTGGCTCCTCGGTTTCCTCGGTGTCGAAACGGTGGCCCAGGAAGTCGAACTCCAGGTTGGCACCGCGCTCCAGGATGGCCAGGTAGTGGTCGAGGACGGGGTAGGAATCGGCATGGCCGATGACGACGCGCGACGCCTCGACGCCCTCTTCCTCGAAAATGCGCAGCTGTGCCAGTCCGACCGGCGATCGCACCGCGTGCGTGGTGATCGCCATGCCAGTGGTCACGGACGCACGCGCGGCGGCGCGGTGCACCCGCTCCTCGAGCGCGCTGACCCATGGCTTGTTGGTGCCGATCTCGCCGATGATCCCGGGTCGCACGCCGGTGCCGGCGACCCCATCGCGGAACTCGGCGATCAGCTCATCGGCCAGGGAGTCGACCGTGCGCCGGTCGATCAGCGCATCGGCCGGGTAGTACGGCTCGCGGTACCACCCGCAGCCCATCACGATCTGGGTGCCCGTCCGGCTGGCGAGCCGGCGCAGCCGCTCGGGGTCGCGCCCGATTCCCGGCAGTGTCAGGTCGACCAGCGTCGAGCCGCCGCGTCGCCGAAAGTCGCGGAGCTCGTCGCCGACCACGTCCTCGTCGGGCGAGAGCTCCCAGTAGTCCCATCGGCCCTCGATGTGCCACAGCGCGATGCCGGTGTGTTCGTGCGGAAGGGTGAAGCCGATGCGCTCGGGCGGAATCGGTCCAGAGACCGACATGACTCGGGGAGCCATCGAGATGCCTCCGTGTTCGGTTGGCGTCGGCCGGCAAGCACGCGAGCCACCGACGCGCGGGGATGGGATGGACTGCTGCAGTGTGCCATCCGCCGCTCCGCGAGGCGCGGCGAGACGTGTTGCCGCGGCTGGTTTACACACGATAGCTATCGGACGAGCAGTCGCCCTTCGCGGTCCCGATCGGTCGCATCGTTGCGCCCAGGCCAAATCAGCGAGGGGCGAGAAGCAGCCATCAGCCATCGCTTTGTTCCCGATGCAAATGCGGTGCGCCGAAGTGTCGGTTAGCTATCGCGTGGGCAAATTGCCGATGCTCGACGCCGCGAACCCGTCTTGTCCGCTGCGAACCCGCGACGCTATGCTCCCGCGCGTGACCGCCACCCCGCGCGCCACGACTCCCGGCGTCTGGGAAGCGGCGCAGGCCGCATTGGACCTGGCCGCCAGCCGCCTGAAGCTCCACGAGTCGATGCATCGCGTGCTGCGAGTGTCGAAGCGGGAGCTGACCGTCCACTTTCCCGTGCGGCTGGATGACGGAGGGGTCGAGACATTCACCGGCTACCGCGTGCACCACAACCTGAACCGCGGCCCGGCCACCGGCGGCGTGCGGATCACCAGCGACCTGACGCTGGATCTGGTGCGCGCCAACGCCATGCTGAACACCTGGAAGGCGGCCGTGGTTCAGATCCCCTACGGCGGATCGGCCGGCGGCGTGGTTGCCAATCCCCGGAAGCTGTCCACGCGGGAGCGCAAGGCGCTGGCCCGCCGCTACGCGACCGAGATCAGCCCGCTCATCGGGCCGGACCGCGACATCCCCACGCCCGATGTGAACACCGGCTCGCAGACCATGGCCTGGATCATGGACACCTTCAGCATGCACCAGGGCCACACCGTGCCCGGGGTGGTCACGGGCAAGCCGCTGGCGATCGGTGGGACGCGGGGCCGGCGCGAGGCGACCAGCCGTGGCGCGTTCCGCTGCCTGCTTGCCGCCGCCGAGCGGCGGGACATCCCCCTGTCGGCGGCCCGCGTGGCGATCCAGGGCTTCGGACGCGTCGGCACGGTGCTGGCCGAGCTGCTCGACGCGGCCGGCGCGCGGGTCGTGGCCATTGCCGACGACCGCGAGGCAGTGGCCAACCCCGACGGCATCCTGGTGCCGCAGGCCGTGGACTGGGTCCGTCGCAGCGACGGCGTGCGCAGCACGCCCGGCACCACTGCCATGGACCGCGCCGCCATCTTCGGCGTGGACTGCGACATCCTGGTCTCGGCCGGCGTGCAGCACCAGGTCGACGCCGCGGCCGCGCAGCAGCTCACGGCCCCGATCCTGGTCGAGGCCGCAAACTCGCCCACCACGCCGGAGGCGGACGCGATCCTGCATGAGCGCGAAGTGCTGGTGATGCCCGATCTCCTGGCCGCTGCCGGCGGCATGGTCCTCGCCTACTTCGAATGGGTGCAGGACATGCAGGCATTCTTCTGGTCGGATCAGCAGGTCGGCGCGGAGCTGGAGCGGATCATGGACGCCGCCATCGACGAGGTGATGGCCATGAGCCGATCGGCCTCGGTCGATCTTCGGGGCGCCGCGATGATGGTGGCCGTCAACCGGGTCGCCGGTGCCACCACGCTGCGCGGCCTGTATCCGTAGAGTCGCCAACCGCGGCGCGCGGTAGCTGCCGAGTTGCGGCGGCATCGGCCTTGCCCGCATCATCGGGCGGTGAACGACCGCAAGCGCTGGACTGAGCACCAGGAACGGTGGCGCCGTGAACGCCTGGATCCCGCCCTGGAGCGCGCACCCGAGCGCAAGCCGCGCTTCATCACCCAGTCGGGCCTCGAGATCGATCGCGTATACACGCCGGACGATCTGTACGACCCCGACAACCACCCGGACCGTGGCCGGCCACGATATCGGGCCGGGAAGGAGGCGACCGGAGCCGATGAGGCCTGGGACGAGATCGCAGACCTGGGCCTGCCCGGTGAGCCGCCCTTCACGCGCGGCATCCACACCACCGGCCACCGCGGCCGGCTGTGGACGATGCGCATGTTCGCCGGCTTCGGGACGGCGGAGGACACCAACGATCGCTTCAAGAAGCTGATCGCAGCCGGCGGGACGGGGCTTTCCATCGCCTACGACATGCCGACGCTGTACGGCTACGACCACGACGAGCCGCTGGCCGAGGGCGAGTTCGGCACCTGCGGCGTTGCGGTCTCGAGCCTGGCCGACATGGAGATCCTGCTGGCCGACCTGCCCGTCGGCGAGATCAGCACCTCCATGACCATCAACTCCCCCGCGCCGATGATCTGGGCCATGTACATCACCGCCGCGGAGAAGATGGGCGTGCCGCGCGCTCGGCTGGCCGGCACGCTGCAGAACGACATCCTCAAGGAGTTCATCGCCCAGAAGGAGTACATCTTCCCGCCGGCCCCCTCGTTGAAGCTGGTCACGGACACCGTCGAGTGGGGGACGCGGGAGCTGCCGCGCTGGAACACGATCAGCATCTCCGGGTACCACATCCGAGAGGCGGGCTCGACTGCGGTGCAGGAGCTGGCCTTCACCATCGCCGATGGGATCGCCTACGTGGAGGACGCCCTGGCTCGTGGGCTGCGCTTCGACGACTTCGCGCCGCGCCTCTCCTTCTTCTTCAACTCGCACAACGATTTCTTCGAGGAGATCGCCAAGTTCCGCGCCGCGCGGCGCATCTGGTACAAGCTGGCCACCGAGCGCTTCGGGGCCGAGAACGAGCGCTCGACCTGGATGCGCTTCCACACCCAGACCGCGGGCGTGTCGTTGACGGCGCAGCAGCCGCTCAACAACCTGACCCGCGTCGCCATCCAGGCGCTGGCCGGCGTCCTTGGCGGGACGCAGAGCCTACATACCGATGCGTACGACGAGGCGTGGGCGGTTCCCTCGGAAGAGGCCGCCCTGCTTGCCCTGCGGCAGCAGCAGGTCATCGCCGAGGAATCGGGCGTGGCCAACACGGTCGATCCGCTGGCCGGCTCCTACTTCGTGGAGACGCTCACCAACCAGACCGAGCAGGCCGCGTGGCGCTACATCGCCCGGATCGACGAGCTGGGCGGCATGGTCAAGGCCATCGAGGCCGGCTTCCCGCAGGCGGAGATCGCCGATGCTGCCTACGAGCAGTCGCGCGAGCTGGAGGCGCACGAGCGCGAGCTGGTGGGCGTCACCCGCTACGCCGATCCGAACGAGGAGCTGCGCATCCCCCTGCTTGAGATCAGCGACGAGCAGGAGCGGAGGCACCTGGATCGGCTGGCCCGCACCCGCGCCGAGCGCGACCCCGAAGCACACGCGCGCGCCATGACCCGGCTGCGTGAAGAGGCTGCGCGGGGTGACGTGAACCTGATGCCGGCGATCATGGAGGCGGTAGGGGCCTATGCGACCATCGGCGAGATGTGCAACGCCCTGCGCGCCGTGTACGGGGAATATCGAGAGCCGCTCGCCGTCTGAGGCGCAACGCCGGCGATGAGCGGCGCGGCATCCGGCGGGCAGGCGCCTGGGCCAGATATTCGCAGGGCACGCGCCCGTGCCGCTCACCGACCATCGGGAGCCTGCCACGCCACTAGTTACCAGCCGCTTATCGGGCAGTTACCGGTTCGGCGCCGCTATGCTCATCGGCTCATGAAGGTCCACCTGGTCGACGCCACCTTCGAGCTGTTTCGCGCCTACTACTCGCCCGGCAGATCGCTGGAGCGCGGGCCGGATGGCAGGCCGGTGAACGCCGTGCGCGGCCTTATCGACAGCATGCTGTCGCTGCTGCGAGAGCCCGATGTCACCCATATCGCCGCCGCGACCGACTACGTGATCGAGAGCTGGCGCAACGACCTGTTCCCGACCTACAAGAGCAGTGCCGGCATGGATCCGGACCTGCTCGCCCAGTTCCGCGACGCGGAGCGGGCACTGCGCGCGCTGGGCATGGTGACCTGGCCGATGGTCGAGGACGAGGCGGACGACGGGATCGCCACCGCGGTGGCACGCTTCGTTCCCGACGCGCGCGTCGAGCAGATCGTGATCTGCAGCGTCGACAAGGACCTGGGCCAGTGCGTGGCCGGCGAACGCGTGGTGCTGCGCGATCGCATGCGCAGGATCACCTACGACGAAGGTGGCATCCGTGCCAAGTTCGGCGTGGCGCCGGAGAGCATCGCGGATTACCTGGCCCTGGTGGGCGACTCGTCGGACGGCTATCCGGGCCTGCCCGGCTGGGGAGCGAAGAGCGCGGCGGCGGTGCTGTCGCGCTGGATCCACCTCGAGCAGATTCCCGACTCGCCGCTGGACTGGGACGTTCCGCTGCGCGGGGCCTCATCGCTGGCCGCCACGCTGCGAGATCATCGGGGAGAGGCGGCGCTGTACAAGCGCCTCGCCACGCTCAACGCGGATGCGGCCATCGACGAGCAGCTGGACGACCTCGAGTGGCAGGGCGTCAAACGCGACGAGTTCACCGCGCTCTGCGCCGAGCTCGGGTTCGAGACCGTCGGCTCGCGGGTGCATCGCTGGGCGTAGGCACGGAGACGATCGGGCCAGGACCATTGGTCGGTTCTGGTGGGGTTCGGTGCGGTGTACGGTCGGCGCCCGATGTCCCGAAACCGCCGTGCGACCGTCCTGCTGGCCGCGCTGGTCACACTCACCGGCGCGGCTCCCGGCCTGGTGCCGCACGTCGCAGCCGCGTCATGCTCCGGCTGGACCTCGTCGAGCACGCCTCCGCCCAGCATCCGCGTCTACCGCCACGCAAGCGGTGCGGTCGACACGGTTGACTTCAGGGCGTATGCCAAGAACGTGCTCAGCCGCGAATGGATCGGCTCCTGGACGACCGAGTCGCTGCGCTCCGGCGCCCTGGCGGTCAAGCACTACGCCTGGTACCAGGTCCTGCACTGGCGTGGCGGGGTCAACGCCAAGGGCGCCTGCTTCGACCTGCGGGACGACACCGTCGACCAGGTCTACGACCCCTCCCAGCCCACCTACACCACCGCAGCGGCCGCCGTGGACGCGACGTGGTCCACGCGCGTCCTGAAGAACGGGGCCATCTTTCCGACGTACTACAACGCAGGCGCGTCGGGGGAGCGTTGCGGCGCGAATGCGAATGGCTGGAAGCTGTACCAGTGGGGTACGCAGGCGTGCGGCCTGGCGGGCAAGACGGCATCCCAGATCATCCTCACCTACTACTACCCCGGCGTGACCGTGACCGATGCGCCTGCGGCCAGCCCAACGGCCACGCCATCCGCGACGCCGAAGCCGACCGCCACCCCGCAGCCCACGCCGAGGCCCACGGCCACGCCTAACCAAACGCCTGGCGCGACCGCTTCGCCTACCCACACGCCGCGACCGAGCGCCACGCCGCAAGCCACGCTCACCCCTCGAGCGACGCCGCAGCCGACGCCCGACGCGCCGCTCGCGACGCCGCCACCCGACCAGGCATTGCCAGGCGGCGGCCAGGCCGGCATCTCCGGACAGGCCACGCCGCCGCCTCCGCCACCCGACGACCCGGAGCCCAGCCTGGTACGGCCGCGCCATCGGCCCCACCGGGTGGTGCGTGTCGAAGTGTTCACGGACCGCAGCGCGGCGCGCTTCAGCGGCTGGATGTTCGGAGAAGAGCCGGCAGCGCCCACGGCGTTCGCGAGCCGCATCGGCTCCATGGTGGCCGGTGGATTGCTGGCGTCCGATTCGCTGGTCGGGATGCTGCCGCTATGGCGCACCGCGCTCGACAACCTGGAGCGTGCCCTGTTGCGGCATCTGGCCGCCGCTCATGTGGCGAGCCTCGGCCCGGCCGGCAGTCTCCGCTAGCCGGTCGGCGCTGACGAGCGCTTCAGCAAGGGCCGCGCGATCCACAGCCAGCCACAGGCCGCGATGGCAGCCAGCGCCACCATGACCCACACCGTGGTCGACGGCGCGACGCGTTCGGCGAGCGTGCCTGCCACGAGGGTGGACAGCGCGATCGTGATGGTGACCAGGCCGTAATCGAAGCTGAACACGCGCCCACGGATGCTGTCCGGTGAGGCGCGCTGCAGCCCGTAGGACGAGAGCATCCATTGGGAGCCGCCGCCCAGGTGCGCCAGGAACACGAAGATAGCGGCCAGCCACAGCACCGGCGACAGGGGCATCAGCGAGTAGCCGATGGCGTAGGTCGCGAAGGACCCGCCAATCCCCAGCAGCAGCCCGCGCTCAGTGCTGAGCCCCACGATCGACCGCGCCAGGAACGGCCCGATCAACGCGCCAAGCCCCCGCGCGGCGAACAGGATCCCGATCCCCGCGTCTCCTGCGCCGAACACGTCCCGCCCGAATACCGCCAGCATCACGATCACGCCGGTACCAACGCCGAACGTCGTCTTGGAGAGCAGCAGGGCGGCCAGCGCGCGGTTGCCGCGCGCGAAGCGCACCACCACCCGGATTGACTCCACGACGCCCCGCAGCCCGGCGTGCGGCAACTCGTGCGAGGCGGTGCTCTGCCGGCGAAACGGCCGATGGATCCCCACGATCAGCGCCGCGGACCCGGCGAACGAGGCCGCGTTCAGGACGAAGGCCACGTCCCGCCCGAAGGTGGCGGCCACCGCCCCGCCGATCGCCGCGCCCACGGCCAGCATGGTTCCCCAGGCGGAGCCGATGAGCACGTTCGCCTCGCCCAGGTCCTCGTCATCGACCAGGTTCGGCAGCGACGCCGAGCTGGTCGGCTCGAACACCGCCGCGCCGAACGACAGAAGCGCGGTCGCGGCAAAGGCGATCCACAGCGTGCCTGGATCGCGCACCAGCAGGAACGCGCCTGCCACCGGCACGCGCAGCACGTCGGCGGCGACCATCAGGCGTCGTCGGTCGAACCGATCGGCCAGCACGCCCGCCAGGGGCGAGGCCACCGAGAAGGCGCCGGTCTGGACGACCAGCACCAACGAAGCCACTGCCGGCGAGTCGGTCAGCTGCAGCGCCAGGCCCAGGATCGCGACCGTCGAGAACCAGTCCCCGGCAAAGCTGATCAGCTGGGCGCCGAACAGCCGGGAGAAGGAGGGATTGCGGCGAAGCAGGTCGAGGTAGGGGCGGATGCGCATCGGCCTGCGCATCTTGCCACGCAGATCGCACGCCGCGGCCAGGGCCCCTCGCGCCCGGGTCGGCACGGGGCTTGCGAGGGGGGCCCGCATGGAAACGATCCGACGAGAAGTCGGGGCGCTGGGCTGGCTCGTGCGCATGGCGCTGCTCGGCTCCATCGCGGCGGCGGTCTACAAGGAGCTGCAGCTGCCACCGGAGCGCAGGACGTGGCACGGCAAGCTATTCAACGTCGTGCCCTACGACTTCCGCATTCCCGACCCGGCTCGCGTCGTCAGGGCGTGGTGGTACCCGCGGTCGCCAAAGGTCTTCACCGAGCAGCCGTTCGGCGTGGGCTGGGCCATCAACGTGCCGACAGCCATCCGGCGCCTGCAGCGCATCAGGGGTCGCTCCGGCTAGCATCGCCGCGTGAGCTGGTTCCCCTTCCTGCTGGTCGCGCACATCTGCCTGGCCGTCGCGCTGCTGGCGCCCAGCCTGCTGCTCCCCTTCCTGCTGCGCCGCTCCACGGCGCAGGGACCGAGCGCGAACCCGGGCATGCGTGTCCTGATGGCGATGCAGGGCACCGGATCGCTGGTCGTTGCCGGCGGCCTGGCGCTCACCGGGGCCGGGCTGCTGGCCATCCTGGGCGCCCAGCTGCTGACGAAGCCGTGGCTGCTGCTGGCGCTGACGATCTACGCGGTCAACCTGGTGGTGGCCGCTTTCGTGTCGCGGCCGAACCTGCGCCGGCTGGTGTGGGCGGGCGCCGGAGCCGATGACGAGACCTGGCGACGCCGCGCGCGAACGCAGCGCTACGTCGCCTACGGCATGGCGGCCGCAACCGGGGTCATCGGCTTCCTGATGAGCACAAAGCCGGAGCTGTGGTGACGCGCGACGATCGCGTTCCTCAGAAGCTGGGGATCGGCAAGGGACGGCCCATCAGCCAGAAGAGGCCCGCCACGATCAACAGCAGGGCGATCACGAATACCGCGAACCACTTCAGGACTTCCCACATGAGGCCTCTCCTCGGCGATCGGTCGGCAGCTGACCTTCCCCCCGCGGCGCGGCGATTCTACTCTGGCAGGCTCGGGCCGGGAACAGCATTCGATGCGCCCCTAGAATCCGCCGCGTGACCCTGCGCCTCTTCGATTCTCGCCGCCAGGAGAAGATCCCGTTCGCGCCCCTGGGCGAAGGGCCGGTTGGCCTGTACGTGTGCGGCGTGACGCCCTACGACACCGGGCACCTTGGCCACGCCTTCACCTATGTCACCTTCGACGTGCTGCATCGGTACCTCGAGTACCTCGGCTACCACGTGACGTACGTGCAGAACCTGACCGATGTCGACGACGACATGCTGCGGCGTGCCCGCGAGCTCGGGGAAGACTACCTGGCGCTGGGCAACCGCCACGTCACGACCTTCCTGACCGAGATGGCCGCCTTGAACTGGCTGCCGCCCGATCACTATCCGCGCGCAACGGAGCACATCCCGCAGATGCAGGCGATCATCGCCGGGCTGCTGGAGCGCGGCCACGCCTACGTCGCCGATGGCCACGTCTACTTCGACATCGCCTCGTGGCCCTCCTACGGGGAGCTCTCCCACCTCCCGCGCGAGGCGATGCTGCCGATCGCCAACGAGCGCGGTAACGTGCCGGACATGGCCGGTAAGCGCGATCCGCTCGACTTCGTGCTGTGGCAGCCATCGGCTCCGGACGAGCCATCGTGGCCGTCACCCTGGGGAGCGGGGCGCCCCGGATGGCACATCGAGTGCTCCGCCATGAGCAGCACCTATCTCGGCAGCCGCTTCGAGATCCACGGTGGCGGGGCGGACCTGGCCTTCCCCCACCACGAGTCAGAGATCGCCCAGTCGGAGGGGGCCAGCGGCGAGCGGCCGTTCGTGAGCTGGTGGATGCACGCCGGCATGCTCCGCCACGACGGCGAGAAGATGAGCAAATCGCTGGGCAACCTGGTCCTCGTGCGCGACCTGCTGGGCTCGTACACGGGCGATGCCATTCGCCACTACCTGATCTCGCATCACTACCGGGACGAGGTGACCTTCGACCAGGCCGCGCTCGAGCAATCGGCCGTAATGGTGGCGCGGCTGCGCGAGGCCTGTCGCATGGCAGAGGAGATCGAGCCGCTTGCCGCCGCCCACGCTGATCCCGGCGCGCTGTCGCCGGCCGTGGCCGAGCATCGCGCCCGCTTCCTGGCGGCCATGGACGACGATTTGGACACGCCCGCCGCGCTGCCGGAGCTGCACGCGCTGGCCGCCATGTGCCGGACCCAGGCCGGCGTCCGCGAGCGTGCCGAGGCCGGCTGGATGGTGCGCGAGCTGGGCGCACGAATCCTTGGCCTGCGGCTGGCGACCGTGCCCAGCGTCTCGCCGGCCGAGCCGCTCGGAGATCCGGTGCCTGCCCCGATCCCTGCGTCGCCGTAGCGCCGTCCGCATGACCGAGGCACCGCCCGGCTCACAGCCGCACGACGAGGCGCAGGAGGAGGACCTGGTCCCTGTCAGCGTCCGGCTCGGCAACGTGGTGCCGCCGGAGGATCCCGAAGACTGGACGCGTCCCCTGACCTGGGCCGCAGCAGCGGGGATGCTGCTGGGGCCGCTGGTGGCGCTCGCCTGGTTCGCGTTGTGGACGCCGGATCGGCTCTCGATCCTGCCGGGCAGCTTCATCCTGGCCGCAGCGACCGGCATCGGCGCCGCGCTGACCGGCTCGACCCAGCAGGGGGTGCTGCGGGCGGTGACCGCGACCGTCGCGGCTGCCCTGTTCGCGGCCCTGGTAGTGGTCATCGCCGGCGCGCTGACCACCGACGTGCGGCAGGTCCTGGAGGCCAGTCCCACGCTTGCCCAGGCCTTCGGTGCCGCCACGGCCGGCTTCTGCGGGGCGCTGGCCGCGGCAGCGCTGGCAGGGGCAGTGGCGCATGTGGGGTCGCGGATGGCTCGCGTCGTGGCCCCGGCGGCAGTTGCCACCGCCGTCGCCGTCCTGGTCGTGCCCCTCATCTTCGGCACGGGGGCCGCCTAGTCCTCCTGCAGCCGCTCCCTTTCCGCGGCTGCGCGGTACTCCGGCTCCACCAGCAGGCAGGCAGCCCGATGGCCCTCTCCCAGCTCATACAGCGGCGGGTCTACACGAGGGCACGCCTCGAAGGCGACCGGGCAGCGTGGATGGAAGCGGCAGCCTGACGGGATGCGAGACGGATCCGGCGTCTCTCCGGCCAGGATCACCGGTCGCCGCCTGGCCGAAGGATCGGGCACCGGCACCACGGAGCGCAAGGCGCGGGTGTACGGGTGCTGCGGGTCGGCCAGCACGGTGCGGGCGTCGCCGATCTCCACGATGCGGCCCAGGTACATGACGGCGATGCGGTCGGCGTAGGCGGCCACCGTCGACAGGTCGTGCGTGATCATCAGCACGCTGATGCCGTGCTCGTCGGCCAGCGAGCGCAGGAGGTTCAGGATGTCGGCCCGGATGCTGACGTCCAGCATGCTGACCGGCTCATCGGCCACCAGCAGGCTGGGCCGCAGGGCAAGCGCGGCGGCGATGACCACGCGCTGGCGCTGGCCACCGGACAGCTCGAATGGCAGCCGATGCTGGTACGCGTCGGCGGGCTTCAGCCCGGCCTGCTCCAGCGCCTCCCGCACGCGGCCGTCGATCTCGGCGGTGGTGCCGCCCACCCGATGCACGCGCAGCGGCTCGGCCACGATGTCGCGGACCCGCATGCGCGGGTTCAGGGACTCGTACGGATCCTGGAAGATCATCTGCACGTTCCGCCGCAGCCGCAGCAGATCGCGGTTCGACAGGCTGCCGACGTGCCGTCCGTCCAGGATCACTTTCCCCGCGGTTGCCGGCAGCAGCCCCAGCAGCAGGTTGCCCGTTGTGGTCTTGCCGCAGCCCGACTCGCCAACCAGGGCCAACACCTCCCCGGGCCTGATGTCGAAGCTGACGCCGTCGACCGCCGTCACGTGGCGGGCGGGCCGCCGGCGCAGGACGTCGACCAGCGATCGCTGCCCGCGGAACTGCTTGCGCAGGTCCTGCACCTCCAGGACCGGCGCCCTACCGGCATCAGGCATCGGCCGGCTCGGCAGTGACGGCGGCAGCAGCGGCGCGCTCGTGGCCCGGCTCGACCAGGAAGCAGGAGGCCCGCCGGCCATGGGTCAGCGGAAAGGCCGGCGGCCGCTCCGCAAGGCATCGGTCGAAGACGTACGGGCAGCGCGGCGCGAACGGGCAGCCGGGCGGCATGTTGTCCAGGCGGGGTGGTACGCCGGCAATGCCCACCAGCCTGCGATCCGGGTGCGCCACGTCGGGGAACGAGGCCAGCAGCGCCTGCGTGTAGGGATGCTGCGGATGGGCGTAGAGGCGTCCCGCCTCCGCCTCCTCGGCAATGATGCCGCCATACATCACCAGCACCCGGTCGCAGCGCTCGCCGACGATCCCGAGGTCGTGGGTGACCATGATGGTGGCCATACCCAGCTCCGCCGAGAGCCGCGCCAGCAGCTCCAGGATCTGGGCCTGGATCATCACGTCCAGGGCGGTGGTGGGCTCATCGGCAATGATCACGTCCGGGTCGCACGCCAGCGCCAGCGCGATCATGGCGCGCTGCCGCATTCCGCCCGAGTAGGTGTGCGGATAATCGCGGCCACGACGACCGGGAATGCCTACCCGCTCCAGCAGCTCGCGGCCGCGGACGGCAGCGGCTCGCCGGCCGATGCCCGGCTCGTGGGTCCGAATCGCCTCGGCGACCTGGTCTCCCACGGTGCGCACGGGGTTCAGGGCGTTCATGGCGCCCTGGAACACGATCGACAGGCGCGACCAGCGCACCGCGCGCAGCTCGGCCGGGCCCAGCGCCAGCAGGTCGTCGCCGTCGAACAGGACCTGGCCGCTCACCACCCGGCCGCCGGGCGGCAGCAGGCGCAGCATGGCCAGCACGGTCGTCGTCTTGCCCGAGCCGGACTCGCCCACCAGGCCGATGGTCTCGCCGCGCCGCAGGTCGAAGGACACGCCGTCCACCGCGCGCATCGGTCCGGACGGAGACTCGAACTCGACCACCAGGTCACGCACGGACAGCAGGGGTGCCGTTGCGGCGCCCTGCGGCAGCTCCATCGGCCTCTGCGGGTCGACGGCAGGCGCCCGTCGCCGTGGGAAGCGTTCCCGCTCCAGGTGATGGCGCTTGAGCCGTGGGTTGAGCACGTCCTCCAGTGCTGTGCCCAGCAGCGTCGTGCCGAGCACCACCCACACGATGGCCAGGCCCGGCGGAACCAGCGCCCACCACGCGCCGGCTGACACGGCCCCGCGGTCGAACGCGAAGTTGAGCATCTGGCCCCAGCTGATCAGCGTTGGGTCGCCCAGGCCGATGAAGGCCAGCGTCGACTCCGACAGGATGGCCAGGCTGACCACCAGGACCATGTTGGCGATCATCAGCGGCAGCACCTGGGGCAGGATGTGCCGCCGCAGGATGTGCAGGTCGCCTGCCCCGATCGCCCGCGCCCGCAGGACGAACTTGCGTTCTCGCACCGACAGGGTCTGCGAGCGCACCAGGCGGGCCGATGTCGTCCAGCCCAGCGCGCCGATGACCAGGATGATGTTCAGCAGGCTGGGTCCGGCGATGGCCACGATGACGATCTGCAGGGCAAGGTCCGGGACCACCAGGAAGAAATCGGTGAAGCGCATGAGCGCCGCCCCGGTGCGCCCCCCGCGGTAGCCGGCCACGATGCCGACCAATCCGCCGATCAGGAATGAGATGAACGCGGCCGAGAAGCCGACCAGCAGGGACACGCGCGCGCCGTAGATGAGCGCCGAGAGGACGTCGTGGCCGCCGTCATCGGTCCCCAGCAGGTGGGCAGCGGATGGCTTCTGGTAGATGTCGAAGACCGTGACCCGGATGCTCTCGTATGGGTCGTACGGCGCCAGGAAGGGAGCCGCCACGGCGACCACCAGCGCCACCAGCAGCATCGCGACGCCGATCGCGCCCATGGGGCGGGAGAGCAGCGTGCGAAGCATGCCGGCGCGCGGCGGGGCCAGCGGCGCGGCGGCCGGGGCCTGGGTCTCGACCAGCGCGGTCATAGGGGCCCTAGCCCTCGGTCACGCGGGGATCGAGCCATCCGTAGATGAGCTCCGCCGCCAGGTTGGCGATCACCACGCACACGGCCAGCAGCAGGAATGCCCCCTGCAGCACGGGATAGTCGCGGGTGCTGACCGCGTCCACCGTCAGCGCTCCGAGGCCCGGCCACGAGAAGACGGACTCGACCTGGATCGCGCCTGACACGGTGAAGCCCAGGTTGATGGCGATCAGCGTGACCATGGGCAGCATGGCGTTGCGCAGCGCATGGTCGCGGATGATGCGGAACGTGGTGAGGCCCTTCGCCTTCGCGGTCAGGATGTAGTCCTCGCTGAAGACGTCAATCACGCTGCTGCGCATGATCAGCATGTACTCGCCCAGCAGCACCAGCGTGAAGGCCAGGGTGGGCATCAGCAGGTGGCGCCCGCGGTCCAGCAGCTCGTCCCAGAAGGATCCGTACACGGCGCCGATGGTGGAACCGCCCGCGGTGGGCAGGTCGAACAGGCTCGCGCCCGCGAAGAGCAGCAGGATGGCCAGGAAGAACGTGGGCAGCGACCACATGAACAGCGAGAACGTCAGCGCGCCGACGTCCAGCGCCGTTCCGCGCCGCCAGGCGGCGAGCAGGCCCAGCAGGGTACCGGCCACGATGGAGAGGACCTGCGCGGGCAGCACCAGCCACAGGGTGTTGACCAGGGCGTCGCCCAGGAGGTCGCCCACCGACTGGTCGCGGAAGTTGTAGCTGTCCCCCAGGTCGCCACGCGCCAGGGCACCGAGGTAGGCAAAGTACTGCGTATCGAACGGGTTGCCGCCGTCCAGGTTCAGCAGGACGGGCTTGTCAAGCCCGAAGCGCTTCGTCAGCGCCGCCTGCGTCGCCGGGTTCAGCCGCGGATCGTGGCCGCCGGCCTTGGCAGGGTCACCGGGGAGCACCCGGAACAGGATGAAGTTGAACGTGATGACGACGAAGATCGTCACCAGCGCCCAGCCGATCTTGGAACCGAAGTAGGCGCCCCGGCCCTGCAATGCTCGTGCCCGCTCGGAGGGCTAGCTGCTGGTCACTGGACCGGCCGGATGACGGTCAGCGAGCTCGGGTCCTCCAGGCCCCACGAGGTGGCCCCGCCCCACCACCCGGTGTAGCGATCCGTCCGATAAGCCTGCAGCTGCTTCTGGTAATACGGAACCAGGTAGACCACGTCATCCACCAGCTGCTTCTGCATCTGGTGGATGAGCCCCACGCGCGTCGCGTAGTCGGTCTCCACGCCCTGCTGCTCATACAGCTTGTCGTAGGCAGGATTGCAGTAGCCGGTCTCGTTGAAGCCGGTGTCGACCTCACTGCACAGCGGCACGCCCAGCAGGAACGCCGGGTCCGGATCCGATCCCCACCCCCACAGGATGATGTCGTAGTCGAAGCCCGGGCAGCAGATTGGGATCAGCGTGTCGGAGTCGATGCCCTGGATGTTGATCTTGATGCCGATCGCCTTCCACATGCCCTCGAGCAGCTCCGCCTCGCGGGGAGCGGTGTCGATGTCGGTCGGGTAGAAGAAGCGGAACGTGAGATCGCCCGTGGGGCATTTCTGGGTCGGCAGGCACTCGCGGATGCCGTCGCCATTGGTGTCCTTGTAGCCGGCCGTGTCGAGCGCCGCATTCGCCGCATTCACGTCGAACTTGTAATCGGTCACGTCGTCCGCGTAGAACGCGCCCAGGCCCACCGGGACCAGGGTCAGGCCCGGCGTGGCCAGGCCCAGCTGGGCGACGCTGATGATCTGCTCCTTGTCGACGGCCATGGCCATCGCCTTTCGGACCGCCAGGTCGCGAAGGGCGGGGTGACCAGTGCACTTGCCCGGGACGTCGGCGTCCTTCGGTGGGCAATCGGCCGGGTCGACCAGGTTGAAGAAGACGTCACGCAGCGACCCGGACACCGGGTCGGTGATGGCCAGCTTGACGTTCTCCGCGTTCTGCAGTGATGGAACGGCGGTGGGCGGGAACTCCGTCACCATGTCCACGTCGCCGTTGGTCAGGGCGGCTACGCGCGCGTCGGCGTTCTTGATGGTCTGGAAGATGACGCCGTCCACGTGCGGTGGCTCCTGCCAGTAGTCCTTGTTCGCCGCCAGCCGCGTGAACTGGCCGCGCTTGTTCTCGACCATCTTGAACGGGCCGGACCCGATCATCTCCTGGTTCTTGAAGCTGGTCGGGTCGACACCCTCCCAGATGTGCTTGGGCAGGATGTACATGAATGCCATGCGGTACTCGAAGTTGCCCACCGGCGAGCTGAGATGGATGACCACGTGGGTCGAGTCGGGCGCGTCGATCTTCTTGAACACGTCCGGGTAGCTGGAGAGGTACGGGAACTCCTCGGTGTCGCGATACAGCTCCAGCGTGAACTTCACGTCCGCGCTGGTCAGCGGCGTGCCGTCATGGAACTTCGCGTTGTCGACGAACTCCAGTGTCCAGGTCAGCCCGTCGTCGCTGACCTCCCAGCTCTTGGCGAGCTCCGGCTCGTACTTGCCCTCGTTCGAGATGTTGATGGGCGTGTCGTAGACCAGCTCGTACAGCGTGTAGGCCTCCGACAGCTCGCCGAGGCCCGGGTTCAGGCTGTCGGGAGCCCCGCCAATGCCGATGCGGACGGTTCCACCCTCGGCATTGCTCGACGGCTGAGCCGAGGAGCCTCCTGAAGCCGATGGACTGGTCTGCTGCGACCCGCACGCCGCCAGGACCAGGCCCAGCGTGACGATGAACGGCAGGACCCGGACTCGAACGGAGCTGCGCATCGGAACTCTCCCTCGGCGTGCTGCGAGCTGATGGCTGCCACCATGGGGCGCGACCTGATGGGCTGCGACGGGCGGAGCATGGCACAGGCCACGGAATCGGGTCAACGATTCCGCCCGGTTCTGCGGATTCCGCCGCTCCGGAAGCCCGCCAGCCGCGAATTCGTGCCGGAAAGCGCGGCGGAACGTCGCGGTCGGGCATACTCGGCGCCGCATGCCGAAACCCACCGCGCGCAGCCTGGTGAACGGCCAGGTCGCCATCGAGTCAATGAGCCTCGGGCCCGACGGAACCGTGGTCTTCGTCGTGCGTCGCGTGCGGCGTGGCGAGTACGTCTCCCACC
>DATAOD010000214.1:0-2225 GCA_036265975.1 Candidatus Limnocylindria bacterium
TGAACTGTACTTCAATTGCCATATTCTGTTTTATAGGCGCGTTGAGGCCTGGGTTCGCGGTCGCTAGGCACATGAAGGCGTAAGCCATTGATGATGATCATGATTGCCGTCGTTCGTTCGTTGACGCTAGGCACACGTCCATAAGTGCTGAAGTTTACAGGCGGCATTTCTTCTCCGTAACCCCTTTGCGGTGTCACGCTGACGGAACGACAGCCTCAGTTTCGGTCGTCTACGCAGCTTGGGCAGGCATCGGCGGGGATGGTCCGCCGGAGTAGCGTGCATCGGCGCGGATTTTTGCCGACATCGCGGCGATGAAAGCGGGCAGGCCCAACTCGCGTAAAATGCGGGCGATGCCCCCCTGGATCACGCCGGCGGTCTGCGTGCCGGGCGGCCGCCAGGGAGCGGGCTGGGCCAGTCCCGCCAGGCGAGCGGGATTGGTGTAGGCCAGCATTTGCGTAAGGGCGTAGCCGATCGCGCGGACAGTAACCCAGCGCATCAGTCCCTGGCGCGAGCGCTGCCAGACATCCTTCAGCCCCCAGCCGTGCTTCATGTCCTTGAACAGCGGCTCCACCGCCCACCTTTTCGCATAGGAGGTGATCACGTCGAGAGCGGGCAAGTTCGGCTCGGTGCAGATCAGCAGGCGCTGCTGGCGGGGCTTGTCAGGCTGCTCGGGGCGCTCCAGTTCCACCCACACCGCCCGCACCACCCGCCCTTTCAAGAAGCGCGCCGCGACCCGACAACTGCGGTAGCGCACGACTGCCAGCTTGCCATAGAGGATTCCGGCGCTGCGCTGTGCCGGCAACGCCTCGACCTTGTCGGGCGTGAGCCGCGCGCCGTATTTGCGCGTCCGTCCGCGGCGACGCTGCCGGGGTGGCCGGGGCACTTTGTAGAGGGCGAGATCGCGGCGCACGCAGCCGATCACGGTATGGCCGTCGGCCAGCGTGCGGGTGATCAGCCAGCCGCGCATGAACCACGCATCGAGCAAAACCCGCACCTGTCCGAGCCGCTGCCCGAGCCGGCGCAGCAGGAAGCGGGCGCTCTTCAGCTTGCCGCGGTTGGTGCCGCGCCGGACCAGGCGCAGCATCAGCGGCACGGCGCCGACTTGCCAGCCCCGTTCGACCACTGCGGCCAGGCACAGCCAGCCCTGACCACGCAGGAAGGGGGGCCGGTTCGGCTTGGCATGATGGTTGTGGTGGATCACCGAGCCCGGGGCGCGGGTGGAGATGCGTTCGACGACGGTGTCGTCGACGATGACATGCCAGACCGCGGGGGCGAACAACGCCATCAGCACGCCGGGCAGCACTTGCCAAACTTGCAACCAGGACCAGCGGCCGTATTCCAGGAACCAATAGTACGTCGTCCAGGCGCGCGGGAGTCCGATCGCCAGGAGGGCGTCGGTGACGTGGCCACCTTTGGTGGCGGCCGCGCCGATCAGCAATTCGAGGAAGGTGGTGCGCGCCCGCGCCGGCACCGCTGCGCCAATGCGGCCGATCAGGGTGGCCAGGATGGGGGGAACCGTGAGACTGGACATCGGTTGAACCGCTTACGGTGAAGGACCGTACCCTCAACCGATGCCCTCGGGAGAAGTTCGCCATGGCCGCCGATCCCGCCATCCCCAAGCGCATCCGCGGCTGTCCGTTCGCCCACGGCGGGCGCGGGCTGGTGCGCTTCCGCGCCAACGGCTACACGCTGTTCGCCCGCCGCGTGCTCTGGCCCTCGCGCCGCGGTGGCTGGCAGCCTCCGGGCGATTTCGGGGCGGTCGCCATGCCGCTCGACCTCGCCCTCCAGAGCCTCATCACCAATCCATACTTCCTGGACCTACGGCAGACCTACAGTTGAACACCCTCAGCTATCGATGCATAAGCACAACGCCGGTCCCTGTAAACTTCAGGCCAATGAAAATCCATTCACTTTTCCCCCGCGCGGCATCCGCCGCCTGCGCGGGATTGATCGGATGCCTGTTCGCAGGCGCCGGGCTGGCGGGCGAAGCCGATCCGAACGCCTCCGATAACCGCGTCGCGCGCGGCTTTGAAATTGCCGAACAGCAGGGGCTTGCGCTGGATCACGCCAATGTGTCGGCAGGCCTTGGCAGCTACATCGTGAATTTAGGGGGCTGCAACGATTGCCATACCTGGCCCAACTATTCGCCCACCGGCAATCCGTTCGCCCGTCAGCCGCAACAGCTCAACCTGCCGGCCTACCTGGCTGGCGGACGGATATTCTCC
>DATAOD010000215.1:0-3384 GCA_036265975.1 Candidatus Limnocylindria bacterium
AGGATGCGGCCGAGCGCGGTGCCCGGGACCTCGTCGCCGTAACCGGTCGTCGTCACGGTCACGATCGCCCACCAGAGGGCGCTTGGGATGCTGCCGAAGGTCTCGGGCTGCAGGTCGCGTTCGAGGAGGTAGGCGCCGGCAGCGGCGCCGACGAGGACGATCAGAAATGCCACCAGGACGCTGGTCAGAGGCTGGCGCTCCGCGCGCACCACACTCGCCAGCATCCCGAGCGCTGGGCTATAACGGACGAGCTTGAGGATCCAGGCCAGACCGAACAGGCGCGCGCTCGTCTGCGAGACACCCGCAACCAGCGCCGCCGGGATCAGGCTGGCCGCGGCAAGGTCGATCAGCCCGAGCGGCGAGGTGGCCCAGCGCGTCCGTGCGCTCCAGCGGGCGCGAGCGGCCGTTCGGGCTTCAGACTCGTCTGCGATCCCTGCCTCGAACGGCGCGTGGCACAACCGAACCAGATATTCAGCGGCGAACAATAGCGCGATCGCATCGGTTAGCGCGCTGATCGAGGCGCCGTATCTCGACTCGATTTCGGGCACTGTGCCAATTATCACGGCCAACAACCCGAGAGTCACAATCGTGCGTAGTGCCACGCGAAAGAAGCGTGCCGATCGGGCCTGGCTGGCCGGGCTCAGGACAGCGTGCAGCGTTGCCCGGGGGCCTGGAAGCGGGGAGCGCGTGCTCACGAACCTCTCACGCAACTTGATGAAGCCATTAGCAGGACGTTGAAGAAGTCATTCACGTTCGGCGACGAAGGTTGAATCGTCGCTGTTGTGAATGAAGAGGTGGCCGACGAGGCGACCAGCGGTGCCGACGTTGGCCCAGCCACGACCTGAGGCGGGGTCGGCATCGTTGTGGCCCTCCCACGAGAACTCCGCGCAGGCCGCACCATCGCGTGTGCCGTAGCGGACATCGAGCCAGCCCTTGACCGCGCCGAACACGAAGACGCCGTCCATGCCTCCTTCGAAGGTGATATGAGCAGGCTCGATCAGGTCCAGGTAGTCGTCTGGCCAGACTTTCATCTCGACGATCCGCCAGCGGCCACGAAAGGCCTTGGCCAGCGCCTGGGACTTCGCCATCAGGCATTTCCAGCCAGCAAACGCGGCAGCCTTACGAGGTTGTACGCGGCGGCCGCGAGCGTGAACGACCAGCGCACGCGGGCGAGACCGCGAAGCTTGGTCCGTGACTGACCGGCGATGGTCTTGATCCAGCTGAACGCTTCCTCGATCCGCTTCCTGACCCGCTGGCTCGCGCCGTAGCCGGGATGGCGCGTGGTCCGCGCGTCGATCGCCGAGCGCCGGCCGCTGGTGTTCTGGGCGATGTGCGGAGTCACGCGGCGCTCGCGGAGTTCGAGCACGAAATCTTGCGCGTCGAAGCCGCGGTCCGCGGCGAGCGTCATTGGCGCCACAGTCGGTAGCCGGTCCAGCATGGCCAGCGCCGCCAGCCGCTCGGCGTGGCCGGAGGCGCGGGTGACCTCGGCATCCACCAGGAGACCATGCCGGTTCTCCATCAGCACGTGCCCGACGAAGCATAGCTTCGCCTCCTGGCCCGGCCCCTTGCGATACAGCCGCGCATCGGGATCGGTGGTCGAGGCGTGGGTGTCGTTGGTGCGCCGCTCGCCGTGAAAGTCGCGGCTGCCGTTGCGGCCGCCTGTCGGCGGGTCGTCTGGATCGTCCTTCGGCTGGAAGCTCTTCATCGACGCCCAGGCCTCGACCAGGCTGCCGTCGACGCTGAAGTGCTCGCTCGAGAGCAGGCGGCGGACCTGCGGTTGGTCCAGCACCTCGGCCAGGAACTCGGCGGCGACGTCGCCTGCGAGCAGGCGATCCCGGTTCTTGGAGAAGGTTGAGTGGTTCCACACCGGATCATCGATCCCGAGCCCGACGAACCAGCGGAACAGCAGGTCGAAGCCCATCCGCTCCATGAGCTGACGCTCGGAGCGGATCGAATAGAACGCCTGCAGGAGGAGCGCCCGCAGCAGTTGCTCCGGCGGGATCGAGGGCCGGCCGATCCGGGCATAGAGCTCGTGGAACCCCGGCGAAAGCCCCGCCAGGGCGTCGTTTACGATCGCCCGGATCGTCCGCAGCGGATGCCCAGCGGGCACCCGGGCCTCCAGATCGACGTAGCTGAATAAGGCCCCCGAATGCTCGTCCGACCCACGCATCCTACCCACATCCCCGCTGCCCCAGCTCACCTGAAATTCGCCAAACGCGTCGAGTTTTTCAACGACCTGTTCTCATGTTCGCAGTCAAGCCCCTGGGCGAGACGGCGGGTCTCCGGCGGGCGCCGAAGTCGTTTGGTGAATGGCGAAACGCCTGGCGGGCGGCGGGCGTCGAGACGGCGGTTGAACAAGCTCTCATGCGCGGGTTGGCTACCGCATGACCGCGGGTTCGTCTCGGGGCTGCCTCGCTCTAGGGGGCGAGCGTCGGCCAGCGGCCGGCTCATAACAGTTGTCCCACCGGCTGAGGCCGACCCACGACGGATGAAACGCGTGTAGGGTTGATGGCGGCGTCGGCGGGGAGGTCGGTTTGGTCTTGGTGCCGCGAGCCCGTATAACAGTTGGACCCGGAGCCCGACGAACACCCCGTACTGTGGCCAGGCCCGCGAGGGCTGGAGCACGCATCCTAGAGTTCGATGGCGTGGGCTCCAGCCGGCGCCGCCGCGGCTGAGGAGCTGGAGGTGGGCACGGACGTCCTGCATGCCCGCTGCGCCGGGCTCGATGTGCATCGCGACAGCGTGGTGGCGTGCGCCCGACTGGTCACGGCCGAGGGTACGGCGTACGAGGTCGCGACGTTCGGCACGATGGCCGCGGATCTCGAGCGTCTGGCGACGTGGCTCTCGGCGCGCGGCGTGACCCAGGTCGCGATGGAGGCGACCGGCGTCTACTGGAAGCCGGTCTGGGCGGCGCTCGCCGCGCAGGTCGAGCTGATCCTGGCCAATGCCGCCCACGTCAAGAATGTCCCGGGGCGCAAGACCGACGTCAACGACGCCACCTGGCTCGCCGATCTGCTCGCCCACGGCCTGATCCGCGCCAGCTTCGTGCCCGGCCCGCCGATCCAGGCGTTGCGCGATCTGACCCGGACGCGCAAGCAGCTGACCCGCGAGAAGGCGGCGCACGCCCAGCGGATCGACAAGCTGCTCCAGGCCGCCAATCGCAGGCTGGGCACGGTGCTCGCCGACATCCTCGGCGCCAGCGGGCGCGCCATCCTGGCGGCGCTGGCGGCCGGCGAGACCGACCCGGAGCGCCTGGCCGATCGGGTCCAGACCCGCATCCGCGCGTCGCGTCAGCAGGTGATCGAGGCCCTGCGGGGCCGGCTCGCCGAACATCAACGGCAGCTGCTGCAGATCCACCTCGACCAGATCGACGCCATCGACCGC
>DATAOD010000216.1:0-24718 GCA_036265975.1 Candidatus Limnocylindria bacterium
CGCGGACGGCGGCGCCGGTGCGACCCCCATGGAGACGGTGCTCGGCGCGCTGGCAGCCTGCACGGCCATGGACGTTGCCAGCATCCTGCGCAAGAAGCGCCAGCCGTTCGACAGCTACACGATCGAGGCCAGTGCCGAGAAGGCGGACGAGCATCCGCAGGTCTTCACCAGCATCTTGGTCGAGCATCGGCTGATCGGGGCGATGACCGCCGAGGCCGTGCGCCGTTCTATCGAGCTGTCGGCAACGGCCTACTGCCCGGTGAGCGCCATGCTGTCGGCCTTCGTGCGGATCGAGCATCGCTACCGAATCCGGAATCCGGTGACCGGTGAGGAGGAATCGGCCCTGGTGGTGGTCACCGGTCCGGGCGAGATGCGCGCAGCGGGACAAGCCGCCACGGCCTAGGACGCCGGCCGCAGCGCGCGCGGGGCGGCCACCGCATCGAGGACGGCCGCACTGAACTCCTCGATATCAAAAGGCTTCGCCACGACCGGCCCGGTCGGCGCCAGCTCCGCCAGCCGTTCGCGGCTGGCAGCGGAGACGAACACGACCGGGATGCCCGGCCAGGCATTCCGCAGCAGCTCGGTGATATCGCCGC
This sequence comes from Candidatus Limnocylindria bacterium, assembly GCA_036265975.1. GTDB lineage: Bacteria > Chloroflexota > Limnocylindria > QHBO01 > QHBO01 > DASSCW01. Next base: position 597 of record DATAOD010000216.1, read on the forward strand.
CGTCCCCATCGGGGAGCATTACGTCCACCACCAGCAGGTGCGGCAAGGCGAGCGCCATCAGATCGCCCAGCTCCACGATCCTGGTGCAGATCACCACGCCAAAGCCGAGGTCCCGGAGGATGTCGGCCTCGAGCGCGGCGATGTCCGGATCGTCCTCGAGGACGTAGGCACGCTGCTCTTCCGCGTCCGGCTGGATTGCCGGCACGGGGCTTGCGGTCGGCTCGCTCATGCGGCGCAGTCTGGAGTTCGGCTAAGGCCCGAACAATGACGGAATGGTCCTAGCCGGACCGATTGCAAGGCGGGTGTAGGATGGCGCCCCGCGAAGGCCGGCAGCGGCCACGAGCTTGAGGTGCGAGTAAGAGCTGATGGCGCGATCCATGTGGCGGGGAGCGATCCAGTTCGGCCTGGTGACGATCCCCGTGAAGCTGTACCTGGCGACGGAGTCGGGAGGCATTGGCTTCAACCTGCTGCACAAGAAGGATCTGTCGCGGATCCAGATGAAGATCTACTGCCCGGAGGATGACGAGGTCATCCCGCGCTCCGAGACGGTGCGCGGCTACGAGTGGAGCAAGGGCAAGTACGTCGTGGTGACCGAGGAGGACCTCGAGTCGGTACCTCTCAAGACGGTGCGCTCCATCGAGATCGAGGCGTTCGTCGACCAGGAGCAGGCCGAGGAGAAGGGCACGCGCTTCGTCAAGCAGGCCTACTACCTGGAGCCCGACGAGGTTGGCCGCAAGGCCTTCTACCTCCTCAAGTCGGTGCTGGCCGAGACGGAGAAGACCGCCATCTGCAAGATCGTCCTGAAGGATCGCGAGCAGCTGGCAGCCCTGAACCCGTTCAGCAAGACGATGCTGCTTACCACCCTGCACTGGCCGGACGAGATCCGCTCCCTGGAGGAGCTGAACCTTCCCGAGGACGAGATCGAGATCAAGGCCTCCGAGCGCAAGATGGCCGAGCAGCTGGTATCCAGCATGGCCGGCGAATTCGACCCGGAGCGGGAGCACGACGAGTACCGCGACGCCCTGATGCAGGTCATCGAGGCCAAGGTGGCGGGGCAGAAGCCGGAGCCCGCGCGCAAGACCGAGCCCACCAAGATTGGCGACCTGATGGCCGCGCTGGAGGCCAGCGTGGCGGCGGCGCGCGAGACGCGTCGCGGCGGCGGAAAGGCCCAGGAGAAGGCCAAGGCCACGCCGGCGCGCGCCAAGCGACCTACGAAGGCGAAGGCCAAGGCCAGGGCCAGCGACGAGGAGGCGCCGGCGGCGCGACGCCGCAAGACCGCGTAGCGCGGCGTGTCGCCCGAGCAGCTTCCCCTCCCGGTCCCGCCCGAGCCTGACGCCCATTCCCTCCGGCTCCCCGCCCGCGTTGTGCCGATGCAGGCAACCCAGGTCGACGCGCCGTTCGACGACGGAGGCTATTTCTTCGAACCGTGGTGGCCCGGCATCCGTGCCCTGGCGCTGGCCGAGCGTGGGCGTCTGCGCCTGCAGGCTGATGGATTGGCCGATGCCACCGCCACCTTTCCCGAGATCGCCGAGCTGCTTTCTCAGCTTGGCGAGGATGGCGTGGTCCTGGACGGCACGCTGCTGGTGCTCGACGGCGACGGGCGGCCGGACCCGGCTCTGCTCCGCGCGCGGCTCGGCGGCGATGCGTCCGCCGGCCGCCCGGCCTACGTGGCCAGCGACCTGCTGTGGGCCGGCGGCGAGCCGGTCATGCGTCGCTCGTTCCGGGTGCGTCGCCGCTGGCTGGAAGCCCTGCTCAGCGCCGGCGACCGCGTGCTGGCAGGCCACGGCTACGTCGGCGACGGGACGCTGGTGGCGGAGGCGCTGGCCTCGCTGGGCATCGACGCGCTGAGCGCGCGGCAGCTGTCCGCTCGCTACCGCCCGGGGCCGGCGGGAGCCGCGTGGCTGCGTGCCCCGATCATCCCGCCCGAGCCGCGCGCGCGGCCCACGCTGGCGCTCATCCTGCGGCTGCCGCTCAGCGACTGATGGCGGCCGCCGCCTGCCTCATCTGCCGAGGTAGGGCTCCAGCGCCCAGGGCCACGGGACGGCCGGTCGCAGCCGGATCGCATCGGTCACCAGGCCGTCTGCGGGATAGGCCCGGAAGGTGGCGATGTCGAACACCAGGTACTGGGGCCGGCCGCTGTCAACAGTCAGCGGCGCGCCGCGCGCGACGTCGGAGATGGCGACGTATGGCTGCGGGTCGTGGCCGGCCTGCTTGGCCAGCAGCGCGGCGATCTCCCAGACCGTGGTCGAATCCCGCGACGAGCGGATCGCCTTGCCGATCTCGTCCTGCGCCGCGTTCCTGTCGCCGAGCATGGCGTCAGCCAGGGCGCGGGTGACGGGCGCGGCGTAATCCGAGACGCGGATCGGCTCTCCGGTGACGCGGCGCGCGATGAGCAGGTTCAGCTCGGCCGCATCCGTATCCAGCTCCGACGACCTGCCGTCACCCACCTGCACGTTGCGCGGCCAGTTCATGGTGATCCCCGTCCAGAAGTTGGTGAGCAGCGACAGGCGGTACGCGCGATCGGCAGCCGCCACGTCGCCCAGCCAGTCGTAGACGGCGGCCGCGTTCGCCAGCTCCCTGCCGGCCGCACTGGCTGTGTCCACTGCCCGATCGGCGGCGGCACGGGCGCAGTCGCGGTCGTCGCTGGCGCGACACAGCACGGCGATGTTCGTCCACGACGGTCCGTCGCCGGGATTCAGCATTACGGCGCGCCGGGCGGCAGCCAGTGCTTCCTGCCTGCGCCCGACCCGGTCCGCGGCGACGGCAAGCGACTTCGGTCCGGTTGGCTGCCACGGGTCGAGCGCCACGGCCCGGCGGAAGCCGGTGTAGGCCTGCGGCCAATGCTCCTCGCCGGCGGCATCGGCGGCCCCGCGGTAGGCGATCGCCGAGGCGTCGCCCAGCAGCATGATCGCCAGCAGCGCCACCGCGCCCAGGCTGGCGGCCGCCGCCAGCGCCGTGCGCGGCAGCCGCGCGCCCTCCCTCGCTCGGGCGTCCGGACCGGTCAACCGCTGCCAGCGGATGGCGCCGGCATCGGCCAGGGCCATGGCTGCAAGCACCATGACCAGGATGTTGAAGCCGGGGATGAAGGTGAGGTCCTCGAACAGCATGCCCACCGCGCAGCCGGCCAGCACCGCGAACGCCGCCCGGCCCGCCAGGCTGCGCGTGCGCCAGGGACCGACCAGCACGACGAACGTGACGACCACCACCACCACTGCCAGCAGCCCGAAGATGCCAGCGTCGCCCAGGATGCCCAGCGGGATGTCATGAGAGTGCGGCTGGTGCACCGGGAAGCTGAGCGGTGGCGCGGCCGCCTGGCGCGCGTAGGGCATGCTCCCCGGCCCGAGGCCCAGCAGCGGGTCGGCGGACCAGGCGGTGATCGTGTCCCGCCACAGGAAGCCGCGGTAGATCAGCGACCGCACGTCGGTCAGGCGGGGCGCAACGAACGCGATCGCCACCGCGCCGAGCACGAGCAGCGCGAAGCCGGCGGCCACGCCGCGCGGCGTCCAGCTCTGCGGATCCCGCAGCCAGCGCCAGGCCTGGCCACCACGCACGAACCGCCACGCCGGGGGCGCCACCACGATCGCCGCCGCCACCACGATTGCGATCCACGCCGATCGCGAGCCGGACAGCACGGTCAGCGGCACCCCGGCCACGATCAACGCCAGCTGCAACCAGCGCCTCACGCGCGGGTCCGCGATCAGCAGGGTGATCGGCAGCGTTGCCAGCAGGACGAACGGCGGCACCGCAACCGAGCCGAAGGCGGTCGACTCGCGGCCCAGGCGGACGGGCGGCAGGCCCGGGCCGCCGGCGAGGATCCAGTCCAGCCGTCGCTCGCCCAGCGTGAAGATCGCGTACGCCGCCAGCGCCAGGATCGGGATGCAGATCACAAGCGCGCTGAGCGTGGGTCGGCGCCGGATGGCGATGGCCGCAGCCGGCAGGACCAGCACGGTGCCGATGATGGCTGCGAGTGCCTGGGCCGAGAGCCCGAGGTTCCAGGCAGACAGGCTGGCGATCCCGAACGCCAGCAGCAGCGCGAGCACCGGCATCTCCAGCCTGGTGCGCGGCAGCGCGCCGCCGGCCAGCGCGAACCACAGCAGGCCACCCGCGCCGGCCACCCCGGCGAGGTGGAGCGCCAGCTGGAAGCGGGCATCCCACAGTGCGCCGTCCCAGCCCAGGTAGCCCATCACCGCCAGGCCGATGCCGGCCGCAGCCAGCTCGCCAAGGCGTCGGCTCACCGCGAGCCGCCGAGCAGGGCCAGGGCGCGTTCCAGCTTGGTGGATGGCTCGGGGCGCAGGCCCGGCGTGGTCAGCAGGGCCTCCTCGATCGCGGCCGCGCCGGCCGGCCGGCGACCCAGCCACTCCAGCTCCACCGCCAGGAAGCGGCCGCGCGGCATCCCGTCGCAGTCGACCGTGACCCGGTCGAGGGAGAGCGTCCCCAGCTTTCTCCCGGAAGCTGACACCGTGCGCTCGCCGCGACGCTGGCGCAGCGCAAGGCGCTCGAGCAGCGGACGGCCGGCGCTCAGTTCCAGCAGCAGGTCACGCGCCGGCGAGGGCGCCCACTCCGTCGGGTCCGCGGTGGTGGCTGGGCCTTCGACCTCCGGCCGGCGGTGCAGCGCCTCTCCGCTGCGGTGCTGCGGCGGTCCCTTCAGCGAGACCTGCGGCTCGTTGCCGCGCGTACGCAGGCGGCAGGCCCAGCCGGCAGCTGCCAGGCGGCGATCCGCGGTGTCCAGGTAGCGATCCAGCTCATCGATCTCGTGCAGCGGCCCCAGCGTGGCGGGGCCGAGCTCAGACGCCGCCGCGAGCAGGTAGAGCGGATCCTCCTCCTCCGCGCGCAGCTTCAGCTCGACCTCGATGACGCCGCCCATCAGTCGGCGTAACGCGCTGCCGCCTTGCGGACTGCGGTGGCAACCACCGTGCGCAGCTTCGGCGGCTCCAGCACCTCCACCGCGTCCCCCCAGCCGAGGATCCAGGGGCGCACCTCCACGATGCCGGCGACTGCCAGCTCCATCTCCACGCCGCCGTCCGGCAGGTCGGTCAACTTCTGCGACCGATGCCATACGGACTCGCGCACCCGGGGCGCCACGGACGCGTCGAAGCGAAGGCGGACATGCGCGACCGGTGTCGTGTCAGCCGACCAGATCCCCCACGAATTCGCCAGCCAGCGGTCTGGGTCGAAGTCGCCCGGAATCTCGTAGCGGTCGGCGGTCAGCACCGCGCGGCGCATGCGCTCGACCTTGAGGGTGCGCATGGCGTTGACCGTCTCGTCGAAGCCGATGAGGTACACGCTGCGGCCGGCGGCATCGGGCTCCAGGAAGTACGGACGCACGCGCGCATGCCTGGCCTCGGCGCCCTCGGATGCCGGCTCGTAATCGAACTCCACCACGCGCCCGTCGGCCCAGCCCTGGGCGACGACGGCGAAGTTGCGGGTGAACGGCTCGTTCGGGTCGGCGCGGCCGACGTTGAGCATCGTGGCGGCTACGTGGCGCGCGATAGGCTGGGGCAGCAGATCGGCCAGCTTGGTGAAGCCGGAGATCACCGCCTGGTCGTATTCGTCCGACCAGCGCGCGATCAGGCGCGAGGCCAGGAACAGGACGACCGCCTCGGGCAGCGTCAGCCGCAGTGGTGGCAGGAAGTACTTCTTGTCAATGCCGTAGTGGCCGCGGCCGGCCTGGAAGACCGGCACGCCAAGCTCCTCGTCCAGCGCCTTGATGTCGCGGTAGATGGTCCGCGTGGTCATGCCGGTCAGGCTGGCGATATCGGTGACTGCCACGCCCGCCTCGCCGGAGCCGCGCGAATAGAGGATCGAGGCCACGCTCAGCATGCGGGCGAGGCGGTCCCGCTTGCGCGCCCAGCGGTCGTCGCGGGGCGCATCGGCCCATGCGTCGTCCGGATCTTCCGCGTCGTTCTCGTCGTCGAGCACGAGTCGGATGCTACGGCGTGACGAAGAAGAAGGCGATGGCCAGGATGGCGTACACGCTGATGAGCTGCAGCCCCTCGACCCAGTTCGAGCGGCCGTCCAGCGCGATGTACGCAGCGATCAGCACGCCGACGCCCACCGCCACCACTTCCAGCGACGTGAACACCAACGTCAGCGGCTGACCGATGAGCAGCCCGAAAATCACCAGCACGGGCGCCGCGAACAGCGCGATCTGGGTGGCCGAGCCAAGGGACGTCACCAGGCTGAAGTCCATCTTGTTCTTGTAGGCCAGGGTCACACCCACCACGTGCTCGGCCAGGTTGCCGATGAGCGGGATCAGGATGATTCCCACGAAGAAGCGGTTGATGCCGATGGACTCGACCATCGGCTCCAGCGAGTGGACCAGCACCTCGGAGACCACCGTCAACGCCGCGGCGGACGCCAGCAGCACGCCGATCGAGCGACGCACGGTCCAGGCCGGCCCTTCCTCCTCGTGCTCGCCGGGCGCATCGGCCTCAGGTGAGCTCAGGTAGAAGAACAGCTGCGCGGCGTAGGTGAGCAGCAGGATCACCGCGACGCCGATGGACAGCGCCTCGAGGTTGAAGAAGGCGGGCGACCCCTCGCTGGTCTCCGGGCCGGCGTGGGTGAGCGCGGCCAGCGTGGCCGGCACGATGAGGCCGATGGTGGCCAGCAGCAGGCTGGCGGCGTTCATGCCGGTCGCCTGCGCGTCGTAACGCTGCACGCCGTTCTTCAGCCCGCCGACCAGCAGGGACGCGCCCAGTACCAGCAGCAGGTTGCCCACGATGGAGCCCGTGATCGAGGCCTTCACCACCTCCAGCTCGCCGTCGGCGATCAGGAACCCGGCGATGACGATCTCGCCCACGTTGCCGACCGTCGCGTTCAGGAGCCCGCCGACGCGCGGGCCGGTGGCCGCGCCGAGCTGCTCCGTGGCAAATCCCAGGATGTAGGCCAGCGCGCCGATGGTGATGCCGCTGACGGCGAAGGTGAGGGTCGGGTCCGCGCCGAGCACCCGCAGGGCGAGAGCCAGCAGGGACCCCGCGATGGCAACGGCGTAGGCGATCCGACGCAGCATCGGCCGATGGTAGCCGCTGTTTGACTAGGACCCGGCGCTGGCCTCGCTGCTGGCTGACGGGCTCCCCGACTGCACCGGCGTGGACGGTTCCACGACTTTCGCCTTCTCGCCTGGCAGCGCCGCGAACAAGGCGCGGTTGACCCGGTCATCGGTGCCGATCAGCAGAAAGACGTACTGGCCGCCGGTCCAGGTGTAGATCATGGTGCCCGCGGCGGTGGCGTTGTCCTCCGGACGGACCCACGCCACCCGCCCGCCGATGGTCCGGTACTTCCACTCCTTGCGGTGGAGCCCTGCGATGCCCACGTACTCGCCGGCGGTTGCCAGGTACGGCGCCAGCCTGCGCGTGGTCGGCAGCTCACCCTCGACACGGGAGACGTAGAGCGACAGGCGCGGGTCGTCGATCCACGCCACCTGGAGGGACGTGAACCGCAGCGCCAGGTCCCCGTAGGCGGGGACCATGTCTCCCGGGGTGTAGGCGAACTGCGAGTGCACCGGCACGTTCACCCGAATGCCGGCCACGCGGCCCGGGATGATGCGCGCCAACCCGGCGTCCGGCGGGTTCGTATAGCGCGGCGTGGGCTGCGGCGTGGCTGGGCCGGTCGGTACGGGGCTCGCGGGCGCTCCACTGGCTGACGCGCTCGCGCGTGATCCGCTGGCCGAAGGAGCGCCGGAGCCGATGCTCGCCGGCGGGGTGGGGCTCAGCGTCTGGTAGCCGCAGGCGGCGAGCACGGCCAGGCTGAGGGCTGCGAGCAGCACGCGGAAGACCGATCGCCGGCGCGCGGCGACCGGAGGTGAGCTGGTCATCGGGAGACCCGATGATACATCGGGACCGGCCGAGCCAGCCCGGGACCTCAGGCGGCGCCGCGCTCCCCGGCAGCGTTCTCATCTTCGCGCCGTCGACCACCGCCACTGCGGGGCTTGACGCCGACCACGACGGCCAGGGCCTTGATCACGTCCTGCCCGTACCGGGTGCTGGCGGCGGCGGCCAGCTCTTCCACGGCAATGCGCCGGTCGGCATGCGGCCCATCGGGCTCTGCCACCAGGGAGTCGTACGCATTGGCGGCGGCCACGATGCGGACGCCGATCGGCGCCCGGTCGAGCGTGTCGCCACCCCGATGCCAGGCAACGATCTCGCCCACCTCACGCAGGGAGGGAATGGATTCCAGCTCTGCAGCGCCGATGGCCTCCAGGCCGTGCAGCCGCGCAGCGAGCTCGACAGCATTGGCGGCAGCAGTGCTGCAACCAAGCTGCTCGGCGATAAGGCGGGCCAGCCGACCGACCCGGTCGCCATGGCCGATGGTTGCCGGATCCAGCGTGTCCAGTGAGCGGGCGACCGCCAGCAACGCATCGCTGACCGTGTCGTGCTCGCCCTCGGTGGCGTGGGTCAGGCGAGCGGCCTGCTCGACCAGGGAGTCGACGCTCGGCCCCTCGTCGGGGTGGCTCAGCGCCGCGCGGGCCAGCTGGTCGAGCGTGCTGCGCAGAGCACGCATCTCCGGCGGCACCTGGTCGGCCCGCACCACGCGGTCCTCGCCCGACTGCTTGCCGAGGTAGAGGGCCGTGTCGGCGGCCGCGATGAGGTCGTTCTTGTCGCTGGCGTCGCCCGGGTAGGCGGCCACGCCCACGGTGATCGTGACCCTTGCCGCCTCCTTGGCCGTGAGCCTGGCCACGGCAGCGCGGACCCGCTCGCCGATCGCCTGCGCGGCGATGGCGTCCACGCCCGGCAGCACCAGGGCGAACTCGTCGCCGCCGTAGCGGAAGACGCGGTCCTCGGCGCGGGCCGAGCCGTAGATGGCAGTGCCGATGGCGTGCAACAGCGCGTCGCCTGCCGGGTGACCGAGGCGGTCGTTGTACGCCTTGAAGTTGTCCAGGTCCATCATCAGCAGGGCCAGCGGCGCGGTCGCGCGCGAGCGCCGGCGCTGCGCGGTCACGCCCTCTGGTTGGCCCAGCAGGGCGGCAAGCGCGCGCTGGAAGGAGCCGTGGTTGCCGAGCCCGGTGAGCGCATCGGTCTCGGCCTGGACGGCCATGGCCTGGTGTGCCTCCGCGTTGCGCAAGGCGATCGATGCCTGGCCGGCGAACAGCTTCACCAGGTCGAAGTCGGCGTCACTGAAGTAGACCTCGTCGCGGCCGACGCGCGAGATGTTCATGCAGCCGATGACGTCGCCGTCGGCGACGAGCGGCACGACCACCAGTGCCTCCGGATCGTCAGGCGTGCCGGGGATCTGCATCGCCCGCGGGTCGTTGAGGGCGTCGTTGGCGAGCACCGGTTCGCCGTGCTCGACCGCCCAGCCCATCAGCCCGCGGCCGAACGGCACGACATAGCGACGCACCTCCTCGGCGTGTCGCTCGCGGGTGAGGACCGGGTGCAGGACCTCGGCAGCCTCGTCGACGCGGTAGATCGACAGGTTGTCGTAGGCGACCACGGCCTTGAGGCCGTCGGCGATGGTCTCCAGCACATCGGCTCGATCAAGCGTGGACAGCAGCCGTTCGTTGATCTCCAGCAGCCGCCGCTGAGACTGCAGCTGGCGGGCGAGCTCGGCGGACTGTGCCTCCAAGCGCTCGTAGGCGCGGGCATTGGCGACCGCCTGCGCCGCGTAGCCGGCGAAGATGGTCATGGTCTGCAGGTCTTCGTTGCTGAACTGGTTGTTGCCCAGCTTCGAGAGGGCAATGACTCCCACCGATCGGCCCTCGTAGAGCATCGGCACCACCAGCATCGACTCCTCGATGTCGTCGGTGCCGTCGATCGTGTGCCCGCGGTCGTCGTTCAGCGCGTCGTTGGCCAGGATCGGCTCGCCGTTCTCTGCCACCCATCCGGTGAAGCTGCCTTCGCCGATATCGACCCGGAGCGCCTCGCGGAAGTCTCCATCGCCGAGGAGCCGGTCGGTGAAGGCGACCGGCTCGCAGACGCCGCGCTCCCAATCGACGCTGTAGACGCGGATATCGTGATAGTTGGCCAGGGCGCTTGCCTCGGCCACGATGGCATCGGCGATGGACTGCACGTCCGTCAGTCGGTTCAGGCGGGCGGACAGGTCCTGGATCGAGCGCATGCGCGCTGCCTGGTCGGCGACCGAGCGGTACAGGCGCGCGTTGCTGATGGCGACCGCGGCCTGGTTGGCGAACGACTGGGCCAGGCCCAGCTCGTCCTCTGGCCAGTCGCGATCTCGGGTGTGGTAGAGGCCCAGCACGCCGACCGCGCGATCGTTGCTGACCAGCGGGACGATGCAGGCGGTCCGGATTGCCTCGGCCCGATACACCTCCTGCATCTCGCCGACGCCTGCGCGCGTGTCCGCGTTGCGTACCACGAACGTGCGCCGCTCACGGACGGCCTGCACGCCCACTGTCGTGCTCTGCAGGTTGAGCAGCCGGACGCGCGCCTGGAACTCATCGCCTAGTGCCCGCGAGGCTGCGCTCTTGAACGGCTGGTCGGAGTCGTCGAGAAGCCAGAGCCCTGCCTTGTCGGCATCGAAAAGGGAGCGGGTGCGGTCGACGATGTCGTCGAGCACGGCGTTCAGCTCCAGCTGGCCGGTCATCTCCTGCGTGACGTGGCGCAATGCCCGCGCGCGGGTCACCTCGCGACGAGCTCGGGCCAGGACGCGGGCATTCAGCAGGTCGGCGGCGATGGCGCCCGTCACGTTGCGCAGGAAAGACTCCCGTACGCCGCTCAGCGGGCCGCCGGGCTCGTCCTCCAGCACGATCACGCCAATCGGCTCTCCGGCGCTGCGCAGCGGCAGGCGTCGCCGATGGGTGGCATCGGCCGCTGCGTCGTTCGCGCTGTTCGGATCCAGCGTGGCCGGCGGGGCGACGGCGTAGCCGCCGTGGGTCTCCAGGACGAGGTCGCTGCCGGCACCTTCGCGGATGAGGTAGATGGCGGCGCGAGCGACTCCGAGCGTGGTCCGGAGGGCTTCCACGGCCGTGCGGCATACGGCGGCCGGCGTTGCCGAGGGCCCGCTGCCCTGTGCCAGGCGCGCGAAGAGGGCGGACTCGGCCTCGCGCTGCTCGTTTCCGGCGTCGGCGGGCGGATGCTCGGCGACCTCGCCGCCCTCGGCCAACAGCCGCTCGACGTCGGCGCGTCGATAGCGACGATCCCCCCGGGCATTGATGCGATACGCGGTGAGGCGTCCGGCATCGGTCCACGCGCGCAGCGTGTTGGGATGCACGCCGAGCAGCGCGGCGGCCTGCGCCACGCTGATCAGGGCCTCGTGCTCGGATCCGCGTTCTCGGAAGAGCGTCGGCACGCTCGCTTGCCTCGTACTCCGGTCCAAATGGAAGTTCTGTTAGGAACCGGTGATCGGATGCTAGAAGTGGGAAGGCCTCGCGCTCGATGGATCGTTCGTACCGAACCTGATTGGTACCAGGGGGTGTGCGCCGGCGCGACGGGCTGCCTAGGAGCCGATGGCGAGGCCCATCACCGCCGCCACCAGCACGATTGCGCCGATGGCGAGCAGGCCGTAGCCGGCCAGCATCACGCCGCGCCTGCGGCCTGCCAGCAGCCGCATGGCCGCATCCAGCTCGAGCCCCGAGATGACGAACCCGCCGGGAGGCGCGACCAGGGTGACGGTGCCATTCGAATCGCGCTCCACATCGGCTAGCACCAGGAGGCGCTCCACCACGCTCAGCATGCGGGTGACGGAGCGTGCCGGCCAGGCCGCGTCCGCGCCACCCAGGCGGGCAACCGCGGCTCGATGCGGCTCCGTGGTCAGCTCGGTGGCGCTGCCGCGCCACACATGCGGGATGACCACCAGGGGCTCTGCTGCCTGGCCGGGATCGAGCGCCAGCGAGCCGTGGTGGTCCCAGAGCTCGAAGCCCCGCGTCTCCCGGATCCGTTCGATCGAGCGCCATGCCCGTCCGGGCGGTTTCACCTGCACGTCACGGTGGTAGGCGACGAGCCGATCGTCGCGCGCCGTGACGATCGGATTCGCGCAGCGGATCCGCCCGGACACTCGGACAGGTCGCTGCGGAAGCGTTTCGGCGCCCAGCAGGTCTCCGACACTCAGCTGGCGTGCCGCGGCCAGCCGTCGGGCAAGGCGGGAATCGGCGCCCGACAGACGAATGCCGGCCAGGCCCACCAGGACCAGGGCAGCGCCGATTAGGGCGATGACGGAGAAGGGAGGCATCGGCCGCCGATTATCACGCGATAAGGCCGCGGTAAGCAGCCGCGACTACCGTCGCGGTGCTCGCGCCCATGGGAGGAAGCACAGCCGCAACCGAAGAGTCAGCCACACATCGCTCACGGGCTTTTCGTTGCGGAGGTTCCATTCGTGCTGTCCCCATCCACATTTCTGTTCAGGCTGCGCCTGCCTGGCTTGATCGCCGCGGGCATCCTGGTCGGCGGCCTCACGCTGGGCTCTGCCGTGGCCCAGCAGGCATTGCCATCGGACGGCGGCGCCGCCGGCGCGCTGCGACCGGGTTCCGTTCATCTCGTCGCTCGCAACGACGTCGCTCCCGGCCTATCCGAGCTGCGCTTCGATGAGGCCGTGCCCCCCACTCCCGGCGCGGACCAGCTGCTGGCCGTGGGGCCGGACGGCACGATGGCTGCCGTGGCCTCGCAGATCGGGCCAGATCCCGCCAGCCTGGTTCTGGTGAGCGCGTCCGGCACGCTGGACCAGCTCGTCATGCCGGGACTGATCGGTGCGGGCTTTGCCCCGGACAGCCGCTGGCTGGCCGTGATCGACGGCTCGGGTTCCATCTGGCACGTGTCGGCCGATGGCGCGTCGGCTCAGCGATGGATAGACGGGCCTTTCATCGGCCAGCCAATCGTCGAGGCCGACGGCTCGGTCATCGCGCTGCACGTGTCCTCCATCGAGGCTCCCATCATGTCGCGTCTGGTTCGCATCGGGCCAGATGGAACTGTCAACCAGCTGGCAGACGACCAGCTGGTCTACGGCGCGCAGCTCATGGCCGATGGCTCGATCGCATACGCCGCGCACCGCGGCTCCAGGCTGGTGATGATGCGGCTGAGCCACGGCAAGCCGGTGCAGGTCGCAGACCTTGGCGAGGACGCCATCCATGCGCAGCTCAGCCCAAATGCCGATGCCGTCGCGTTCGAACGGCACGGCGGCGTGTTCCTGCAGCCCATGGATGGGGGAAGTGCCGCCTTGGTCGCAGACGGTGCCAGCCCGCGCTTCGCGCCTGACGGCTTGTCGATCCTCGTCGACGAGCCGGACGGCAGCGCGGTGTTCTCGCGCGCCGGCGTGGCGATGGCGGGCCTTGCGTCGCAGGCAGCGTTCGCGCGCTGCGTGGAGGACTGTGAGCAGTGAGTGCGCTGAGCTCGTTCGATTTCCTGCGCCACGGCGCTCGCCCGCTGCTCGCCGTGGTGATGGCCATTGCCGGGGCGGTCCTGATGTCCGCACCGGCGCTGGCGTCCGATGACTACACGCTGCCGTTCTACGACCCGGGCGTGTCGCTCAATTACGGTGTGGATCGCGATCCGCGGATCGGCATCCAGCTCGATTACACGGGCAAGGTCTGGTACGACACCGCCACCCATCCCGGCCGGGTGTACGACAACCACAGTGGCCTGGACTACCCGATGCCTGTGTACAGCCCTGTGGCGGCAGCCAAGGACGGCGTCGTGGCAGAGACGGAGGGCGGCTACGGGACCCGCCAGTTCGGGGACTTCGGCAACTTCGTGCGGCTGCGCCACTCTGACGGGCGCCACACCCTCTACTACCACCTCGCCAGCCGGGCCGACGGCGGCATCGCGGTCAGCTACAACGAGGACGTGATCGCCGGCGAGAAGGTCGGCGAGTCCGGCTGCAGCGGCATCTGCTACGGACCGCACCTCCATTTCGAGGTGATGGTGGACATGGACGGGGACCTGGTCACCAGCGACCCGATGTTCCGGCGCCTGTGGACCACGTGGCCGGGTCGCATACCGTTCCGGGCGGCGTATGTCAGGGAGAACGACGCCGACACGGTCATCGTGCGACGCGGCTACACCATCTACCACTGGGTCGAGTTCAAGAACATCGGCGGGCGGACCTGGCGTCCGAACATCTGGCCCGGCCGCGTCGTGCTCGGCACCTGGGATCCCGCGCAGCACGACAGCATGTTCGCCGCGTCGGACTGGACCAACGATTGGATCGCCACGCGGGTCGACGGGGTCACCGCGCCTGATGAGGTCGGCCGCTTCACGTTCGGCATCCGCGGCGCGCCCGGTCCCGGCACGTATCGCGAGGACTTCAACCTCGACGCGCAGGGCGCCCACTGGTTCAACTGGGACGAGCTCGGCGGCTTCTACGTGCCCATCAAGGTGACGCAGCAGATCGAGTAGAGGAGGCATGGACCATGCACGCGCAGCCGATGGATCTCACGAGATCGATCGCACGGCTCGGCATCCTGGCAGCTCTCACCAGCACGGCGATCGCGCTGGGGGCCTGCCTTGGACCGGCCGGCACGCCAACGATCTCCGTCGGCGAGGTGACGACCCTCCAGCCGAGCCCGACCTCCAGCGCGACCGGGCTCGCCGCGCCTGACATCCCGGCCCGTTTCCCCGTCATGGCGGGGATGGACGCGGATGAGCCGCTTCCGGACGAGCCGGGGCTGATCGGTCGCTGGACGACGGCGGCCAACGGGGCCGACGTGTATACGTTCATTGCCGATGCCCTGCCGAAGGTCGGCTACCACGTCGACCTGCTGGCACCGGGAGACACGGTGGCTGTCATTCGCTTCACTCCGCCGGGCGGCAGGCAGCTGCAGATCGATCTCGGACAGGAGGGATCGGGGACCTTCATGGAGCTGCGGCTGCCTCGCGATTAGCGAGCTGCGGTGCTAGGCTCATGCCCACAACCGAAGAGCGACAGGGGAGCGCCAACGGTGCGCTGAGAGTGCGGCGAGCCGCAGACCCTCGAACCTGATCTGGGTCATGCCAGCGAAGGAAGTCGGTTTGGATCGCTGCGACGGCGTGCCCTGCAGGGGCGCGCCGTCCGTCGTTCCTCGGGGGAAGCGCAACCCGCAGAGAGGAACGCGGTACGCAGCATGAAGGCAGTCCTGGTGGCGAGCGGCGAGCCCCACCCTGACGACGCGCGCTGGCTGGACGACGCGGACATGGTGGTGGCTGTCGACGCGGGCGCCGCGTGGCTGGTCCGGCACGGCGTTCGGCCCCATGCGGTCGTCGGCGACATGGACAGCCTCGACCCGGCGCTTCTTGCCTCCCTGGAGGCCGATGGAGTGGCCATCGAACGCCACCCGGCGGCCAAGGACAGCTCGGACACGGAGCTGGCCCTCGCGTACGCGCGTCGGGCCGGCGCGGACGAGATCGTGGTTATCGGGGCGTTCCGCGGCCCTCGGATCGATCACGAGATCGGCAACCTCCTGCTGTTGGCGTCTGAACAAGCTGCATCCGCTGCGCGGCTGACGCTTGCGCACGGCGCGACCCGCGTGAGCGCCATGCATGGCGGCGAGACGTGTTTCCTCGTCGCTCCCGCGGGAGCCGTTGTCAGCCTCTTCCCGATGGGCGGGGACGCGGCCGGCGTGACGACGACCGGGCTGCGCTTCCCGCTCGCCAGCGAGACGCTGCGCATGGGCAGCAGCCGAGGGCTATCGAATGTCGTGGAAACGGCGCCGGCCTCGGTCCGGCTGCTCGAAGGGACGCTGCTCGTCGTGGAGCAGCCTGAAGAAGGAGACGACGACTCATGACGAGCATGGCAGCGCCGCAGGCCAGCTGGCGCGTGGTGGACATCGTGGTGGCCTCGGTGCTTGGCGTCGCGTTCGGCGTCGTATTCCAGGTCTGGAATGGCGCGTGGGAGCTGGCGAAGCCCGTCTTCATTGGCTTTCCGCCTGTCCAGGGATTGATGTACGGCATCTGGCTGGTGCCCGCCGTGCTCGTCCCACTGGTCGTTCGGCGGCCAGGTGCCGCGCTACTGGCTGAGCTGGTCGCGGCAGCAATCTCTGCCCTGCTTGGTGCGCAGTGGGGGCTGCAGACCCTGGTCTATGGCCTGCTGCAGGGCGCCGCTGCGGAGCTCGCATTCGCGTTCACGCTCTACCGCTCGTGGAACCTTGTGACCGCGATGCTGGCGGCAGCCTTCGCAGGAGCCGCGGCAGTCCTGCTGGACCTGGTGTTCTACTACCCCGATTGGAACGCGAGCTACCAGATCACATACGCCATCGTGGTCGTGATCAGCACCGCACTGCTGGCCGGCATCGGCTCGTGGCTGCTGGTTCGTTCGCTGGCCAACGCCGGAGTCCTGAACGCCTTCCCCGCCGGAAGGGAGCAGCCGGAGGTGTGACCTGAGCCACGCGCCGCCGGAGGCCGCGCCGCTCGCGATCGAGGCCCGCGGCTGGGGCTGGCGGCACGCCGGCCGTCGCGACTGGGCGCTGCGGGGACTCGACCTACGCATCGAAGCCGGGGAGCGGGTGCTGCTGGTCGGCCCATCGGGCTCCGGCAAGTCCACGCTGCTGAACGCGCTGGCCGGCCTCCTGGATGCGAACGCCGGCGAGCAAGAGGGCGCGCTCACCGTCGGCGGGAAGCCGCCTCGCGATGCCCGGGATGGCACCGGCCTCGTCTTCCAGGACCCTGAGAGCCAGCTGGTGATGGCCCGCGCCGGGGACGACGTGGCCTTCGGGCTGGAGAACCGATGCCTGGCCCCCGACGCCATCTGGCCTCGCGTGCATGCCGCCCTGGCTGCGGTCGGCTTCCCCTATGGCATCGACCATCCGACCGAGGCGCTGTCCGGCGGCGAGCAGCAGCGCCTTGCCATCGCCGGGGTCGTGGCCCTGCGTCCCGGCCTGCTGCTGCTGGACGAGCCGACGGCCAACCTGGATCCGGATGGCGCCGCTGTGGTGCGCACCGTCGTGGCCGAAATCGTCCGGCAGCTGGACCTGACCCTGCTCATGGTCGAGCACCGGGTGGGCCAAGCGACCGAGCTGGTCGATCGGGTGGTGGCGCTCCGGGCAGGCGGCGGCGTCATGGCCGATGGGCCACCCGATTACGTCTTCATGCGCCATGGCGATGTCCTGGCCGATGCCGGCGTGTGGGTGCCGGACCGGCGTCTCCCCGCCCCGCGGGCGCGCCATCGGCCCGAGGCCCAGACCATGATCCTGGCCGACCAGGTCGAGTACCGCTATGCCGGCTCCGTGCTCCCCGCCATCGGCAAGACTGACCTCCAGGTCAAGTCAGCCGAGGCGCTGGCGGTGGTGGGGCCGAACGGCAGCGGCAAGTCGACGCTTGCGTTCCTGCTGGCCGGGCTGATCCGTCCCAGCTCCGGCTCCGTCGTCTCCGGCGAGGCCCTGGCCCGCGGGCGCGGCCATGAGGCCATCGCCGACTGGCCAGCGCCGGAGCTTGCCCGCCACCTGGGCACCGTCTTCCAGGACCCGGAGCATCAGTTCCTGACCCGGCGGGTCGGCGAGGAGCTGCTGGTGGGTCCGCTGGCGGCCGGATTGGATCGCAGCACCGCCCGGCAGCGAGCCGATGAGTTGCTGGAGCGCCTGCACCTGGGCCAACTTGCGGACGCCAACCCGTTCACCCTGTCCGGCGGCGAGAAGCGCCGCCTGTCCGTCGCAACCGCGCTTGCCGCGGCGCCCGCGGTGCTGATCCTGGACGAGCCCACGTTCGGCCAGGACCGGCGCACGGCCATCGAGCTGCTGGACCTGCTGGCCGCACTGCGCGACGACGGGCGAGCGGTGGTGTTCGTGACCCACGACCGAGAGTTCGCCACAGCGCTGGCGGATCGAACACTGCGCCTGCCGGGGCGCGAGGCCCTCCACCCATGAGGCTGTTCACACCCTTGCGTCCGAACCCGGCTGCCCCGCTGGCAGCCGCCAACCCGGCCATGAAGCTTGCCGCCGCGGCAGTCCTGATGGCCGTGCTCTTCGTCTCGGTCGATGCCGTCACCGCAACCGTGATCCTGGTGGGCGTGCTGGCGGCAGTGAGCCTCAGCGGGCTTTCCCCGAGAACGCTGCTCCTTCGCTCCTGGCCGATCCTGCTCACCGCGCTCTCGGTCGGCATCCTGAACGCGGCCTTCGCGGCGCCCCGCGCAGGCCCCCAGGTGGGGATAGGACCGATCAGCATCAGCAGCGAGTCGCTCCTCGCCGGCCTGGGCCTGGGGTTGCGCCTCCTGGCGATCGCGTTCAGCGGGGTGCTGGCCATGGCCACCACCGATCCCACGCGCCTGGCCGATTCGCTGATCGCGCAACTGCGATTCTCGCCGCGCTTCGCAGTCGGGGCGCTGGCCGCCGCGCGGCTGGTGCCGGTGATGGCGGTGGAGTGGCAGGTCCTCTCGCTCGCGCGGCGGGCACGTGGCGTCGCCGGTCGCGGCCCGCTCTCCGCCGTGCGGGTGTTCTTCGGAAAGCTCCTTGCGCTCCTGGTCGGTGCCGTCCGGCGTGCGACCCGGCTGGCGTCCGCAATGGAGGCGCGGGGTTTCGGCTCGCGGCCGTGCCGCACCGCGGCTCGCGAGGAACGGGTCCGACGCAGTGACTGGTTTCTGCTCGCGGGCAGCGCCATGCTCGGCATGCTGGCTGTCGGCCTCAGCCTGGCCCTCGGCACGTGGCGATTCCTGTTCGGCTGAACGCCCGCTATGCTCACCGCCGCCCCGAGATCCGGCAGGAGATGATCCACACCACACCGTTCCACGACCGCACCAGCGCGCTGAACCAGACGGGCCTGTGGCAGCACTGGTCCGGGCACCTGGTGGTGACCCGCTACCAGCCCTCGGACAAGTTCGAGTACTTCGCGGTCCGCAACAGCGCGGGCATCTTCGACACCTCGCCGCTGTACAAGTACCGGATCGCCGGCCGGGACGCGGAGCGCTTCCTGGAGGGGATGCTGGCGCGTGACATCCGCGGCTGCGCGCCGGGACACGCCCAGTACACGACCTGGCTCGACGAGCGCGGCTTCGTGCTGGAGGACGGCGTCGTGCAGCACCGCGCGCCGGGCGAGTTCCTGCTCACCAGCGCGGAGCCGAACTTCGCCTGGTTTGCGGATCGGGTCGGCCGGCTGGACGTCAGCGTCGAGGAGGTGAGCCTGGACATCGGCGCATTGGCAGTCCAGGGGCCACGCTCCCGCGACCTGTTGTCCCGCCTTGTTCCGAAGGCAGGGGAGCTTCCGTTCTTCGGCATCACGACGGGCACCATCGGCGGCAAGGCCGTGCACGTCAGCCGCACCGGCTACACCGGCGACCTGGGCTACGAGATCTGGGTCGAGACCCCGGACGCGCTCGCGGTCTGGGACACCGTCTGGGATGCCGCGGACGGCTGGGGCGTCCTGCCCTACGGCATGGGCGCGCTGTACATGCTGCGGATCGAGGCCGGGCTGCTGCTGCTGGGCGCAGACTTCGGCTCGAGCCGCTTTGCCTTCAACGATGCGCATCGGTCCACTCCGCTGGAGCTCGGATTCGCCTGGATGTTCAAGGGCCTGGAAGGCGACGACCGCGCCTTCATCGGGCGGAAGGCCCTCGAGCGCGAGCGCGCCGACAAGTCCAGCCGCTGGCGGATGGTGGGGCTGGTGGTCGACTGGCAGGACTACGACCGCGTCTACACCGAGGCCGGGCTGATCCCGCCCAAGGACCACCGTCCCGTGCACGAGGACTGGATGGTCTACGACGAGCAGCGCAACCGCGTGGGCTACGCGACGAGCATCATGTACTCGCCCGTCCTGCAGCGGCATATCGCGCTGGCGCGCTTGCGACCCGACCTCGCCAAGCCCGGAACCCGAGTCTTCCTGGAGTTCACCGTGGACCACCGATACCAGCAGGTGGCGGCGCACACGGCGCGCCTGCCGCTCTACAACCCGGAGCGAAAGAGCGCCTGATGGACCGATGAGCACCGAGCGCTACGACGCGATCGTCATCGGCGGCGGTCACAACGGCCTGGTCAACGGCGCCTACCTGGCGCGCGGCGGCCTGAAGACGCTGGTCCTGGAGCGGCGGCAAATGGTCGGCGGGGCGGCGATCACCGAGGAGCTGCGTCCCGGCTTCTGGTTCACGACCTTCAGCTATGCGCTCAGCCTGCTGCGGCCGCAGATCATCCACGAGCTGGAGCTGCCGAAGCACGGCTTCCTGCCGCTGCTGATGTCCACCCGCTTTGCGCCGATGGAGAACGGGGACCACCTCCTCTTCACCCGCGACCATGACGAGAACCTGCGCGAGATCGCGCGCCACTCCCCGCACGACGCGGATGGCTACGAGCAGTACAGCCACGACCTCGATCGGGTGTGCCAGGCCATCAAGCCACTGCTGGACATGGTGCCGCCGGACCCATTCAGCTCGGATCCGGAAGAGCTGGTCCGGCTGGCTGGCCTGGGCTCGCGGCTGCGGTCGCTCGACAAGCGAACGCTGCATAACGCCATCCGGCTGCTGACGGGCAGCGCGGCCGACTTCCTGGACGACTACTTCGAGTCGGACATCCTGAAGGGATACCTGGGATCGAGCTCCATCATCGGCTCCAGGGTCGGCCCGCGATCGCAGGGCAGCGGCCTGGTGCTGCTGTTCCACTCACTGGGCGAGCACGACGGCGAGTTCGGCTCGTGGGCATTCCACAAGGGCGGCAACGGCGGCTTCACCCAGGTGCTGGCGCGCACGGCCGAGTCCTTCGGCGCCGAGATCCGTCTGGAAGCGCCCGTGGAGCGCGTGCTGACCCGCGACGGCGAGGCCATCGGCGTGGCGCTGGCCGACGGGACCGAGATCCGCGCGGATGTTGTGGTCAGTGCGCTCGACCCGCGGCGCACCTTCCTGGAGATGGTCGACCCGCTGGAGCTGCCCGACGACCTGGTGGAGGACATCCGCCGCATGAAGTTCCAGGGCGTCAGCTCCAAGGTCAACTTCGCCCTGGACGGCCTGCCGTCGCACCCGACGCTCGGGGCACAGCCCGACCTGTACCGCGGGTTCATGAACATCGGCCCTTCGCTCGACTACCTGGAGCGCGCCTTCGACGCCGCCAAGTACGGCTGGTACAGCTCCGATCCGTACATCGATTGCGCGATCCAGTCGACCATCGACCCGGACATGGCGCCGCCCGGCAAGCACGTGCTGTCGTGCTTCGTGCAGTACACGCCCTACCACCTGCGCGAGTCCGACTGGGACCACGAACGGGAGCCGATGGCCGACCGCGTGCAAGCCACCCTGGAGCGCTTCTTCCCCGGATTCGGCGACCTGGTCCTGCAGCGCGAGGTGCAGACCCCGCTGGACATCGAGCGCACCGTGGGACTCACGGAGGGGAACATCTTCGCCGGCGAGTTCCTGGCGCCGCAGATGTTCTTCCTGCGCCCGGCTCCGGGCTGGGCGCAGTACCGCACGCCGTTGCACGGCTACTACCAGTGCGGCTCCGGCACGCATCCGGGCGGCTGCGTGATGGGCGCTCCCGGTCGCCTGGCGGCCGGGCGCATCCTGGAGGACCGATCGGCCCCGGGCCCGCGTCCCGGCATCTGAAGGTCGCGGAGTACGCTCCGCGCATGCCTCGCACCGAGGAGCTGCGCGTCGCCACGACGACCGGCGGCCTGGCCGGCACGCTGACGCTGCCCGACGACCCACCGACTGGCGAGCGTGGCCGCTCCCCGGCGGCGCTGCTGCTGCCGTCGTGGCTGCCGCGCACGCGTGACGGTGACTGGGACCGCGCGGCTCATCGCCCCTGGTTCGCGGATGGCCCGGACCAGATGCCGGGGTTGCTTGGCAGACTGGCGGAGGCGCTCGCCCGTCACGGCGTGGCCAGCCTGCGCTGCGACCCGCGCGGCTGCGGCGCGTCGGACGGTGCCTGGGAGAGCACCAGCCTCTTCACGCGGATCGACGACGCGCGCGACCAGCTGGCCGCCATGCGGTCGGACCGCCGCCTCGACCTGCGCCGGACCGGAATCCTGGGGCATGGCGAGGGTGCCACCCTGGCCCTCAGCGTGGCGATCGGCGACCCGGCAGTCAGTGCCCTTACGCTGATCGGTTCCGCGGCTCGCTCCTGGCGGGACGTGGCGCGACGCGGCGTTGCGACGCGCGCGCGCAGCGGGGAGGACCGCCGGCATCCGATCGTGGCGGCGCTCGACCGCAGCTCGGAGGACGTCCTCGAGCGCGCCGAGCGTCGGGAGGGCGTCATGCGGCTCCACCTGAAAGGCGGCTCGAGCGTCGAGTTGGAGCTGGCCGGGATCGAGCAGGCGATCCACACGCCTCCGCTGGCGCTGGCGACGATGCTCCACCGTTCCGTGGCCCTCGTCCACGGGGAGCGAGACGCCTGGTCGCACCCCGACGAATCGGCCCTGCTGGCTGCGGCACTCGTCGAAGCGGGCAACGCGCCGGCCATCAGGCTGGTGCCCGGCGCCGGCCACGACCTGGCAGAGGCGCCGGACGGGCTCATGGACGAAGTTGCCCGCGACCTCGCTGCGCGGATCCAGCCGGTCGAGCTCCCCTCGGTGCTGGTGGCGATTGAGGAGATGGACAGCGACCTGCGCTAGGATGGCCCGATGAAGCCGCAGCCCGGCGAAGACGCTCCCGACTTCAGCCTCGAGGCCCACGACGGCTCGACGGTCAGCCGCGAGAGCCTGCTCGGCGAGCGGTACGTCCTCTACTTCTACCCGAAGGACGACACCACCGGCTGCACCGCCCAGGCCTGCTCGATGCGCGACAACTTCGACCGGGTCACGGCGGCCGGGATCCGCGTCTTCGGCGTCTCTCCGGACTCGGTCAAGAGCCACGTAAAGTTCCGCGAGAAGTACGACCTGAACTTCCCCCTGCTCTCGGATCCGGGGCACAAGGTGGCAGACGAATTCGGGGTGTGGGTCGACAAGAAGTACATGGGGCGCTCCTACCAGGGCGTCGAGCGGTCGAGCTTCATCATCGGCCCCGACGGCAAAATCGAGCACGTCCTGGAGCGCGTCAAGCCCATGGAGCACGTCGACCTGCTGATGGAGGCCCTGGCAGCCTGATGCGCGTCGAGGATTCGGGAACGAGCCTGCTGCTGTCCGTGGGCGTGGCGATCGCCGGCGTGGTGGTCATGGGTGCGGTGATGGGCCTGGCCTGGCTGGCGATCCGATGATCTGGACGCTCATCGCGGTCGTGCTGGTCGCCTGGTTCATCGGCCTGCTGATCCAGGTGGGTGCGCTGGTGAACCTGCTGCTGGTGGTGGCGGCCGTGCTGCTGGTGGTTCAGCTCATCAACGAGCGCGAGGCGAGCGACTGAGCAGGCACGCTTCCTGCTTCAGCGAGCAAGCAGGAGGTGTCGGATGCTCTGGACTCTCGTCGTCATCCTGGTCGTCCTGTGGCTGTTGGGGTTTTTCGCCTTCCACATCACGGCCTTCTTCATTCACGTGCTGCTGGTGATCGCGGTCATCGTGATCCTGTACAACCTGCTCGCAGGCCGCAGCACCGCTCCGTAGCTTCGCACTGCACCGATCGCGCTGACCTGAACAGGTCGATCGCGACGGTCTAGCTGTCACGAGCTTCGCTACCCTTCGGGGCAGTGAAGCTCCTGCATTTCGCCGACCTGCACCTGGACGCGCCGTTCGCGTGGGCACGTCCCGAGACGGCGCGGCTGCGGCGCGCCAACCGTCGGGAGGCGCTGCGCCGCATCGTCGCCCTGGCGGAGGAGGAGCGCGTCGACGCCGTGCTGTGCGCCGGCGACCTGTTCGAGCACGATCGCGTCACGCCGGACACGGTTGCCTTCCTGCAGTCGACGTTCGCCAGGACGGATCGCCGCGTGCTGCTGGCGCCCGGCAACCATGACTGGCTGTCGCCGCAGAGCCCATACGCGCTGACCGAATGGTCGCCCAACGTCACGGTCTTCGACGAGGCACGGCTGACACCTGTGTCCCTGGCCGATGGCTTGACCCTGTGGGGCGCCGCGCACCGCGCACCGGCCAACACCGACGATTTCTTCACCGGCTTCCGCCCGGATCGCGGCGGGGTGCACCTGGCGCTGGCGCACGCGTCGGAGCGCAGCCTGCTCGGCTGGCAGGAACCCGGCAAGCAGCCGCACGCCCCGTTCGATGCCGCGGAGATCGCCGCGGCCGGCATCAGCCACGCATTCCTGGGCCACTACCACCTGCCGCGGGACGCGGAGCGGCATACCTACCCCGGCAACCCGGACCCGCTCGAGTTCGGCGAGGACGGGGAGCGAGGTGCGGTGGTCGTCACCGTCAACCCGGACGGCAGCGTGCTGCGCGAGCGCCGGCCGGTCGCGGTCAGCGAGGTGCACGACGTCACCGT
>DATAOD010000217.1:0-3833 GCA_036265975.1 Candidatus Limnocylindria bacterium
TTGGTGAAGAAGCCGTCCCAGTGCTGCATGGTGTAGAGCCCATCGGCCTTGAATCGGGCGTCCAGGGCTGCCATCTCCGGGGACGAGCCGTTGAAGGGAGCCATCGGCTCATGGGTCTGCGCGTCGCGGATGAGCTCCACGATGCCGAACAGGCCGATGTTCCGCACGGAGCCGACACTGGGGTGATTCGCCTTCAGGCGAGCCAGGTGCTCCGCCATGACCGGGCCCAGGCGTGCCGCGTTGCCGACCAGGTCGTCGTCGCGCAGCACGCCCACGGCCGCGATGGCAGCGGCACAGCTGACCGGATGCGCCGAGTAGGTCAGTCCGCCGTAGTACACCTTCTCCGCGAAGTGCTGGGCGATGTGTGGCCGCATGGCCACCGCACCCAGCGGCAGGTAGCTGCTGGTCAGGCCCTTGGCCATGGTCAGCAGGTCCGGCACCACGTCCCAATGGTCGACCGCGAACCAGCGACCGGTGCGGCCGAAGCCCGCCATCACCTCGTCGGCGATCAGCAGGATGCCGTGGCGATCGCACAGCTCACGCACGCCCTGCAGGTAGCCATCCGGCGGGATGAGGATCCCGTTGGTGCCGGTGACCGTCTCCAGGATGAACGCAGCGATGGTCTGTGGCCCCTCGTACTGGATCACCTCTTCCAGGTAGGCGAGGTGCTCGTCCACCGGGTCCGGCTCCGGGTTGCCGTAGCGGTACGGATCCAGCACGCGGACGATGCCGGGCACGCCCGGCTCGTTGGCCCAGCGCCGCGGGTCGCCGGTGGCCGAGATGGCCCCGGCGGTTGCCCCGTGATAGCTGCGGTAGCGAGCGATCACCTTCTGGCGTCCCGTGACAAGGCGCGCCATGCGCAGCGCGTTCTCGTTGGCCTCCGCGCCGCCCAGGGTGAAGAAGAATGTGCCCAGGTCGCCTGGGGTCAGCTCGGACAGGAGGTGGCCGAGGCGGCCGCGCACCTCGGTCGCGAACTGCGGCGCGGCAAAGGCGAGCTTGTGTGCCTGCTCGGCGATGGCATCGGCCACGCGGCGGTCGCCGTGGCCGATGTTCACGCTCATCAGCTGCGAGTTGAAGTCGATGTAACGCTTGCCGTCCGGATCCCAGAAGTAGATCCCCTCGGCATGGTCGATGACGATCGGGTTGACCTTGGCCTGCGCGGACCAGCTGAAGAACGTGTGCTGCCGGTTCATGTGCAGGATCTCGTCGGTCGTCAGACGGTCGGTGGTGACGGTCATGGAGAACCTCCGGATGACGATTAGACCACAGCCTGCAAGCGCGCTTGCATCGGCGCCGATACTGTGCAGATCGTGCGGAATCCGGGCATCTTCCGCGCTCCTCTCGCCGCCGCGCTGCTGCTTCTCGCCGGCCTTCTCGTCGTACCCGTCGCCACGCTGGCCACGCATAGCCCCACCGCGGAGGAAGTCGTGGCCGTCGCGACCAGCGAGGGCCTCAACATGGCGTGCTCGGGCACCGACAGCGCCATCGGCTGCGTCGCCAACGACTTCGACGGTCAGTGGTCCGAGTACGCCGACATCCGACCGGGCTCCGGGCCGCTACTGGGGGTTGGCACCCAGCTCACCATCTACTTCATCCCTCCCGATCCGGCTTTCAACGACTGGCATGAGGCACTGCAGGGCGTTGCCTGCGCACCCGACCGCAGCAGCGCGAGCCAGCTGAGCACGTTCGTGTCGACGGTGATGAGCCGGACGCAGGAGGGTTCGGAGGGGCCGGTCACGATCGCCGGCGAGTGCACGCTGTCCGGCGGGCTGCGGATCGCCAGCGACGGTTCGGTGACCCAGTACACCTACTGGATTCAGTCCAGCGTCCTTGCCCCGCCGGCCACGGCCACGCCCAGCCCCAAGCCGACCCGCCGTCCGACGCCACGGCCTACTCCGACCCCGGCCGTGGTGGAGAGCACCCCGGCCCCGCTGAGTGCGAGTCCGAGTCCGGCCACCTCACCAACCGCGTCACCATTGCGGCAGCCGACCGCGGGTGCCTCTCCGACGCCCCTCGCCACGCCGGAGCAGAGCGTGCTGGCCGGCAATCCGTCATCGACGCCTTCGGCGGCGCCCGCCGGCGCGCCTGGCGCCTCGCCCGCATCTCCGCCGCGCGGCACGCTGATCGCCAGCGTCACGCCACTGGCCAAGGTCAGCCTGGACCCGGTGACGCTGGGTGGCAGCGCGGCGCTGGCAATCCTCCTGTTGCTGTTCATGGCCTTCACATCGGAGCTGTTCAACGACACGTTCGAGAGCAACTACGACGAGATCGCCGGCTGGCTCCGCCTGCGCCGCCGGGGCACCCCCACAGCCGACGGCCCGCTCGTGCGGCTATGGAGCTCACCGCTGGGCATTGGCCTGTTCCTGTCGCTGGGAGCGGCGGTCTACATGCTGCTGAGCCCGAATGTGGCACTGACCGCCGACTCGGTGGCGACGTACCTGGGCATGCTTGCCGGGCTTGGCGCGGTGCTCGCCGCGTTCGAGCTGCCGGGACTCCTGATCTATCGCCGTCGCACCCACGGCTCTGCTGGCGTGCGCGCCCTGCCATGGACGCTGCCGGCCGCGATCGTGTGCGTGGCGATCTCGCGGCTGGCGGCGCTGGAGCCCGGGTACCTGTACGGGATCATCCTCGGCGTCGTGTTCAGCGACGAGATCAGCACCCGCGACGAGGGCCGCCAGAACGCGTCGGGCGCCATCTGGACATTGCTCGTCGTGCTGGCGGCATGGATCGGCCTGGACGTCGTGCGCTCCGGCGATGGTTCGCTGAGCTCGTTCACAAGCCTCCTGCTGGAGACCGGCCTGGCGGTGGTGGTGGTCGGCGGCCTGGAGGCAGTCGCGTTCGGCCTGCTGCCGATGCGCTTCCTGGCCGGCGCCACGGTCTACGCCTGGAGCCGATGGCGCTGGGCGCTCCTGTTTGGCGTTTCAGCCTTCGCCTTCATCCACTTCCTGGTCGGGCCGCACACCGGCTACCTGGCGGAGCTTTCGCCAGGGGCACTTGCCGCTGCCTTCGGCGTCTTCGCGGCCTTCGCTGCCTTCTCGATCCTGTTCTGGGCCTACTTCCGCTTCCGGCCGATGAGGACCTGACCATGCGACGCTCACTCACCGCGGTCCTGACACTGGTGCTTGCCTCGGCATGCAGCGCGGTTACCGGCAGCCCGGTTCCTTCTCAAGGGTCTGCCTCCACAGCGGCAAGCGTCCCGTCGCCGAGCCCCGCGGTCAGCCCCCCACCGGGCACGACAGCGATGCGGGATGGGTCGCTCAAGCCGGGATTGACGTACGTCACGCCGCATTTCGCCGCGCCGTTCACGATCGTCGTGCCGAAGCGCACGCCCTCCGGCTTCTGGTTCGCCACCAGCACGGGCCTATCGAGAGTCCTGTCCATCGGGAATCCCGAAATGGAGGGCGCCGGCGTCGAATTCGAGCTGCCCAGTGGTGGATTCGAGACCGATGGAACGGCCGCCGCCGAGCCGGACGACTTCGTCGCCTGGCTCGAGCAGGACCCGCAGCTCAGCGCCTCGAAGCCGCGCTCCATCAAGGTTGGTGGGTTCGACGCGACCCAGGTCGACGTGGCCGCCGTCGCGAGCAAGATTCCGACGCCACCGGGCCTCTGCCCCGCGCACCTTCAGTGCGTCCTGGTCGCCTCCGCGGACCCGGACGCGCCACTGCGTCCGCTCCTGGTCTACCCCGGCTTGGCACAGCGAATCATCGTCGTGGACCTGCCACAGGGGCAGCTGCTGATCGACATCCAGCCTGACGTCGCGGTGCGAGGACCCGCCGAGCAGCTGGTCCGCTCCCTCAAGTTCCTCTGAACGCGCGCAGGATCGCCTGGACCGA
>DATAOD010000218.1:0-15032 GCA_036265975.1 Candidatus Limnocylindria bacterium
TCGCCGCTCCAGGTCCCGAACTTGCCATCCAGGAATCGGCGTGCATACAGGAAGAGCATCGCGGCGACGCCCGCATCGGCCAGGACGCCGGGAATCTTGACCAGCCCGCGCGTGATGTCGACGCCGACGAACGCCTGGAAGAAGCGGCCGATGCTGCCCAGCACCCACAGGACGTAGAGGAAGCCGGGCGGATAATCGGCGAAGTAGTCCGGTGAGTAGAATCCGCCGGGTCCGACGGCGGCCATGCGCCCCGCCCATGCCGTGAAGTCACCGACGTCCGTTCGGAAGCCGGACAGCGGAAGCAGGGCGCCGCCCACCAGGACGCGCAGGAGCAGCCCGCCGATGATGATGACGATGAGGGTCGCGACCGCGTCGCGCGCCAGGGGGAGACCCGAAGGCCCCGCGCCCCGCCGCCTCACGGAGTCGCGGGTCATCGCCTCCGGCGCCGTCACGGGCGCCGGACGGTCGTCCACGTCAAGGTGGCGGTGAGTATACATCGAGGTCCGGACGCCCCCGGACCCGCGACGGTTGCGGGTGGCTGGCGGCTGCCCTACGCGACATCGGAGCTGACCTGGAGCGGCGCGGCGGTGGCGCTGGCCGCGTTCGGGATGTACCTGCGCACGCTGCTGCCCTCGGTGGCGTTCTGGGATACCGGCGAGGCGCAGACCGTGCCGTACACCCTGTCCATCTTCCACCCCACCGGCTTTCCCTTCTACACGCTGGTCGGCTGGGCGTGGAGCCACATCCCCATCGGCGCCGTGGCATGGCGGATGAACCTGCTCTCCGCGGTGTGCGTTGCGCTGGCCGCCGGGCTGGTGGTGCTGATCGTGGGCCAGCTGGCCGTCGAGCGGCATCGCTGGACGGTCGCCGCGGGCGCCGCCGCGGGCGGGCTGTGCTTCGCATTCGCCTCCGAGCCGTGGCGCAACGCGATTCGTGCCGACGTGCACGCCCTGCACATCCTGCTGGCCGCACTGCTGGTCTGGCAGCTGGTCAGCTGGCGCTCGGCGATCCGCGCCGGCTCACCGACTTCGGGCCGCTGGCTGGCTGGTGCGGCGCTCACCTTCGGGCTGGGCATGGCCACGCATCCGCTCATTGGCCTGACCGCCTTCGGCATCGCGGCCTGGGTGCTGCTGGTCGATCGGCATATCTGGCGCAACTGGCGCCTGGTGCTGGCCTGCCTGGCGCTGATCGTGGTGGGTATTAGCGTCTATGGCTACATCTACCTGCGCGCCATCATCCCGCCCGAGCCCCCGCTGTTCTACGCCCACCCCAACACGTTCGAGCGCTTCCGCTACCTGGTCTTCGCCGAGCAGTTCCACACCCTGTTCGACCCGTTGAGCAGCCCGCTCTACAACCTGGGCCTGAAGTGGGCCGATGCCGAGGCGCTGCTCCAGCAGCAATTCGTCGGCCCTGGCTGGCTGATGGCGGCGATCGGCGCATCGATCCTGGCTGCCCGCGACCTGCGGGCATTCGCCTTCCTGGCGCTGCTGGTCCTGGCCAACGTCGTGTACTCCATGAACTTCGTGGATGGCGACATCGCGCGCTACTACATGCTCAGCGTGCTGATCGCCTCTGTCTGCATCGGGATCGGGCTGAGCGCCATCTCGGCGGCCGCGGCACGAGCGGTGGCGGAGGCAGGTCGTCGGGCGTGGGGCATGATCGGGCGGAGGCGTGGCGCGGTCATGGCCGGGGCCCTGGTGCTGGCGGCCGGCGCGATGCTGCCACTGGGCGGGCTGCTGTCGCTGTATCCGGAGCGCGCCGAGCAGGGATCGAACCGCGACGCCGACCTCTGGGTGTCATCGGTCTATTCCGCGCTGCCGCAGAATTCGGTGATCGTCAGCTGGTGGAGCTACAGCACGCCGCTGTGGTACCACCGCTGGGTGCTGGGTGAGCGTCCGGACGTCAAGATCATCGACGAGCGGAACATCCTGGACGATGGCTACGGTACGATCGACGGCGCCATCGAACGCTTTGTCGATTCCCGGCCGGTGTACGTCGTGCCACCCTTCTGGGAGCTCGACGACATCCTCGCCACCTGGCAGACCGAGACGACCTCGACCTATCCCGGCTACACGGACCTGCTTCGCATCGAGGCCCGAAGATGACCGAACCGATGGACCCTGCCGCCTCCCAGCGCCCGCGCATGACGTTCTTCTTCCCCGCCTTCAACGAGGAAGAGAACGTCGAGCGCACGGTGGAGCTGGCGCTTTCCGAGATTGCGCCACTGGTCGACGGCTCGCTCGAGGTGCTGATCGTCGACGACGGCTCCTCTGACCGGACACCCGAGCTGGCCGATGCGCTGGCTGCCGCCGATCCCCGCGTCCGCGTCCACCACCAGCCCAACCGCGGCTACGGCGGGGCCTTGAAGGCGGGCTTTGCCAACGCGCGCGGCGAGCTCATCGGCTTCTCCGATGGCGACCTGCAGTTCGACCTGCGCGAGATGTCCCGCCTCCTCGACCGCCTGGCCGATGGGGGTCGCCCGGTCGATGCCGTGATCGGCTACCGCATCAAGCGGCGGGATCCGTTCCATCGCATCTTCATCGCCAAGACCTACAACGCCATCGTGTCGGCGGCGTTCGGCCTGCGGGTGCGTGACATCGACTGCGCCATGAAGCTGTTCCGGCGTTCCGTGTTCGACGGCCTGCGCCTGGACGCGGATGGGCCCTTCCTGTCCGCCGAGCTCCTGGTCAAGCTGCGCGCGCGCCGCGTCCGCATGGCGCAGGTGGGCGTGAACCATTACCCGCGCGCCGCCGGCACCAACACAGGTGCCTCCTTCACCAAGATCCTGCGCACGTTCCGCGACCTGGCCGTGCTGCGCTGGGCGCTGTGGACGCGTCGGGACCAGGTGCTTTCCCGCCGCGACTGACCCCAGATTCCCGCGTTGCGCGGGACGCGCGCCGCGTCGCGCGACCGATCGGCGTCTGATTCGCGTCGGTATTGGCATATTCAGATGACAGCCGCGCTATTTCACGAAATCGGCCTTATCAGCGGCTCATGCAGGTCGACAGCCCCATGGAGGCCCCAATTGCCGGCAATTCTCGCCGTTGTGCGGCGCTCCAATGAATCTGCCGGTTCTCCGCCCCGTCCGGCAACGGGGGGAGTCGCCTAATTCACGCCACGGCGACCTGATCGTCGCGAGTCCCCCGATACGAGCGCTACTGACGCCCTGGGTGGGAATTAGGTGAGGAATCGCGCCACCATCTGAACTTAGTGACGTCCTGATGTGAATTGGGACGTTCCGAGCGCGAATCGGCGCGCGGGACGCTGCGAATGGTCCTAATTCACGCCACAGCCCCTTTATCGTCGCGAACTGCGGTGAAACAGGCCGTAATGACGCTCTAGGTGAGAATTAGGTGCCAATTCGGGCCATTTCTCGCCCTCACCTGAACTTAGTGACGTCCTGGCGTGAATTGGGACGTTTCGAGCACGGATCGGCGCGTTAGTGACGTCCTGGTGTGAATTAGGACGTTTCGAGCACGGTTCGAGCACGGTTCGAGCACGGTTCGAGCACGGGGCGGCGGCAAGGGGACGCGGGAGCTAGCTCTGCTCCTCCGGCGGCGGACTCTCGCCGGATTCGAGGTCCACGTCCAGGGAATTGACGAACTCCCGGAAGACGGCGAGCTTCTCGTCCGACTCCCCGTCCTCCTGCTCCGGCTCCACGCCGGCCTCGTCCAGGACGCGTTCGTCCACGTAGATCGTGGAGCCGGTGCGTACCGCGATCGCGATGGCATCCGAAGTACGGGAGTCGATCTCCGCCTCGCTGCCGTCGGCCAGCTCCAGGTAGAGGCGCGCGTGGAAGGTGCCATCGGTGACGTGGGTGACCACCACCCGGCTCAGGCTGGAGTTCAACGCGCCCAGCACCGACACCAGCAGGTCGTGGGTCAGGGGCCGCTCTGCGGTCAGGCCCTGCAGGCGCATGGCGATGGCGTTCGCCTCCGACGGACCGATCCAGATGGGGAGGTATCGGTCCCGTTCGGACTCCTTCAGGATGACCACGTGCTGGCTGGAGAGCATGTGCACGCGCACGCTCTCGACCACCATCTCGATCAGCCGGACCCGGCCGAATGGCTGGTCGCGCATGGGTCCGATTCTAGACGGGTCTACTCGAGCACGACCCGCACGATGCGGTCAGGGGTCAGCAGGGTCGCCACCGGCGGCCCGTCCGGCACGGAGCCCACGTTCATGGCGACCACGTCGTCCAGCAGCCCGGCCCAATCGCCGGTGCGTGGAGCCATCCACTGCCGCACGAAGGCGCCGTCGGCGCGCTGGAAGGCGATGATCCTGGCGTTGGCCGCGTCGTACACGTAGAACAGCTCGCGGTCGCCCACAGTGGCGCCATCCAGGAGCCGGTAGTCGAGCGCGTGTCGCACTTCGCCGTCCGGCGGCGGGTCGAGCGAGTAGTCCTCCTGGGCCAGCGGGACGCCGAAGTTGACACGGGTGACGGTGGCCCGCTGCAGCAGCCACAGGTTGACGTCCACGAACAGGTCGCGCGCATCGGCCGGGCGCAGGTCCGGCTTGCCGACCAGGAACTTCTCCGGCCTCTGCGGATAGACCACCGGCACCACGTCGCCGGGCGACCACTTCCGCACGTCATTGCGCGCGGCATCCACCACGTAGAGGTTGAAGATCTCCAGCGGGGGCCGATGCTGCAGCGCTGCCAGCAGGCTGCTCTTGCCGCCGATGTCCTCCAGCCCCGGCAGGCGCAGCGGCCGCGGCTGTTGCTCCCGCAGGTCGAAGCGCCAGGCCTGGCGCTGCCGATCGAGCAGCACCACGTCGGTCGCGGCGGTGGCGATCATCCATGGCTCCCCGGCGGTCAGGCTGCCGATGGCCTGGCCGGACCGATACACCACCGTGGCCGTGCCGCGCGGCGTGACGTGCACCACCCGGCCGCGGCCGCGGTCGACGACCCACATCGAGCCATCGGAGCCGATGACCATGTCGTACGGCTGGATGCCCTCGAAGGCAGTGGCGAGGTTGGTCACCGGCGTCGCCTCGCCCAGGCGGGTCACGGCGTAGATACGGTCCAGGCCGCCGTCGACGCGCGTCTGCAGCCGTTCCAGCGCCTGGCGTGGCACGCCCGCACCGGCGGCACGCTGCAGCGCCGCGTAGGCGTCGTTCAGGATCCCGGTGGCCGTTTCCGGCGATCGATCGATCATGTCGTGTCCGTCGACGCGCTCCGCGATCTGGGCCATCAGCTCGTGCGTCTGCTCGATAGCCTGGCGCGCCACCAGCGCCCGCGGAATGGCGTCCGCCGGCGGCACCGCCGGCAGGCTGGCCACGCTGCTGCCCAGCGCCAGCATTCCGGCGACTGCGGCCATGCCCACCAGCCCCAGACGACGCCGGCGGCTTTCCTCCACGGCCGCCGTGCGCAGGATCTGGCGCGGGTACTGCGGCCGGCGCCGCGGCACGAAGGCCAGCAGGAAGTTGAACCCATACAGCACGATCCGGCCGACCAGTGCCTGCAGCCCGTCGATCGCGTCGCCGGTGCGGTGCAGGCCGCGGCCGATGGCGTCGGCCAGCGGCACCGGGCTCTGGTCCGGCAGCCCGGCCAGCGGCTCCGCCGGACGCACCGGCTCCAGCTGTCGGGTGGTGGCGGTGGCCGGCAACTCGGTGATCTCCAGGGCCAGGATGCCGTCGGAGCCGCGGCCGCCGCGGATCTGGAACAGCCGCTCCACGTGCTCCACCGCGGCGGAGGGGCGCAGGGTCAGCAGTGCCTGCTTCAGCTCCTCGACGCCCACGACCGTGGCCAGGTTGCGGCTGACCAGCGCCATCCGGTCCCCGGCGGCGAGCTCGCCGTGCCAGGTGTAGGGCGTGATCTCGAGCGCCTCGCCCAGCGTGGCGGCGACGCGCCGCTCACGCACCCGGGGATCTTCCTCGTGGACCGCGGGAGGCGGCGGCAGCTCGTACATGCGCGCCTCGCGCAGGATGACGGCCGCCGCCGGGCCCAGCTTGGCGACGTGCGCCTCGCGGCCACGAATGGCCATGGCGATGATGCTCACCCCGCTGCGCCGCGGGATGCCCAGCCGGCCCCGCTGGTGGTACAGCCGGCGGTTCGCGTTTGCCAGCGCCTTGCCCAGCGCACCCAGCGCACCGGCCGACAGGTCGTAGTAGTAGTCGTGCTCGACCTGCTCCAGGGCCTCCGCCGCGGCACGCGCCAGGTGGACGTCACCGCCGGTCAGCTGCGCGAGCAGGAAAAGGCTGCCCTTCGTCCGCACCAGGGAGCCGGTCGCGGGCTCGTGGAAGCGCACGAGGTCAAGGGCACCGGGCAGCCGGTCCTCCGGCGCCGGCAGCCCGAGTCGGGTGGCCAGGCGGTTGGTCATGGGCTACCCAGCGGCGCTGATGGCGGCACCACGTGGCACCGCTCCGGGGCGATTATAGGGAGCGGGAACCCGCCCCACGACCCACCGATATGGCCAGTCGGGCAAGCTCGATGGTCGCCCCCGGCCGCCCCTTCATGCGCCAGTTCACGCTCGCCACCAGCGCATCGGCACGCAGCGTGAGCTCCTGGGCCAGGATGCTCTCCGAGGCCTCCACGTAGCCGGTCCCGTTGTTGTGGCGAACCAGCCAGCTGCTGAGCCCGCCACGGTTCAAGCCGGCATCGGCAACGGTTTCCTGCCAGGCCAGGCGCAGCTGGGCGGTGGCCAGCTGCTCGGCCGCTGCAGGCCCCATGCAGGCCAGCAGGGCACGCTGCACGGCCACCCCGGCCTCCTCGGTGCGGTTGGTCATGGCGCCACCTCACGCCACCTTCGGGGCACGCCGCAGCTCCCCATCGCCAACGTTCCAGACCGATACGCCCCGCCGCCGCCGTGCGGGCAGCAGCCCCAGGTCGGCGGTCGTCACCAGCACCTGGCCGCGCTCGAGCAGCAGGCCCAGCGTGCGCTCCGCCCGCTCAGGGTCCAGCTCGCTGAAGACGTCGTCCAACAGGACGATGGGCTCGGGGCCATCCTCGCCAGCCAGCAGCTCCCGCTCGGCGAGCTTCATGGCCACGATGATGGTGCGCTGCTGTCCGCGACTGGCATGGGTGGCGACGTCGCGGCCGGCGAGCTCCACCCGCAGATCGTCGCGGTGCGGGCCGATCAGCGTCACGCCGTTCCACAGCTCCTTCTGCCGTGCGTCGGCCATGCGCCGCCGGAACGCGGCGACCAGTGACTCCGCGTCCGCTCCGTCGGGCCGTTCCGGCCAGGCGTCCTTCAGCGTGTCGAGGTACGAGATACGGACCCTGTCGTCCTGCTCGTCACGCGGCGCCACCGCGTCATGCAGGGCGGGCAGGCGGCCGTCCATCTCAGCCACCAGCCGGAGGCGCGCGGCCATGACCCGGGCGCCGCTCTGCGCCAGCTGCTCGTCCCAGAACGCCAGGCCCTCCTCGCCGGCCTCCTCGCGGCGGATCGCCCGCAGCAGGGCGTTGCGCTGGGCCAGCACCCGCGCCAGCTCCCCCAGGTCGCGGGCCGCGGCCCGGTCACGCTGCGCCAGGATCGCGTCCAGGAATCGCCGCCGCTCCGAGGGCGCGCCCACCAGCAGCAGCATCTCCTCCGGCCGGAACAGCACCGAGCGGGCGATCTCGGTCACCGCCGTGGCGCGCCGCGGGATGCCGTTCACGAGCAGGCGCTTGCGGACCTCGGGGATCGCGACCTCGCCGGGAACCACCAGCTCGATGCGCGATCCGGGCGCATCGGCTCCATCGGCTCCCAGGTCCAGGCGGATGCGCGCGAAGGCCTGGCCATGTCGCACAAGCTCGGAGTCGGCACCGGCCCGATGCGAGCGACCGGTGACCGCCACGTGCACCGCCTCCAGCAGGTTCGTCTTGCCGGCGCCGTTCGGCCCGGCAACGATGGTCAGGCCGTCATCCGGATGCAGCTCGGCGGACGGGTAGCTGCGGAAGTCGGTGAGGCTGAGTCGGGTGAGGCGCATGGCGCCGAGACGGATCCCGGCCGGCTTAGGACGCGGTGCGGACGGGCATGATGACGTGCACGTAGTCTTCCTTGCCAACGCCGCGGATCACGCCCGGGGCGAGCGGCCCGGACAGCTCCAGCGCGGCCTCATCGGCGCGGAGGTTTGACAGCACGTCGATCAGGTAGCGCGCGTTGAAGGCGATGGTGGTGGACTGCCCGTCCAGCGCCGCGTCCAGCGTGTCCGCGTTCTCGCCGACGTCGGCGGCGTGCGCCGTTATGGACAGGCCCTCCCCGTCTCCGCCGAGCTCCACCTTCACGATGTTTGCGCTGTCGCGCGCGAAGATGCTCGCGCGCCGGGCCCCCGCCAGGAACGACTCGCGATCGATCACGGCCCGGCTGGTATGGGCCGTTGGGATCACCGGCTCGTAGTTCGGGAACTGGCCCTCGATAAGGCGCGAGACGAGGTCGATCCCCTCCACGTGGAACAGGATCTGGCTCTTGTTGGGCGTGATGGTGATGTCGATGGGATCGTCCGAGTCGGGCAGGATCCGCATCAGCTCGGCATACGAGCGGGCCGGCACCACGATGCTGATCTCCGGCGCCACCGCCCGGCTGGTGGCCAGGGTCCGCACCGCGATCCGGTAGTTGTCGGCGGCGGCCAGGGTCATGGACTCGCCGGCCAGCTTGGTGAGGACGCCGGTCAGGATGGGCCGGCTCTCGTCGCTGGCGGCCGCGAACACCACCTCCGCCAGCGCGTCGTGCAGGTCGCGCGCCGCCACGCTGGTCGCCGGAGCGTCGCCGATGGCGGCGACCACCGGAAACTCGTCCGCGTCGATGCCCTTGATGCTGGAGCGGCTGTTCCCGCTCGACACCTTCAGCGTCCGGTCCTTGGCGGAGAGCTCCAGGTCAATGCGCTGGTTCGGCAGCGAGCTGACCAGGTCGGTCAGCAGCTTGGCGGGCACCGTGATCTCGCCCTCCGCCTCGACCTTGCCCGGCACCCAGCAGTTGATGCCGATCTCCAGGTTGGTGGCAGTCAGCTTGAGGCCGGAGTCCTCCGTCTTCATCA
Organism: Candidatus Limnocylindria bacterium; assembly: GCA_036265975.1. Lineage (GTDB taxonomy): Bacteria > Chloroflexota > Limnocylindria > QHBO01 > QHBO01 > DASSCW01. Next base: position 8,956 of record DATAOD010000218.1, read on the forward strand.
GCACGTTGGCGAGAACCGGCAGGGTTGCCCTGCTGCTGACCGCGCGGCTCACCACGCCCAGGCCACGCGCCAGGTTCTCCTGCATGACCGAGATGTTCATCGAGCCCTCACCCTCGCTGGGCTTGACGGGCGTCTCGCTGCGCACCGTGAAGCGCCACTCCATTCCATTACGAAACCATGAGAAGAATACCTATTCCGTAGTCTCCCCTCGTAGGCGTGTGGACCATGTGGAACGCCTGGCCCAATCGTGCTCCGGCAGGCCCTCGAACGCTGTTGGTATCCGGCCCTCCGTAGTGGATTCGCGACCGACAAGCACCGCTCCATCGGTGCACAAATCGGGCGAAACCACCCTTGAGCCGATGCCTCCCCCTTCCGCGCCGCGCCACGTTGTCCACTGCCGATGGACGATCTCCACCGGATCGGGTGGGTTATCCACGCGGCGATGCGGAGCGGATCACTCCGAATAGATCATCTCCCGCACCGCGCTGATCTCGCGGCGCATCTCGTCGTTCTCGGCCAGCTCGCGCGCGATCTTGTCGCAGGCATGCAGGACGGTCGAGTGATCGCGCCCGCCGAGCTCGGCGCCGATGCGCAGCAGGCTGATGTCCGTCTCCTCGCGGATCAGGAACATGGCGATCTGGCGCGGCACCACGATGGCCCGGTCGCGCTTGCTGCTGCGCAGCTGGTCCAGGTTGACCCCGTAGTAGTCGGCCACCGCGCGCACGATGCGCTGCGGGGTGATCGACCGCTTCTTGGGGTTGTACATGACGTTGGAGAGCACCGCCGAGGCGAGCTCGTTATTGATGGGCATGCCGGACATCGACGCGTAGGCGATGACTCGGTTCAGCGCGCCCTCCAGCTCGCGCACATTGCTGACGACTTTGCGGGCGATGAACTCGATGACCTCCGCCGGGATGAGGTTGAGCTGGTCTTCCGCCTTGGAGCGCAGGATGGCGATGCGGGTCTCGAGGTCCGGCGGGGTCAGGTCGGCGATGAGGCCCCACTCGAACCGGGAGCGCAGCCGCTCCTCCAGGGTGGTGATTGCCTTCGGCGGCCGGTCCGACGACAGCACGATCTGCTTGCCGGCCTCGTGGATCGCGTTGAAGGTGTGGAAGAACTCCTCCTGGGTGCGCTCCCGCTCGGCAATGAACTGGATGTCGTCGATGAGCAGCACGTCGATTCGGCGGTATCGGTTCCGGAAGTCCTCCATCTTCTGCTCGCGGATGGAGTTGATGAAATCGTTCGTGAACTTCTCCGACGTGGCGTACAGGATCCGCTTGCGGGGGAACTTGGCCGCTACCGCGTTGCCGATGGCGTGCATCAGGTGCGTCTTGCCCAGCCCCACGCCGCCGTACAGGAACAGCGGGTTGTAGGCATGTCCCGGCCGCTCGGCGACGCTCAGCGCGGCGGCGTGGGCGAGGCGGTTGGCCGAGCCGACGATGAAGTTGGCGAACGCGTAGCGGCCGTTCAGGTTGACGGTGTTGCCGCCGGCAGATGCGGGCGGTGGCGGCAGGCCGTCCTCGTCCATCTGCTCGGGGAGCGGGCCGGAGGCATCGGCCACCACGAACTCGACCTGGACCGAGCCGTTCACGACCCGGGCCAGGGTCTGGCTCACCAGGGTCCGATAGCGGTTGTCCAGCCAGTCACGGGCGAAACCATTGGGGGCAGCGATGCGAAAGCGGGTCTCGTCGATCTCGACGAGGGTCGTGTCCTTCAGCCAGGTCTCGAAGTTCGCGGGCGAGAGACTGACCTGCAGCTCGCCCAGCACGGCACGCCAGACCTGCTTCGCATCCATCAATCTGCCGTCTCCCATCGGGTCACGGAGGGGTCGTCGGGACCGGAATCCTACTCCCTCCGGACGGCGCGGGACCGCGGGTTTTCGGCGCCCGGCCTCGGGGGTCGGGCCAGTGTAGCAGCGGCCTTTCGGCGCGGGCAATGGGTTCGCGTTTGACACTCCGCCGCGACGGTGGGGTATCATCCGCGCGCAGAGCGAGACGTGCCGAAATGGCACTGGATGAGGCTGGCGTGAGCCAGCCGTTCGTGTGTTTGTCGCGGCGTTACGAGACTCGCTCGCCGCTGAACAAGAGGACTGGCACGCACCGATGAAGAGGACCTATCAGCCCAAGAAGCGCGCTCGGAAGCGGGAACATGGCTTCCGCGCCCGCATGGCTTCGAAGGGCGGACGGCACGTGCTGGCCCGACGACGCGCGAAGGGACGCAAGCGGCTCACCGCCTGACGCGCAGGGGCGCCGACGAGTGCCTGCCTTTCCGGTGCTTCGGCACAAGGCGGACTTCGATGCGCTGGCGCGGAGCGGAACGGCCCGCTCGAACCGGCTGCTGGTGCTGCGATCGCTGCGCACCAGCCGTTCTGAATCGAGACTGGGTCTGAGCACACCCAAATCGCTCGGCGGCGCGGTTCAGCGCAATCGGGTACGGCGCCGGCTGCGCGAGTTGGTACGCGAGCGCGGCGGCGAGATCGGGCCAGGCTGGGACCTGCTCCTGATCGCGCGACCGGAGGCCGCCGAAGCAGGCCACGCGGAGCTGCGCGAGGCACTTGGATCGCTCCTGGAGCGATCGGGAATCGGGGTATGAGGAAGATCGGCCTGGGCATGGTCCGCGGCTACCAGTGGCTGTTCGCCTGGCTGCCGCCCAGCTGCCGCTATTCGCCGTCCTGCTCCGAGTACACGTACCAGGCGATCGAACGCTACGGGCTGCTGCGCGGGTCGTGGATGGGACTGATGCGCATCAGTCGCTGCCATCCACTCCATCCCGGCGGCTACGACCCGGTTCGCTGAGGCTGAGGGAAGACTGAACTTGTCATTGCCATTCGGCGCGTTCATGGGGATCGAGCACTTCACCCCGCCGTGGGACGTCGTCTTCCTGCCCCTCTTCAACCTGCTGGTCCTTCTCTACCGCGTCCTGTTCTCCGACCTGGCACTGGCCATCATCGTGTTCGTGGTGGTGGTGCGCCTCATCCTGTGGCCGCTGTTCGTGCGGCAGATCCGGTCACAGAAAGAGATGCAGCGCATGCAGCCGCTGGTTCGCGAGATCCGGCGCAAGCACAAGGGCAACAACCAGAAGATCTTCGAGGAGCAGCAGGCTCTCTACAAGGAGCACGGGGTCAGCCAGCTGGGCGGCTGCCTGCCGCTGGTGCTGCAGCTGCCGATCCTCTTCTCCCTGTACCAGGTGCTGCTGCGGGCGTCTGGGGTGATCAGCAACTTCCAGCCCAACGACGGCAACCGGGCGGCGTTCGACGCGCTGCAGGCCGCCGGCGTGGTCGTCGCCGATCCCACCGCGCAGCACACCTACCACGTGGCGGTGACAGGAGCCTGCAACCTGCCGGCGTACGCGCAGCTGTCGCAGTTCCTGCCCATCAACTGCCAGCTGATCGATCCGCTGAAGCTGGGCGGACCGATCGACAGCACGGTGAGCTGGCTGTTCGGGCTGGACCTGGCACGCGTCGACCACATCTTCAGCCTGCCGGTTCTGGGCTTCAGCATCAGTGCGCTCGCCCTGCTGGCCGGCATCTTCCAGTTCGTCCAGGCAAAGATGACCAGCCCGCGGCCGGATCCGGACGATCCGACCTCCAGCACGACCACCACGCTGACCTACGTCTTCCCGTTCATGATGGTCGTGTGGGGCGCCTTCTTCCCCAGCGGCCTGATCCTGTACTACCTGGTGCTCACCGTGACCCTGATCGTGCAGCAGTATTTCATCATGGGCTGGGGCAACCTGTTCCCCATTCTCGGCTGGCAGCCGAGATGGGCGCCCCTGCCCGCTGACGCCACGCCCAAGCGGGTTGCCCAATCGAATGGCAAGTCCGCGAAGGACGAGACCAAGGGGGCAGCCGATGAGCGCTCCCCATCCACCACTGGCCCGCGCACCGCGCCCGGCAACAGTCGCCAGCAGCCGCGCTCCGGGACCAGGCGACGACGAGGTCGACGACGATGACGTTCAAGGAATTCAACGGTAAGAACGTCGAGGAGGCCATTCGGACCGCCATGCGCGAGTTCGGCTCTGACCTCTCCGACCTGGACATCGAGATCCTCTCGCAGGGCAGCCGGGGCATCCTGGGTGTCGGCGGCGAGGACGCGCGCATCCTGGCGGCGCCCAAATCGGCGGTGGCCGCCGCTGACACGGTTCGCATGGCCGAGCCGGCAGCCGAGCCAGCCGATGAGGCCGATGGATCCAACGGCGCCGAGGCGCCGGCGGCCCTCGACACGGAGGGCGACCAGGTTGCGGAGCTTGCCCGCATGGAGCGCAATGCCCGCGGAGGGCGCGGCGGCATGCGAGGGAGCCGTCCCAGGGGCGAGCGAGGCGGACGGGAACGCGGCGGCGAAGGACGCGTGGCGCGCGCACCACGCCGTGAGCCACGCGAGCCCCGGGAGCCGCGGACGGATCGCCCACCCCGCGAGCCGGCGCCGTTCATCCCCGCCAAGCCGCTCGAGGAGCTGACCGACGCCGAGCGCAGCGCCATCGAGGGCGGGCGCGACGTCGTGACCGAGATGCTGCGGCTGATGGGCGTGGATGCAACCGTTGAGATCACCATGGGCAGCGAGACCTCGAAGCTCAACGTGAAGGGATCGGACCTGGGCGTGCTCATCGGCCGGCGTGGGGAGAAGCTGGCCAGCCTGCAGCACCTGGTCAACCTGATCGTGGCCAAGCGCGAGGGGGAGTGGCACCGGATCGTGGTCGACATCGAGAACTACCGCGGCCGCCGCGAGGAGCAGCTGCGGGACGTCGCCGACCGCGCCGCCAAGCGGGTGATCCAGAGCGGCAAGATCATCCAGCTGGAGCCGATGCCGGCCATCGAGCGGCGGATCGTGCACATGGCCCTGGTCGAGAACCCGAAGGTCCGCACCCAGAGCGTGGGCGTGGAGCCAAACCGGCGGATCGTGGTGCTGCCGGCAAGCAAGGCAGACTCCTAAGCCGCACGCCTCGGGAAGATGCGGGGCGGACGCGCAATGGAAGAGGTGCGAGCCATCGGGCGCATTCGCCCCGACGGCCCATGGGTTGGCTTCGGATGGCGCACCGACGGCCCTCGGCTGGCAGTCGGCGACGGCTCGACCATCCGTGAGGGGCCGGCGCAGCGCGATGTGCTGCTGGCCCTGGCGATCGCCTATTTCGAGGAGGCCTTCGAGAATCCGCCGCAGGACATGGAGGCGAGCCACGAGGACCTGTCCTCGTTGGTCCGCGACGTGGCCAGTGGCGAGGAAAGCTCAGAGCGCCGCCGGCTGCTGAGCGAGGCCATCGACGCCATCGACGACGGGCTGGCCGGCGACGCGGTGGCCAACAGCCTGGCGGCCGCGCGGGGCGCGGAAATGAACGAGCAGGCCGACCCGGTCGACCTGCTCGTGACGCTCACCGAGGAGCTGCTGCGGGATTAGGTCCGGTCGTCCTCCGAGCCACCCATGCCGCCCATCGGCTCATCGGTGCGCATCGGCTCTTCCGAGCGCATGGGCTCAGCGGGAGGGGCTGCTGGCGGTGGCGCGGCCGGCGTTGCCGGCGGTGCCGGCGGTGGCGCTGCCGGGGTCGAGGCACCGGCCGTCGAGCCGGAGCTCGCGGGCGCCGTGCCGACCTGGAACTTCCCACCCTCGGCCTGGAACGCCTGCCATCCGGCCCAGCCCATCAGAAGTCCGCCGATGATCCCGATCAGGATCCCGATGAACCACAGGCCGCCATACAGTCCGAACGCCCCCAGCGCCGGGAGGATGGCCAGCAGGCCAAGGAGGGCGCCAATGCCGGCGATTCCGCCCACGATCAGCATCAGGCTGCCCTTGCTGCCCGGAAGGTTTGTGGTCGGCGACCACTGCGGCATGAAGACGATCGCCAGCATGGCGATGGCGAGCAGCAACGACAGCCACAGGCCGCCGGCGCCGTAGAAGCTGCCGATCTGCGCGATGATGGCGCCCAGGATCGCAGCTCCGGCCCCATAGACGGCCAGCTTCTCGTTGGAATCGAGCTTGGAAAAGTCCATAAGTCGAGGTGCCTCCGTTATCGCGGCCGGCGAGCTACGAGATTCGACTTGGACGGGGGCCGCGTTGTGGCCGCACGGTAGCACAGGCCCGTCGCGCTTC
>DATAOD010000219.1:0-2466 GCA_036265975.1 Candidatus Limnocylindria bacterium
CAACCGGGTCGAGGCGGATCACGGAAGGCTGAAGGCGCGTTTGCGACGATGCGAGGGCTCAAGCAGGACCGTAGCGCCAGCGTGATCATCGCCGGGCATGGGTTCATCCAGAACCTTCGGCGCGGGCACTACGAACTGGCGGTCGAGGAGTCCACCAATCGGCGGCTGGTGGTCGCGGTCGACGAACTGGTTTTGGCGATCTGATCCGAGCGGACGAGGCGACTTCAGGCTGCCTTGGGCCGGCGCAACGCAACTGTGAGACTGCCAGGGCGGTCTGGAGGGATCGCTGTCAGGATCGGCACTGGTACCGCGGCATGACTCACAACGCAACTGACGCCCTGATGGCTGCCTTGGCACTGAACTGTCTGCGGTGGTGCCGGCGCCGGCCTGGCGCCCCGCGATGTTGGCCTGATCAGAAGCCTGTCCGCCGTCCGGCGTGACCCATCACCGTCCTGCCACGCGGTCTCCCTCGCCAAGGCCGGCACCGACCACCGCCACCCCGCGAAGGAGCCAGCAGCAGCATGCTGGCAGATCGCGTCGACTACATCATCGGGGTCGACACCCATACGGCCACACACACCGCCGCGGTGGTGACCCCGACCGGTGCGGCCCTCGCACATCAGACCGTCCCCGCCGACGCCGACGGCTACCTGCACGTTTACCGGTTCGCCGTCGAGCAGGCACCAGGCCGCCGGGTCTGGGCGATCGAGGGCACTGGCAGCTACGGGCCGGCCTGACGACCCACCTGCTTGAGCAGGGCGAGTGGGTGGTCGAGGTCGACCGTCCTGCCCGCCCGGCGCGCCGCAACGGCGCCAAGACCGACGACCTGGACGCGGTCCGAGCCGCTCGCGAGGCGCTTGGCCGCGAGCACCTGGCCCAGCCGCGCCAGCGCGGCGACCGGGAGGCCATTGGGGTCCTGGTCACCACCCGCCACAGCGCGATGCAGGCCCCCACGTGCGCGATCAACCACCTCAAGGCGCTGGTCGTCAACGCTCCCGAGCGCCGGCGCCGGCAGCTGCGCGCGCTGGCGACCGACCAGCTGCTGGCTCGCTGCGCTCGCTTGCGCAGCCACCCAACCCAGCCGATCGAATATCGCGCCACGATCGCCGCGCTGCGCCGCACCGCGCAGCGCTCGCTCGCCCTTGCAGCCGAAGCTGACGATCTCCACGCTGAGCTCGACACGCTCATCCGCCGGCGCGCGCCGGGGCTGCTGGCCGAGCCGGGCATCGGGGTGATCTGTGCCGCCCAGCTGCTCAACGCCTGGTCACATGCCGGCCGGCTGCGCTCGGAGGCCGCCTTCGCCATGCTCGGCGGGGCAGCGCCGATCGAGGCGTCGTCCGGCAAGGTCGTGCGTCATCGCCTCAACCGCAGCGGTGACCGGCAGCTCAACCGGGCCTTGCACACCATCGTGCGGTCACGCATGGCCTACCACGCCGAGACCCGCGCCTACGTCGCCCGCCGCATCGCGGAGGGCAAGACAGCGCGGGAGATCCAACGATGCCTGAAGCGCTACCTCGCCCGCCGGCTGTTCAAGCTCCTCGAGGCACCACCGGCCCACGCCCAAAAGGAGAAGATCGCGACCACTTGACAGCCATAGAAGCTTCAGAGCCCTCGTGACTAGGGTGTGTTTCAGAAGTGGGCGGGTTCTGTGAGATGTTCCCTGCATGGGACGAGGAGACCTGACCAACGAGCAGTGGGCCAGGCTGGAGCCGCTGCTGCCCACCGGCAAGAAGCCAGGCCGGCCGCCCACCTGGAGCAAACGCCAGCTCATCAACGGGATCCGCTGGCGCACCCGCACCGGGGCGCCGTGGCGCGACGTGCCCGCCCGCTACGGCCCCTGGCAGACGGTGTACGGGCTGTTTCGCCGCTGGCAGCGCGACGGCACCTGGCGCCGGATCCTGACCCAGCTGCAGGCCCAGGCGGACGTGCGCGGGCTGATCACCTGGGACGTCAGCATCGACACCACCATCACCCGGGCCCACCAGCACGCCGCCGGGGCCCGCAAAGGGGGGATCGGCAACGCGAAGAACCGGGCGGAGTCGACATCGAGCCGGCCGACCATGCCCTCGGGCGCTCCCGGGGCGGGCTGACGACCAAGCTGCACCTGGCGGTCGAGCAGCGCCAGAAGCCCTTGTCGGTCGTGGTGACCGCCGGCCAGCGTGGCGACAGCCCCCAGTTCGCCGCGGTGCTTGCTGGCATCCGGGTGCCGCGCCTGGGCCCAGGACGGCCCCGCACCCGGCCTGAGCGGGTGCTGGCCGACAAGGCCTACAGCAGCCGCGCCAACCGCGCCTTGCTGCGCTGCCGGGGCATCGGCGCGGTCATCCCCGAGAAGGATGACCAGGCCGCCCACCGGCGGGCCAGGGGCCGACACGGTGGCCGCCCGCCGGCCTTGGACCGGGTCGCCTACAAGCTGCGCCATGCGGTGGAGTGCGGCATCAACCGGCTCAAGCGCCACCGGGCGGTGGC
>DATAOD010000220.1:0-1557 GCA_036265975.1 Candidatus Limnocylindria bacterium
CAGGTCGACGAGGTCCACATCCGCGACGGCGGCGACCTGCACATTCCCGGCTTCGCCTTCGCGCCGGTGTTCAGCATCTGGACCACCATCGAGGAGTGCCTCAACCCGCCGGTGATCTGGTCCGATGGCGACTGGCACACCACCGAGCCGTTCAGCGCCCCCGAGGAGTTCCCGTTCCCCGAGGGCATCGGCCCGGTGGAATGCGTGAACGTGGAGCACGAGGAGGTCCTGCTCGTCCCGCGCTGGCTGCCGCACGTCCGGCGCGTGACGTTCAAGTACGCGCTCGGCAGCGACTTCATCGAGAAGCTCAGGTTCCTGCACGACATCGGCCTCGATCGCACCGATCCGGTGCAGGTCCGCGGGGCAAGCGTCTCCCCGCGGGACGTGGTGGCGGCGGTGGTGCCGGACCCCGTGACGATGGGGGACAAGATGGTCGGTCGCGCGATCGTGGGCACGTGGGTCATCGGCTCCAGGGACGGCAAGCCGCGCGAGGTGTTCCTGTACCAGATGGCTGACGCTGCCGAAACGCTCCGCACCACGGGCAGTCAGGTGGTCGGCTGGCAGACCGGCTTCAACCCGGTGCTGGCCATGGAGCTGCTGGCCAACGGGACCTGGTCGGGCACGGGCGTGCTCGGGCCGGAGGCCTTCGACGCAGCTCCGTACCTGGAGCTTATGGACCGGTACGGCATCCACCATGCCATGGTCGAGATGGAGCCCGGGGCGCATCGGCCCACCTGAGGCGATCGGCCTAGACTGGATCGCCTTCGCACATAGACCGTTGCAGAGGTGACACCAGTGAACGTGACAGAGATGCTCGAGGGCGCCCGCGAGGCGATGACGGTCAAGCGCGTCTATGGCGAGCCGATCGAGCGAGAGGGCTTGACGATCGTGCCGGCGGCCGACGTCCGTGGCGGCGGCGGTGGTGGGGGCGACGCGCAGAACAACGGTGGCGGGGGCTTCGGCCTTACCGCGCGGCCGGTGGGCGTCTACGTCGTCAAGGGCGGCGAGGTCGCGTGGGAGCCGGCGGTCGACGTCAGCCGCATCTCGATGATGGGCATCGTGGCGGGCATCGTGGCGCTGCTGGTGCTGCGTTCCGTCATCAAGGCCCTGGCCGGTCGCTGACCACATGACGGAGACCCAGTTCGCGGAGGCCGATGGGGTCCGACTTGCCTATGACGTGACCGGCGATGGGCCGCCTGTCGTGCTGCTCCATGCCGGCATCGTGGATCGCCGCATGTGGGACGACGTCGTCCCGCTGCTGTCGGATGCGTACCGGGTGGTGCGCTACGACGCCCGTGGCTTCGGCGAGTCCTCGCGTCCGCCGGATGGCGCCTTCGCGCGCTGGGATGACCTGTTCGGGGTGATGGACGCCGCCGGCATCCAGCGCGCCCACCTGGTTGGCGTGTCACAGGGCGCCGAGACCGCGCTGGATGCCACGCTCGCAGCTCCGGAGCGCGTCGACCACCTGGTCATGTCCGGCTCCGGCCTGCGTGGCTGGGAGTTTCGCGACGAGCTGCGCGCCCGCTGGCAGGCCGAGGTCGATGCCTGGGAACGCGG
>DATAOD010000221.1:0-11462 GCA_036265975.1 Candidatus Limnocylindria bacterium
AGTACGGCCCGCCGAAGGTACCGGTCAGCCGCGGCTCATGCGCATGCCGCACTTCGGGCAGTAGAAGGCGCCGGCGACGCCGGCCTCGAATCCGCAGTGCGCGCAGACCAGGCCGCTGTGCCCGTGGATGGAAGGCGAGCGCGCCGAATCGGCCGCCCCCAGGCTGTATCCGGAGGCGATCACCTGCTGGTAGAGCGAGCTCAACAGCTTCTGGCCGATGCGATCCGTGTCGCCACGCTGTCCCTTGCCACCCCAGCCGAGAACGGCGCGCACGATCAGCTCGCCGGAGAGCTCGTCCCAGTGGCTGGCGAGCCCGCCGACGATCGCGTTGTAGTCCGGATAGCCGCTGGTGTCGGTCTCGCCGTGGAGGAGCGCGCAGAAGAACGTGTCCACCGTCATGTCCAGCGCGTCGGTGATCTCCAGCACGTACAGCCCGTGACGGCCGATGGGACCGATCTCGCGGCGCGCCAGCACCCACTGCTGCATTTCCGTGAAGCGATCCAGGGACGGCGCCGCGTCGCTGTACTCCAGCGGCAACGGGTCGATGACCTCCACCGGCGAGTTGGCCAGCGGCTCCACGATGCCGGGCAGCGCCCCGCGCACCGCCGGATCGGCCTGCATGCGCAGGCCCTCGCTGGAGCGTGCAAGGTAGTTGAGCTTCAGCTGGTACTGCTGCGCCGACACGTCCTCTTGCATGGGGACGGGCGGCGGCGGCGGCGAAGCCTCGGTTCTCCGGTTGCGCCTGAGGAAGGACATTCAGCCGATTCTAGCAGCGGCTCTATGGCGCTCCGCGATAGCCCAATCGGCTATCCGGCGTCCTCCCCAACTGCCGCGAGCTGCGACTCCAGCTCGCCCAGGCGAGCTCGCTCTCGCTCGACGACGGCCGCCGGCGCCCGCGCGATGAACGCCTCGTTGGACACCAGGGCGCGCAGCCGGTCCACCTGTTCGCGCAGCTCGGCCTGTCGGGCGGTGGCCCGTGCGCCCGCCGCCTGCGCCGCGGCACCATCCGCACCGATCCAGAAGGTCCCCAGGGAGGTCGTCCCCACCGACGCCGGTCGGTCCATCGCCGCGGCATCCAGGTCCAGCGGGCGCACGCGGGCCAGGGCTTCGAGATAGCGGGCGCCTTCGCCCAGGACGCGCCGCTCGGCGTCCCCCGCCGGCACCACGTGCAGGGGCAGCCAGGCGCCGGCCGGGCTGCCCGACACTGTGCGCTGGTCTCGCACCGCGCGGATCAGATCGCGGATCGCGCTCATGTCCCGTTCCGCAGCCACCTCCGACTCCGCCGGATTGACCCCTTCCGGCCAGGTCGCGCAAATCAGCAGGCCCTCGCCGCGCGTGGCCCGCGGGTCGGCCTCGGCGAGCGACTGCCAGATCGCCTCGCTCATGAACGGAAGCAGCGGGTGGGCCAGGCGCAGCAGGTCGCCGAGCACCCGCGTCGTCCTCCGCCACACGCGGGCACGCTCGCCGTCGCTGGCGTCGTCGCGGCGCAGCTCGACCTTGGCCATCTCCAGGTACCAGTCGCAATAGTCGCTCCACGCGAACTCGTGGATCGTGGCGGAATAACCGGCCAGGTCCAGCGCGTCGAGCTGGCGCGTGGCGCGCTCGATCGTCGCCGCCAGGCGGGCCCTGATCCAGCGCTCCGCCAGCGAATCGTCACCGGTCGGCTCCGCCATCGGATCAGGGCGAGCGCCCAGCACGAAGCGAGCGGCGTTCCAGATCTTGTTGGTGAAGTTGCGTCCGCCCGTCAGCTTGGAATCGGTCAGCCGCTGGTCGACGCCGGGAGCGTTGCCGGAGACGAGCGCGACCCGCAGGGCATCCGCCCCGATGTCCTCGATCATCTCCAGCGGGTCGACCACGTTGCCCTTGGTCTTGCTCATCTTGGAGCCCATGGGATCGCGGACGATGCCGTGCAGGTACACGGTCTGGAATGGCTCCACGTCGGTCAGGAAGAGGCCGAGCATCATCATCCGCGCCACCCAGAAGAACAGGATCTCGTAGGCGGTTTCCATGACCTGGGTCGGGTAGAAGCGCCGCAGGTCCGGCGTCTCTTCAGGCCAGCCCAGCGTGGAGAATGGCCACAGGCCGCTGGAGAACCAGGTATCGAAGATGTCCGTCTCCTGCGTCAGCTCGGCTGCCGATCGGCCGCAATCGGCGCATGCGTCCGGGCCATCGCCGGCATCGGACACCGTGATGTGCTCGTCCGGGCAGTACCAGGCCGGGATGCGGTGCCCCCACCACAGCTGGCGGCCAACGGCCCAGTCGTGGATGTTCTCCATCCAGTGGGCGAACACCTTTTCGTAATGGCCGGGGATGATCCGCGTCCGTCCCTCGCGCACGCTGGCAAGGGCGCGATCTGCCAGCGGCTTGACCCGGACGAACCATTGGACGGAAAGCCGCGGCTCGACCACCGTGCCGCAGCGGTCGCATCGGCCGATGACCAGCTGATGCGGATCCTCGCGCTCCAGGTCCCCCATCTCGCGCAGCCGCTCCACCACTTGCGTGCGCGCGTCGTATCGGTCCAGCCCGGCGAACTCGCCAGTCTGCTCATTCAGGCGAGCGTCCTCGTCAAGCACGCTGATCATGGGCAGGCCGTGGCGCTTCGCCAGTTCGTAGTCGTCAAAGTCGTGCGCCGGGGTGATCTTCACGGCGCCGGTCCCGAACTCCCGCTCGACGTGATCGTCGGCGACGATAGGCAGGCGACGGCCGAGGAACGGCAGGACCGCCTCCCGACCCACCAGCTTCGCGTAGCGCTCGTCAGCCGGATGCACCGCCACGGCCGTGTCACCGAACAGGGTCTCCGGTCTGGTGGTCGCGACGCTGATCCAGGCGTCGGGGTCCGAAGAGCCATCGGGGCGCGCCAGGTGGTAGCGGATGGTCCACAGCGTCCCCGCCTCCTCGTGCTTGATGTTCTCCAGGTCACTGATCGTCGTGCGGCAGCGGGGGCACCAGTTGACCAGGGCCTCTCCCCGATAAGCCAACCCGGCATCCCACAACCGCTTGAAGGCGACGCGCACGGCCCGGGCGCTTCCCTCGTCCATCGTGAATCGCAGGCGTGACCAGTCCAGGCTGGCGCCCAGGCGGCGATGCTGCTGCCCAATGGTGTCGCGCGTCGCGTTGATGAACTGCCACATGCGCTCCAGGTACCGCTCGCGACCCAGCGACGCGCGGGTCTCCCCTTCCTCGGCGATGATCCGGTCCAGGACGAACTGCGCTGCGATGCCGGCGTGGTCCACGCCGGGCAGCCACAGCGTGTCGTCGCCGCGCATGCGGTGGTAGCGGACCAGCATGTCCTCGACATACGCAGTCAGGGCATGCCCCAGGTGCAGGGCACCTGTCACGTTGGGCGGCGGCTGTGTGATGACGAAGCGCTCGGCCCCCGCCGGCGCCTCGGGCGCAGGCGTGAAGGCCTCCGCGGCCAGCCAGCGGTCGTAGATCCCCGGCTCCACCGACGCAGCGTCGTAGCGCGGCGGCAGCTGGCTGCGCGACGTGGTGGTCATCCGTGGCTCCTCTTGTTGTCCGAAGGCAAACACAAAGCCCGCTCGCCGAAGGACGAACGGGCTCGTCGTGGTACCACCTTCGTTTGCGCGGACGCCGCGCCTCGTGTCCCGCGATATCGGGCGGACCCGGCCGGCTCGCGTGTGACCTTCCCCCTCCACGTTCTCCAGGCGGGCTCTCAGCCAGTGGCCCGTCCTCTCTGGTGGACCGATGGAGGGGTACTCCTCACGGTCAGCGCCGTGCTCGGGAGTCTATCACCGAGCCTTGCCGCGGACCACGCGCGGTACCGCAGTGAGCGCTCGCGGCACAGCAGTCGCGGGTCCGGCCGATAGACCGGGCAAGCGGCACATGAGCGTTCGTGGCGTATCGGAATTGCGCGGTCTGTCGGGCAGCCGTGTGGAGGATTGCACGCTGCAATGCACGTCACGCTCAGCGTTGCCCGCTGTATCGCCAAAAACGCACCCGAAACGATGCCTGCGGGCCGGAATGCCCGATCTATCGGGCAAGCAAGGAGCGAGAAGGATCAGCGGCCGCGGCTAAGGGTGACGACCAGCGTGCCGTCGGTATCCTCGATCGTCGCGGTCGGCCCCTCGATGGAGGTGATCGCTGCGCGGATGTCGAAATCGGCCGCGTGGCTGGCGCGGTAGACGAACTCCCCGGTCGGCCCCAGCGACAGGGTGACGCCCCGCACGCCCTCGACGCGCTCGAGCGACTGCTTGAAGCTGGTGATCGCGCCAAAGCTGCCGAGGCCCTTGACCACGATGGCCGTCGAGCCTTCGCCACCAGGCGTCGCTGCCGCGGTCGGCGCCGTCGCCGTGGCGGTCGCGGGCGCATCGGCCAGGCGCTCGTCGAGCTGTGCCAGTCGCTCCGCGAGCTGGGCATCCTGCGTTGTGGCCGTCCCGTTACTCTCCGCTGTCGCCGAGGGCGCGGCGCTGTCCGCGGACTCATCGGCTGGCACTTCGTCATCGCGCGCTGTGCGGTCGGCGGAATCGGTGGCTTCTGTTTCGCCCTCGCCAGATGCGCCGAGAGCGGCGAGCCGGGGGTCCGCGGCGGTCTCCGCAGTCGGGCCAAGCCCGGGGACGGTCGTTTCGGCCTTGGCGGGCGTAGCGGCCACGGCAGTTGCCGGCGCCGCTCCTTCGAGCTCGGGCGCGCGCGGCATGCGCTTGGCTGCGGCCACGAAGGCGGCCGGATCGGTGATCTCGCCCAGCTGCGAGAAGAACGCGGCCAGCTCGTTCTCATGCTGTGCCAGGCGGCTGCGGGTCGCCTCGACCGCGCGCTCGCTGGCGGCGCGATGCTCGGCAAGGTCCTCGTCGAGCTTCGTGCGGCGGGCGGCACGCTTCCCCTCGGCCTCGGCGCGGACGCGGTCGATCTCCGCGCGCTCCCACTCGCCGACGGCCTCGAGGTCGGTGTCGGCCTTGCGGCGGATGTCGGTCTCTCCCTGCGCTGCCTCGGTGCCCAGCCCCTCGATGCGCGCCTCGATCGCGGTACGCAGCTCCGCCAGGCTGGTGTCCCGCGACGTCTCCGCCACGCTGCGCATGGCGCCAACCAGGCTCTTCAGGAACTCGTCGGACTCGCCCTCCGCGCTCGGCGCGGGGGACGGCGTGGCGGGCATCGCGGCAGATTCGACGGCCGCTGTCGCTTCGACCGAGGTGGCGGCGTCGGTGCCGGTCATCTCGGTCTGCGGCTCGCCGTCAGCTCGCGTGGGGTCATCGGCTCCGTCGGTCACGGTTGCCGCTGCCTCCTCGCTCTGTTCGCCGTCGGGGCTCCACGGAAGTCGGAAGCCTGCCCGGCGTCGGTCAACGCCCATCGGTTCGAGTTTCCTCCTGCGAGCCCTGCGGGGGCCGCACTGCGTAGCCGACATGCTAGCCCGGGCCAGTGCCCGATTCGCAGGCACCCGAAGTACCGCTGTCGCCCGCCGGTCGTACCACCGGCATGGATTGCTACCATCGGCCCGATGTTCGGCATTGACCTCGACCTGCCCTCGACCATCGCCCTGCGGGTACTGCTGATCGTCGTCGGCGCCGCGGCTGCGCTGATAGCCGCACGAGTGGCCCTGGCGGCTGCCGCCCGGGGTGTGCTGGGCCGCCGATCGAGCACTGCATCAGCCCTGATGGCACCCGGCGAGCTGCAGCGTCGGGTTCACACGCTGCAACGCCTGGCCATCCGCGTCATTGGCAGCGTGATCGTGATCGTCGCGGTCCTGATGATCCTGGACCAGTTCGCCGTGGACATCGGGCCGGCCATCGCTGGACTCGGCGTGGTGGGCATTGCCGTGGGCCTCGGTGCGCAGACGCTGGTCAAGGACTGGCTGGCCGGCATCTTCATCGTGCTGGAGAACCAGTTCAGCGCCGGGGAGCGCGTGCGCATCGCCGGGGTGGAGGGGATCGTCGAGGACTTCAGCCTGCGAAGGACGACGCTGCGCGACGCCGATGGCACGGTTCACACGGTGCCGAACGGCCAGATCATCGTGGCATCGAACCTGAGTCGCGGTAGGGGCGGGATGAGAACCGGGTTCAGCCCGACAGGTGATGCCGCGGAACCGCCGCAGGCCCCGCAGGGGCAGTAGCTAGGCGGACTCCTCCGTCCGCTCCAGCGCGTCCGATCGCGGCGAGCGCTCGCGGTCCTTGGCCGTGCGGCGCCGCGGCTCGGCCTCGTCGGTCTCGGTCACCAGCATGGGCGGGTGGCCGTGCTCGATGGTCTCGGCGGTGATGACCACCTTGCGCACGTCGGCTCGCTCGGGGATGTCGTACATCACCTCCAGCAGCGCCTCCTCCAGGATGGTGCGCAGGGCGCGCGCGCCGGTCTTGCGGCCAATGGCCAGGCGGGCCGTTGCCTCCAGCGCCTCAGGCGTGAACACGAGCTCCACCTTGTCGAGCTCCAGGAACTTGCTGAACTGGCGGGTGACGGCATTCTTGGGCTCGGTCAGGACCTTGACCAGGTCCTCCATGGCAAGTGCGGAGAGGCTAACGACGACCGGCAATCGGCCGACGAACTCGGGGATCAGGCCGTACTTCAGCAGGTCCTCCGGCATGAGCTGGTCCATCAGGCGCCGACGCTCGTCTTTGCTGCGCTGCGCCTCGGAGCCGAAGCCGATCCCCCGCCGTCCGACCCGCTCTTCGACGATCTTCTCGAGCCCCTCGAACGCGCCACCGCAGATGAAGAGCACGTTGGTGGTGTCGATCTGGATGAAGTCCTGGTGCGGATGCTTGCGTCCGCCCTGCGGCGGGACGTTGGCGACGGTGCCCTCCAGGATCTTCAGCAGGGCCTGCTGCACGCCCTCGCCCGACACGTCGCGCGTGATCGACGGGTTGTCCGTCTTGCGGGCGATCTTGTCGATCTCGTCGATGTAGATGATTCCGCGCTGGGCGCGCTGCACGTCGAAGTCAGCGGCCTGGATGAGGCGCAGCAGGATGTTCTCGACGTCCTCTCCGACGTAGCCAGCCTCGGTGAGGCTGGTCGCATCGGCAATGCAGAAGGGAACGTCCAGGACCTTGGCCAGGGTCTGGGCCAACAGCGTCTTGCCGGAGCCGGTGGGGCCCACCAGCATGACGTTCGCCTTGCCAAGCTCGACGTCGTCGACGGTGTGCCCGGCGTTGACCCGCTTATAGTGGTTGTAGACCGCCACGGAGAGGACCTTCTTGGCCTGGTCCTGGCTGATGACGTAGGAGTCCAGCTTCTCCTTGATCTTTCGTGGGCTGGGAAGCGGTGCCGCGGCCTGCTTGCCCGAGCGCGGCTGCTCGAGCATTTCCTCCTCGATGATCTCCTGGCACAGGTTGATGCACTCGTCGCAGATGTACACGCCCTGGCCGGCGATCAGCTTGCGGACCTGCTCCTGGCTCTTGCCACAGAAGGAGCAGCGGTACGGGACCTTGGTCTTGCTGGTCATCTCGGCGCGAGGATAGCACGCCCTCCGGCGTGCTCCGGCATCAACCGATGGTCCCGATAGCATGGCGCCATGCCGCCGCTGCACGCGTATTTCGGCCCGTTCGACTCGCCCATCGGCCGCTTCTGGATGGCGGGCGGGGACTCGGGCCTGCTGCTGATCACTCGCGCGGAGACGCCCGATACCCTGCTGGCGGACCTGGAACGTGCCGGTCGCTCCGCGTTTCCGGATACCACTGCCCTGCAGGAGCCGATCGAGTGGATGCGCGCCTACTTCGCCGGCGAGCGGCCCCTTGCCATCCCGCGCCTGGACCTGGCGGGTTTGCCTGCTTTCGACGCGAGGGTCTACCGCGCGGCCATCGACATTCCGTACGGCACCAGCGCGTCGTACGGCGACGTGGCCGCTGCCGCCGGATCGCCGCGCGCCGCGAGGGCGGCTGGCGGCGCGATGTCGCGCTGTCCGTTCTTTCCGGTGGTGCCATGCCATCGGGTCATCCACGCCGACGGGTCGATCGGCGGCTGGGGTCCCGACCTGTGGGTGAAGCGCTGGCTGCTCGACCACGAGCGGCTCGCAGCAACCTCTTGATCAGCCGGTGGCCGTAGCAGCCACGAAATGGGGTCGTCCCGTCGATTCGTGGCCGATTCGGTCACCCGGTGGACGATCTGACAACGATTGATCGAATTCGAGGCCCGTGACCCGGGGATCGTGGCGGATGCGTCCATCCGCTGGCCGGCAAGTCCAGTGAATCTGCCTAATTGCCGCGGGCGGACGCTTACCGGCCCAAGACTCGCCGATTCAGCGCCATTCCTCGGCTAATTGCCACCAGCCGGCAGTTGACGCGGTTTGGAGGTCGCGCCGCGACCTACCTGCCCGAGGGCAAGAATTAGGACGTCGGCCTGAGGAAGTTCGCGAGCGGCTGAAGCGCGGTCGCGCTGAGGAAGGAGCTACTTCTTCTTCGGCTCCGGGGCGCCGTCACCGGCCGCATCGGCCTCGGCGGCCTCCTCCGCAGTGGGCATGGTGCCCCCGGCGCCCTGCGCCAGGCTGATGAGCGATTCGGTGTTGCCTGCGAAGACCTCGTCGATGAGGCCATATTCCTTCGCCTCGTCAGCGCTCATGAAGTAGTCGCGCTCCGAGTCCTTCTTGACCTTTTCGACGGTTTGGCCGGTGTGGCCGGCAAGAATGCCCATCAGCCGGTTCGTGAGGTTCATGACCTCGCGGACCTGGATCTCGACGTCCGGCGTGTTGCCGCGGAACCCGGCCGATCCCTGGTGGATCATGATCCGGCTGTTCGGCAGCGCGAAGCGCTTGCCGGTGGCGCCGGCGGCCAGCAGGACGGACGCCATGGATGCCGCCTGGCCGATGCAGATGGTGCTGACCGGCGCCTTCAGGTACTGCATCGTGTCGTAGATGGCGAGGCCGGACGTCACCACCCCACCGGGTGAGTTGATGTAGAGGCTGATGTCCTTGTCCGGGTCCTCCGACTCCAGGAACAGCAGCTGCGCGATCACCAGGTTGGCGATGTGATCCTCGATCTGGTCACCCAGAAAGATGATCCGCTCCTTGAGCAGGCGCGAGTAGATGTCGAAGGCTCGCTCGCCGCGAGCGCTCGACTCGATGACCATCGGGACCAGCATGCGTCTACTCCTGGGTGGGCTCGGGGTTGGGCTCGGGCTCGGGCGGGGCCTCTTCGGAGGCCGATGACGCCGCCTGGGCGGCGGACCCATCGGACCCCAGGGCTCGGTCAATCAACGTGTCGACCAGTTTACGGTTGCGAATCGTCATGCGCAGGTAGCTGCGACCGCGCCGGCTGCCGAGCGATTCGGCCAGCTTGGAATCGTTCCCGTAGCGCGCCAGCTGCTCGTCGATCTCTGCCTGCACCTCTTCCGGGGAGGCGTCAATGCCCTCCTGCTCGGCGATCGCCGACAGCACGAGGAGCACCTTCACTCGCCGCGCGGCGGGCTCGCGCAGCTCCGCGCTCAGCTCGTCCTGCGTCTGCTTGGCCAGGGCCAGGTACTGGTCAAGGCCGATGCGCTGCGCGGCCAGGCGATTGGCCAGCTCGTCGCGCATGATCTCGATCTCGTTGCTGATCATCACCTCCGGCAGCTCCACGGTGGCGTTGGAGCTGGCGTAGTCGATGATCCGGTCGGCGTAGGCGTGGCGCGCCTCGGCTTCGGCGCGCTTGGTGAGCGCGTCGCGGATCTCGTCGCGCAGCTTGGTAACGGTTTCCACCTCGCCCACGGACTTCGCGAAGTCGTCGTCGAGGTCGGGCAGGATCCGCTCCCGGACGTCCAGTAGCGTCACCTCGAAATGCGCCTGCTTGCCCTGGAGCTCATCGACCCGATAGTCATCGGGGAAGGTGATGTCGAAGCCCTTCGTTTCGTCGATGGCCATGCCGACCAGATGGTCCTCCCAGCCGGGGATCATGCGGTCCTCGCCGATGACCAGCGGCAAACGGTCAGCGCTGCCGCCCTCGAACGGCTTGCCGTCGATGGTGCCGACGAACTTGACGGCCGCCACGTCGCCCTTCTGCGCCTTGCGGTCGTCAATCGGCCGCAGGGTGGCCTGCTCCTCGCGCAGCTCCGTGATGACTCCATCAACCTGCTCGTCGGTGACCTCCGGCGTCTCCAGGCTGAACGGGTAGTCCGTGTAGGCACCCAGCGTCACGTCCGGGCGCACCGCGACCGTGGCGCTGAACCTCACGCTCTGCCCCTCGGCCACTACGCCCGGGTCGATGTCGACCTCCGGCTGGTCGATGGGCAGGATGGCGACCTGGTCCAGCGCGGCGTCGTACGAATCGCTGACGAGGTGGTCGATGGCCTCCGCGATCACCGTCCCTCGCCCCACGAACCGATCGATCACGCTGCGGGGCGCCTTGCCCGGCCGGAAGCCGGGGACCTTGGTGCGCTCCGCCACGTGCCGATAGGCGGTGGCGAAGTGACGGTCGACGTCAGCCGCGGGCACCTCGATGTCGAGCTGGACGCGCGAGCCGGGCTGCGGGTTGGTGGAGACGGTGACCATGAAGCTCCTGGTGGGTGGCTTTGGCTGAAGGGTGGCGTGCGCCGCTGGTGGGCGAGGCGAGATTCGAACTCGCACGTCTTGCGACACCGGCTCCTAAGGCCGGCGCGTCTGCCGATTCCGCCACTCGCCCGCGGTTTGTAAGGCGCGTATTACTCGGTGGATGGCCGTTGCACCGCGCATCAGACGCGCATGCCGATTGTCTGCCATTTGAGGCATCGGACCCATGGCGAGGACCACCATCGAGGCTGCCATTGTAGGCGGCCCCACCGTCGATAGCTGCAGAATCAGAGCCGGGCAGGCCGGGCCCCGAATACGATCGCCATGGGCTGGCCAGCTTGAACACGAAGCCTTGGATGACCATGCTTGCAGCAATGGGAAACCCACCGCCCGGATACCAGACGGTCTCGCCGTATCTCCTATACGAGGACGCTGTGCGAGTTATCGAGTATCTCGAGCGCGCATTCGGCTTCAAGGTCCGCCTGTCGCAGCCCGGAGCGGCGGGCCGAACTCACAACGAGTTGGTCATCGGCGAGGATGGACTGGTCATGGTCGGTCAGGCGAGCGAGACCTTCAAGAGCCCGCGGACTCTCGGCGTCTTTCCACCGTCGATGGTCCATGTCTACGTGGATGACGTCGAAGCGCTCCATGACCGCGCGATGGCTGCTGGAGCGGACGTGACGGACCTCGAAACCTCGCCAGCCGGAGACCGACGGTTCACGGCCAATGATCCGGAAGGACAGTTGTGGGTCTTCGCACAGCGGATCGCCGAGCCAAAAGCACAAGGCTCCTAGACCGGCCCAGACGTCCGTCATCGGGCACGCACGGCGATCTCCGTAATTCTGGTCTGGCAGGTCCGCAAGCCTTGGACTGGCGCCGGCCAAGCATCCTGGAGTGAGTCGCTCGCAGGTCAGCGACTGGAGAAGCCCGAGTACTCCTCGCCGACCTTGGTGGCGTCGCCCTTGGCGGCGGCGGTGGTCGCCTCCTTCGGCGGCGGTGGCGTGCGGCGGCCTTCGCCGATCAGGAATTGCTCGATCGCGCGGCGCGCCAGGGCGGCGGACAGTAGCGT
>DATAOD010000222.1:0-1702 GCA_036265975.1 Candidatus Limnocylindria bacterium
CCCGAGGAGGAGAAACTACGCTTCTCAAAATAGACGCGGTTTAACTTGCCAAACTAGTGGGTCGTTTGGCATAGGGTCTGGTATAGTGGCGAGGCGCTCCTCGTGAGGCGCTCCTCGTGAGGCGCTCCTCGTGAGGCGCTCCTCGTGAGGCGCTCCTCGTGAGGCGCTCCTCGTGAGGCGCTCCTCCTGCTTCGAGGTGTCCCATGTCGCGCCGCCAGAGGGATCCCCTGCGCCCGCTCACCGCGGATGAACGCAAGGAATTGGCCCGCCTGAGCCGCTCGCTCAGCGCCCCCGCCGCACAGGTTGAGCGCTCCCGAGCGCTGTTGGCCATTGCTGATGGCGCGAGCTACACGGCGGCCGCCCACCAAGTCGGACGACGGCACACCGAGACGATCTCCGCCTGGGTCAGCCGCTTCAACCGCGACGGGCTCGCTGCTGTGCGGCCCGGCCATGGGGGCGGACCACGGATCCGCTATGGCGCTGAGGCGCAGCAGCGCATTCTAGCCGAATGGGCCCGCACGCCCCAGCGCGAGCAGGACGGCACGGCGACGTGGTCCGTGAGCCTGCTGCAGAGAGCCTTGCGGCAGGCCGATGACGGGCTGCCCCGGGTCAGCACGTTCACGATCTGGCGCACCCTGCACGCGGCTGGGCTGAGCTGGCAGAAAAGCCGCACCTGGTGCGAGACCGGCGTGGTGATGCGCAAGCGCAAGCACGGTGTGGTGCGCGTCAGCGATCCCGATGCGATGGCCAAAAAAAGCTGATCGAGCAGGCCTACACGCTGGGGGCGCAGCTTGGGCTCTCGGTCGGGTGTGAGGACGAGGCGGGGCCGTTCCAGGCCGTGCCGCATCCCGGCGCGTCCTGGCAGCCGCGCGGAGAACCGGCCACCCAGGCGCACGAATACATCCGGGGCGGGACAACCAAGATCCTGACCCTGTTTCATCCCGCATCAGGCCAGGTGCGGCTGCAGCCAGCGCCCCACTGCACCAATGCGGTGCTGCACCCGTGGCTGCGCGAGCGCCTGAGCGCGATCCTCACAGAGAGGCCTGCATCGGCTCCCGCTCGGGATCCTGCCGTGACACGGGCCGCGTGGACGGTGTGGCAGGCGGGCCTGACGCTGCCCTTCACCCTGCCAGACGACCTGCCGCCGCTGCGGCTGTTGCTGGTGTGGGACAATCTCACGGGCCACAAGACGCCCGACCTGGTGCTGTGGTTGTGCGCGCATGGGGTCATGCCGCTCTACACGCCGGTGGGCGGCAGCTGGCTCAACATGGCGGAGTCCATTGAGCGTGTGCTCAAGCGCCGCGCGCTGGACGGACAGCACCCGCACAGCCCTGAGGAGATCGGGAGCTGGTTTGAGCAAACGGCGCGGGGCTGGAATGAGCAGCCGACCCCGTTTGCGTGGAACGGCAAACGCCGACAGCGGCGGCGACGATCCTATGCCGAGCCGATGCATCGGCTCGGCGGCTCAGGAGCCTGCACGCACAAGCCCCTGAAGCGCAGCCGCGCAGCGGCACCAGATAAATGCCAAACCTCACAGCAAACGACCCACTAGGAGATTGTGCATGACGTCGCGCACAGCCCAAAGGCGCGGCCGTGATTGGCTTTGAGCACCAGGAGGTAGTCGGCGCCCTTGGCCCGGATCTGCGCGGCGATGTCCTTTTGGCAGCCCATCGCATCCAGCGCACGATGCAGCCCTCCAGAC
>DATAOD010000223.1:0-13167 GCA_036265975.1 Candidatus Limnocylindria bacterium
CCTCCCCCTCGTGGCCGGGCGTGGTGAGGGGCAGCCGCACGGTGAGTGACAGGTGCGACAGCTCGCGATACCCCTCCGTCGCGAGCTCCATGTTCGACAGGCCGGTGCCGCAGCGCGGGCACCAGGGCATCACGTCATGGCCGCGGTAGATCAGCCCGCGCCCGTGGCACGTCCTGAGGAAGTCCCAGATGGCGTAGTTGTTCTCGTCCGAGTTGGTGTAGTAGCTGTGGTCCCAGTCCATCCACATCCCGAGTCGGATGGACTGCTCCGTGATCCGGTCGGCGAAGCGCTGGACCCGCGACTTGCAGTACTCCACGAACCGATCGATGCCGTACGACTCGATGTCGCGCTTGTTCTTGAACCCCAGCTCGCGTTCGGCTTCGACCTCGATCCACAGTCCCTGGCAGTCGAACCCGTTCTGGTAGCGCTGCCGCTCGCCGAGCATGGTGTGGTAGCGCTGGAACAGGTCCTTGTACGTGCGGCCCCAGGCGTGGTGCACGCCCATTGGGTTGTTGGCGGTGATCGGCCCATCCAGGAACGACCAGCGTCGATCGGCCTGAGCGTTGCGCGCCAGGTAGCGCGCCATGGTGTCGCGCTCGCGCCACACCCCGATCATCTCCTGCTCCAGCGCCGGCAGGTTGAGCCTTGGATCGACCGCCTTGAACACTGCGTCTCCAAACAAAAACCGTCCCGGAACTCATCCGGGACGGGAGCGCCTGGCCAGGCTTCCCGCGGTACCACCCGCGCTTGGCCGATGTCCTCCGCACTCGCGCGGGATCGGCCCACTCAGCCGCCACGGGTCAGGCACACCGCCGGACCGATGGCGTCGCCGATGACTATCGGGTGGCGTGCCCGGGAGGCGTTACCCACGGCTCGTGCCGCTTGGCGCCTCCGGCTCGGAAGGGATGGCCCGTCGTCCGGCCCCGCCCGCTTCCACCATCCGGGCTCGCTCGCTGGACCGATCGCGACGCGGGCGCTGTCTTCGTCGCAGCCGCTCGTTCGCTTGTGGGCCCGATCATACCGCGCGGGCCGCGTGCCTAGCCCAGCAGTGCCCTCGCCACCAGGCCCACGCCGATCAGCGAGGTGATCGTCACCAGGCCCAGCAGGCGCGGGAACCATACCCGTGCAGCGATCCCGGCCAGGGCCGCGGCAGGTCCGGTGGCCAGCAGCGCGGCCGCCACCGGCCGGAGCTGCGTCGGCGGCAAATCCAGGCGCTGCCCGTTGGCCGCCACCGCCCACACGCCGACCGCAGCCAGCACCGGCAGCAGCAGCACGGCGAAGTCGCGCAGCAGGTCACCGGAGACCTCGAGGCGCGGACGGGCGACCTGGACCCGTGGCCGGGGCAGGTTCACCGCCGGCAGGTTGACGGCCGGCAGGCTCACGCTTCGACGGCGAGCCGGGCGCTGCACCGCCGCCATGATCGGCTTCTCCGCCTGCTCGGCTGCCATGAACGCGGCCATGCGCGCGGCATCGGCCGCGGCCTGGCGCTCGGACTCCGCCGCCTGCAGCGCAGCTGCGCGCTGTGCGGCCAGTCGCTCCTCCAGGATCGCCCGCTCGATGCCGGTCAGTACGTGGCCAGCGCCTGGCTCCTGCGCCGCGGCGGCCGGCGCTGCCGGCGCCGGTTGGGGTGGTGGCGGCGGAAGTGGCTGGGGTGCCGGCGTGAAGGCCTTTGCCCGCTCCGCGACCTCGTCGAGGCGCTGCTGGATCCGCGCCGCTGCGCCCAGGGCGCTCAGAAGCTGCTGCTCGGAAGCGGGCGCGATGCCGACGCGACCGCGGTCGGTCGGGACCAGGATCATCGTGTCGGTGGGCGCCATGCGAATCAGCTCGATCGTCTCGTCGGCGCGCAGTCGTGCGCGGCCGAGCCCCCAGATCCGCGTCCTGATGCTCGGGCGCAGCCGCGCCGCATCCGGGCCCCGCAGCGCGACGCGCGTCACCGGGCCGCGGACCAGGGTATAGCGGCGCTCGCCGCCGAGCCGGCGGATGCGCAGCGTGGCCACCTCCACATCCAGCTTCACCGACAGCAACATCAGCCAGAGCCCCACGCTCAGCACGCCGATCAGCGCACCGGCGACCACGAGCCCCATCCCCCACACGTCGCCGCGGAGCACGCCGGCCGCGGCAGCGATCAGCCCCACCAGCAGCAGGACGAGTGGCACCGCCGCCAGTCGTCGAGCGGAGCGCGCCAGCGGGATCGGCGCGATGGGGACGGTAGGGCCGCTCATGCGAAGCTCAGGCCTTCTCCGTGACGCGGTACTCGAGGTACCGACCGGTGAGGAGCCGCGTCTGCGCGTCGAGCGCGGGCAGGTTGCTGAAGAACACGCCGACGAACGGCAGCCCAATCCACTGGACGTAGCTCAGCACCCGGGTCAGCAGTCCCCACTCCCGCGGCCGCGGCGGGACAATCCGATGCTCGATGTAGATCAGCACGCCGAGCGCCAGCAGGCCGATCGACAGCATGGTCGAGGCGTACAGCGGCAGGTTCTGGCCCAGCGTGGTCTGGGCGAAGGCGGGGTTCAGCACCAGCGGCACGGTGGCGCCGAACATGATCACGAACGGTGCGATCGCCCAGTTGATGTGCTCGGCGAAGAGGTTCAGCACGCGCCAGAAGCGCGACCAGCGGCTGATCTCGGTGTGCTCGATGGCGTTGCGGATCACGAACGGGATGTCGGTCACGCCCCAGGCCCAGCGCCGCGCCTGCAGGTACTGACCGGCCATCGAGCGCCAGTAGCTGCGCGCCCGCACCGCGTCTCCGTAGATCGGGATGAACAGAGGGACAGCGCGGAAGCGATCGCCATAGCGGAAGAAGCTCTTCCAGTAGAAGCGGCTGTCCTCCGGGATCGCGTCGGTGGCCCAGTAGCCGACATCGTGGACCAGGTGCAGCGTGGTCGAGTACGAGCCGAAGCTCTGCAGCTTCTCCGGCAGGACGCTGCGCCACATCTGCAACTGGGTCAGGACCGCGGCGAACAGGCGCAGCAGGAGCGGGACCTGCCAGATGTTGTTGTGGAAGTACGGGATAGGCTGGTAGAGCTGCGTCTCGCGGTTCCCATCGGTCAGGTGCATCCAGGTCAGGTAGTTGAAGTACTGCGGATGCACGCGGTAGTCGGCGTCCAGGTCGGTGACCAGGATGCGGCGCGGGTCCATGCCACGCTCGCGCACCAGGAGCCGATACAGGAAGCGGCCGCCCCAGGCCATGGCGCTGCTCTTGCCGACCACGATCCCCGGCTCCAGCGGGTCCAGGATGTGGATGAAGTCGGCGAACTCGTCACCGAACTCCTCGCGGAGCGTGGCGATATTGGCGATGCCGTCCGCATCGGTCTCGCGCGTGATGATCGCGCAGATCTTGCGCTCCTTCGGCCAGTCGGCGTTGGCCAGGGCACGGACCGTCTCGCGCAGCTTGTCGAGCGGCTCGGTGTAGGTCGGGATGAGGGCCAGATTGGTGTATTCGCGCCAGTCGGGCGGGGGCTCGGGCAGCGCGTCCAAGGCGTCCAGGTCGGCCAGCTCCTGCTCCATGGTCCGGCGCTCCCCGGCGACCGGCACCGCAGCATGGGCCACCACGCCCACCGCGCCACTGGGCCGCCGTGGCAGGGCGGCCAGCTCGCGCAGCAGCAGCTCGCGCCGCGCAGCCGGGTCCTGCAGCGCCACCAGGCGCTGTCCCCAGTCGACCGCCAGCACGCGCTTGATGCGCCGGTAGGCCACCACCACGGTCCCGCCGAACCACAGCGTGCGGCTCAGCCAGTAAAAGTCGAAGCTCAGGACGAAGTAGGCAACCAGGAACGGGTAGCTGAAGCTCAGCCAGATGGGCGCCACGATGATGACCCAGCTGATGAAGCCGGGCACCATCTCCAGCAGTCGCTGAAGGAGCCGATGTCGATCCTGGTCCTGCGGCTCGGACATGTGCCCTCGTCCGGGTCGCGGCCGCCGCGATCGGCAGGCCGGCGGCCACGTGATTCAGTAGACGGGCGTCAGCCAGTCGCGGTAAGCATCAACCCGGCCGCGCACGGCGTCAAAGTAGAGGTCGTGGATCTGGCGTGTGATCGGGCCGGGCCGACCACCGGCGACGGGGCGCCGGTCGATCTCCACCACCGGCGAGATCTGCGCGCCGGTGCCGCACAGGAACACCTCGTCGGCGCTGTACAGCTCGGTGCGGTCGATCTGCCGCTCCTCGACCGGGATCTCCAGCCGCTCGCGGGCCACGGCCATCAGCCGGCGCCGAGTGATCCCCTCCAGGATGTTGTCGGTCACCGGCGGCGTGATCAGCTTCCCGCCGCGCACGATGAACAGGTTCTCGGCGCTGCCCTCCGACACGTGCCCGTCCTGGGTCAGCACGATCGCCTCGTCGTAGCCGTTGAGCTGCGCCTCCGACTTCGCCAGCGCGCCGTTCACGTAGGCGCCGGTGATCTTGCCGCGCGCCGGGATGGCGTTGTCATCCGTCCGGCGCCAGGTGGAGACCTGGGCGCGGATGCCGCCCTCGGTGTCGATGTACTGGCCGAACGGGATCCCGAAGATCACGACGTCGGCGTCCAGGTTGTGGAGCCGGACGCCGATGGTCTCGCTGGACTTGTAGATGAGCGGGCGGATGTAGATGTCCTCGTGTAAGCCGTCTCGGCGGAGCAGCTCTACCGTGGTCGCGGCAAGCTCTTCCGCGCTGTAGGGGACGTCCATCATCAGGAAGCGAGCCGAACCCTTGAGGCGCTCGTAGTGCGGCAGCAGGTCCAGGGCGTAGAGCTGGTTCTGGTCCCCGTTCCAGTAGGCACGGATTCCTTCGAACACGGCGGTGCCGTAGTTGAATGCGTGGGTCATCACGCTGACGCGGGCGTCGCGAAGCGGCACGATCTGCCCGCGGAAGAAGGCCCACAGCTCCGCCGTCGGATCGCCCGTGGTGGCGGCTGCCGGGGTTCCCTGCTTCAGCACGAATGTCACCTCTTGTGCTTTCCGCACGTGCGCGGCGCCAGGCATCGAGCGCCGCGGCAAGTATACCCGCGCCCCATGCCGGATCGACTTTGCGCAAGCCGTTCAGCGGACGTTGCGGAATCCGTGGCCAACTGGCTGATGTGTCTCCTCAATGGCCGCCTGCACCTGCCCCAAGCGGCGTGAACAGCGCCAGCACGAGATAGAGCAGGTACAGCGGACCACCGATCAGCAGAGTCCATGCCGAAAGCGTGCCTCGACGCATCATGGTGCCGAAGATCAGGATGGTCGACACGAAGGCCACGCCGGCCGATGCGAAGTGGATCGCGCTCTCGCTGGTGAACGTCCAGGACGTGAACAGCAGCCCCAGCACGGTGGGGGCGCAGCTCTGGAAGACCATGGCGCCGGTGATGTTGCCCATGGCCAGCGTGTCCTTGCCGTTGCGCACCCACAGCACGCTGTTGAACTTCTCCGGCAACTCCGTGGCGATCGGGGCGATGATCAGTGCCAGGATCGTCGGATCCAGGCCGATGACCGTGGACAGGTGCTCCACTGCGCCCACGAAGACCTGCGCGCCGATGATGATCAGCGCCAGCGCCAGCACCACCTGGCTGACGATGACGCGCATCTTTGGGCTCGCGCCCTCCACCTCCCAATCGTCGACCTCGCCGGGCAGGAAGTCGAGGTCCAGCGTGTGGGGCCCGGCCATCCCCGGCAGTCGCGTGACGTGCAGCGTGTTCAGCTCGTCGGCATTGCTGGCTTCCGGCTCGTCCGCGAAATGGAGCCGCACGTAGAACGCATACAGCACGAACAGGAACGCCGCGACCAGCCATCGCACCCAGCCGAGGCCCGCCGGCAGGAACGCGGTGCCGATGGCCATCGCGTAGCCCACCACGAAGAAGCTGACGTCCCGTCCCAGGACCTTGACGTTCACCCGCATCTGCGTGCCGCCGTGCTCGCTCCCCCGTCCTCCGTTCCGCGCGAATGCCAGGACGGCCGCCCCGGTCACGAACATTGCCAGCGTGGAGAGCATGAACGGGGCGCCCAGGATCGCTCCGACGCCCACGGCATGCGAGGCGCCCGGGTCGCCGCCGAACAGCAGCGGCCCGACGATGGCAATGACCGGGATCAGCGTCTCCGGCATGGCCGTGGCCACGGCCGCGAGCACGCTGCCGACCGCTCCCTCTGCCAGGTTCAGCTTGTGGCCGAACCACTCGATCCCGTTGGTGAACAGCTCGGCGGCGATCAGGATGACCGCCAGCGAGCCGATCAGCAGGACGATGTCCACCGCGCAGGCGGGTTAGGGGCGCAGGTGCTGTGGCGCGTACGGCAGCAGTGCCACCTGGCGGGCGCGCTTCAGCGCCACCGTCAACATCCGCTGATGGCGAGCGCAGGTGCCCGTCTTGCGGCGCGGCTCGATCTTGGCCCGTTCCGAGAGGTATCGGCGGAGGCGGTTGACCTCCTTGTAGTCGATGGATTCGGCCTTGTCGACGCAGAAGTTGCAGACCTTGCGACGACGGCGGTCACGGTAGTAGTCCGCCGTCTCGCGGCGGGATCGGGGGCTTGGCATGTTCGAATCAGGTCCTCTTGATCAGAAGGGGATGTCGTCGACGTCGAGCGACTCGCTGCTCTGCTGCGAGCCACCGGCACCGCGCGGGCGCGCCACCGGGGCGTCGGCCGGGCCGGCCGCGGGCTCGCTGAAGCTCCCGCCGGAATAGCCGCCCTCGCCGGGGTCGCGGCGCTCGAGGCTGACGACGCGCGCGAAGCGGATCTCCAGGCTGGTGCGCTTCTGGCCGTCGTTGCCCTCGAACTCGCGCGGTCGGAGCTGACCCTCGGCGTAGACCTTGTGGCCCTTGCGCATGTTCTCAGCGGCCCGTTCGGCGGCCTGCTCCCACAGCTCCACCCGGAACCAGTGGGTTTCCTCCTGCCACTCGCCGTCCTGGCCGCGATAGCGGTCGTTGACGGCGACACGCAGGTTGGCTACCGCCTTGCCGCTGGGCGTGTAGCGCAGCTCCGGGTCAGCACCCAGGTTGCCGATGATCATCATCTTGTTGAGCGTCATGGCGTAGCGCCTCCTCTGGCTGGATCAGGCCTCGACGGCCGTCTCCGCCTCCTCCGTCTGGCTGGCTTCGTCAACGTCCGCGGCCTCGGTGACGTCCGCGCCGGCCTCATCGGTCTCCGCTGCCGCGCCATCATCGGCCTCATCAGCTTCGCCCTCAGCCGCACCTGCTTCGCCCACATTGGCCTCCGCCTCACTGGCCTGGGCCCCGGGCTGCGCGTCCTCGGCTTCGTCTGCCGGGACTGCCGCCGGCGGGATGTCGTCCTCCGACATGGACGCCCCGTGGTCGACCAGCACCGTCACCAGGTGCCGCAGGATCTCCTCGCTGATCAGCATGCCGCGCTCCAGCTCGCGGATGGCCGACGGCGCGATGTCGAAATGCAGCAGGAAGTAGCTGGCCTCGCGGAAATGCTGGATGTCGTAGGCCATGCGGCGCTTGCCCCATGGCGAGACCTTGGTCAGCGTGCCGCCCGCGTTCACGATCGCGCGCGTCACCTTCTCCACCGCAGACTGGAGCTTGTCGTCCTCCAGGTCCGGACGGAACAGGAGCATGAGCTCGTATCGGCGCATAAGCCGATCTCCTCCTCTCTATGGGACTGCGACCGCTCCGGCGGGTGCCGGGAGCGGTGGCAGAAAGGAGTCCAAGTGGACATGAAACTCGCCTCCGTTCGCTGGAGGCGCTCACAGAGTATGCCCCATGCGCCCCGTGCTGGCAACGCGGGGAGGCGGCTCTATACTCACGGCCTTCGCATCCCCTGGGGAAGGACTGCATGCCCGCCAACCCGATCCTGATCTGCGCGCCCACGGACGATCTCCGGACGCAGCTGGAGGACCAGCTCGCGGCAGGCGGCTATGCCACCACCAGCGTGACGCGTCCGGCAGAGGCCGTGGCCGCCCTCCGCGACAAGCAGTACGACCTCGTCCTGGCGGAGGGGCTGGCGGTATCCGGGGCCATCGGCCGCATCCGCACCGCCTCTCCCGTGCCGACGCCCATCTTGGTCGTGGCCCCCGCCGGTGACGTCGAGGCCCGCATCGCGTTCCTGGAGGCAGGCGCCGATGACGTGGTGACCGCCGGCGTGAGCCGCCAGGAGCTGGAAGCGAAGCTGGAGGCGCTGCTGATTCGCGCCGGCCGGATGACGCCTGACGCGGCCCGCTCGGACGTCGCCGAAGCCGACATCGTGACCTTCTTCTCCCCCAAGGGCGGCGTGGGCACCACTACTCTGGCGGTCAACAGCGCCGTCCTGCTGGCGGGAGCGCTACCCGGCAGCGGCCCGGCGGCGCGCGTGCTGCTGGTGGACCTCGACCTGCAGTTCGGGCAGGTGGCCACGCATCTGAACCTGCAGCCACGCTTCGATATCGCCGGCCTGGCCGGCGACGAGCCTGCCCTGGGCGACCAGGAAGTGGCGATGAGTTACCTCACCCCGCACAGCTCCGGGGTCCAGGTGCTCGCCGCCCCAGCCCATCCCGATGCCGACTTCCGCGTGACCGTGGACCAGCTGGACCGTGCCCTGGCCACGCTGCGGCCGCGGTTCGACACCGTCATCGTCGACTGCGGATCGCGGCTGGACCCGCGCTCGCTGTGGATGCTGGAGCAGGCCTCGACCCACGTATTCGTGGTCTTCCCGGAGATCGCAGCGCTCCGCGCCATGAGCGTCCTCCTCGGATTCCTGGCGGAGACGGCCACGTTGCGGGCCAAGACCCACTACGTGGTCAACCACATCTTCCCCAAGGAGCTGCTCAAGACGCGGGACGTCGAGAACCTGCTGCGCACCAAGCCCGCCGCCGAGATCCCCTACACCGAGGTCGAGATGATCCGCGCCGTCAACGAGGGCGTCCCGGTGGTCACCAGCCGTCCCGGCTCGCCGGTGGCCATGGCGCTCCAGAAGGTGGCGCAGGCGATCATCGGCATCCAGACCGAGGCTCCGGCGGCTCCCGCCACGCAGCGGCGACGGAGCATCTTCGCCCGCCGCTGAGCAGGGGCGTGGTGCCGGAGGAGGGAGTCGAACCCCCACGTCCCTTGCGGGACCGCCGGGTTTAAGCCGGCCGCGTCTGCCATTCCGCCACTCCGGCGCGCCGACAGGATAGCGGCGGGTCAGATCCGGTCCAGCACCCAGTCGTTGCAGCGCATCGGATGGCCTGGCGGATACTCGAAGTCCACGGGGCCGATGAGCCGAAAGCCCGCCTTGCGGCATACGGCGTTCGACGCGCCATTGTCGACCGATGGATAGGCATGAATGGGCCGCTCTGGCGCATCGGCTCGGGCCATGTCGGCCATCAGCTGGGTAGCCCTGGTGGCGATGCCCCGACCCTGGAACTCGGGAAGCACGAACCAGCCGGTCTCCCAGACCGGCCGGCCGTCCTCCTGGCGCTTCCAATAGCCGTGGGTGCCCGCCGGCGCCGCGCCGGCCATGATGACCAGCATCCGGCCGGCGTCGGCGTCCCCCATCGACAGGTAGCGCATGTGGCGCTCCCGGATTTTGGCCGGCGTCTCGGCACCACCCAGGAACCGGGTCATCTCCGGATCGCCGACGGTGCGCTCCAGAAGCGGCAGGTCACCTTCCGCCCACGGACGGAGGCCGATGTCGTCAGCCACCGGCAATTCGCCGCTAGCTGATCTTCGCCAGCAACTCGCGGTAGGCGGGCAGCAGGTCGTCCCAGCGCGCGTCGCTCGCGTTGCGCTCGCGTCCGGCGATGTGGTCCCGCAGGTCCTCGACGTGGATCTGCACTCCGGCACCGTAGCCGGCCAGCTGGTCGACGGGCATGCCTCTCTCCTCGACGACCAGGATCGTCTGATTGCCCTCGTGGGCCAGCGTGGCCTCGATGGTCTCCTCGTACGTCAGGCTCGGGTCCTTTGTGGTGACACGCAATCGCCGCGGCGGCTCGCACGCCTCCACTTTCCCGGTGCCCTCCCAGCCGCTGGCGAAGAAGTGGGCACGGAACTTCCCGCCGATGCGGAGGTCGCCGTCCACGTCGCCGATCCACCGGGCCAGGCGGGTCGGATCGGTCAGTGCCGACCACAGGTCGTCGACGTCGGTGTCGAACCGATCTTCAATGCGGACGACGCCGTTCCCATCCTCAGCCCGCAGGCTGCCCAGGATGCGCGCGCCACCACTCACGTTGCTGGTCATTCGCTGCTCCTTCGCTCACGCTTCCCTCGCGCCACCTCGGTGTGCAGCGCGTCCAGCCGGTGCTCCCACATCGTCCGGTAGCGGCCCAGCCATTCGTCGACTTCCGCCATCGGCTCAACGCGGAGCTGGTAGACGCGACGCTGCGCGTCTCGCCTCACGTCGACGAGCCCCGCTTCCCGGAGGACCCTCAGGTGTCGCGACACGCCGGGCCGCGCGATGGGAAGCAGCTTGGCCAGGTCGCCGGCGGTAGCCGGGCCGGTGGCCAGGGTGTCCAACAGGGTTCGCCGGCCCTCATCCGCCAATGCACGCAGCACTGCTTCCATGGGATGGAAGGTAACCTTTTTGTTACGTAACTGTCAAGTTACGTAACAACATTCGCAGCCTCGCTACCGTGGGATGCCGTCGCGCTGGGCCCGGCAGACGCCGCTACGTGAGGGCGGCGGCCTAGGCCGGCTGCAAGTCCTCAATCTGCTCAAGCATGCCGTCTACACGCGGATAGATGTCGAACGCAGTGTCGTCGTCCGCGACCCGCATGTCGACGAGACGCTTGCGGACTTCGGCGATAGTCTGCAGCCGGATTTGCTGTTTCAGGATCCGCATCGGATCGCGCCTGTGCAGTTCGGCGTTTAGCTCGGCGTTGCGTTGGGGGCCAGTCATTGGCGTTTCGTGAGTCACGGGTCTATGCCTCCTGAGCACGGTGGGAACGTCGACCGAGATGATCGAGATCGGGGCCTGCCTACGAACGCGGGGCATGGCGCACCGCCTTGGTGAATGGGCGCATTTCCGGGAATTCGCGATCGATGGCCGGCTTGGTCAACGTCATGGTCGAGAGGCCTGAGGCTGGTAGGACCAGCCGTCTCGGACGCGCCGCTCGGCAGTCGCTGCCGACACGACCCACTCTCGCCCATTTGGCCCATAGATGCGGACGTTCTGCTTGGGCCTGCTGATGAGCCGCAGCAGGACCACTACGAAGAGCCCGACAGACCACAACACCATTGGCGCGATCGAGCCGGTCGTGGCCCACATGACGATCATCCAGACTGTGAGGATGAGCAGGGCCCACGTTGAGCCTCGAGGTAGAAATCGCATCGCGCGCCTTCCAATCCTGGACACGGCTTCCACAGTGGCGCGGTCGAGGGATTCATCGACGACTGCAGTGCGGAACGCTGTGACCATTTCGGTCGATCAGGTGCCGCAACCACGGACCCGGGCTCGCTAGGCCTCGAAGTGTCCCCAGGGGATGCCCTGCAAGATGCGCGACAGGAGTCGGCAGGCACATGTTAGCACATTTGTTCGAAGTGCCCGAACCCGACGGTGCGCCGGCGGCGCGCTCGGCGTTCAATCGGATTCGTTATTGGCGCCCTTAACGCTCTCGGCCAGGTCATCAAGCGCACTGCTGACCGCTTTGGACTCTTCGTCGGGACGCTGGCCGAAGCCGGCGCCTGGTTCGCGCGCTGTTCTGTCTGCCAGGGCTTTCCGGCTAATCGAGGATTCTGCTGCTCGGGGCTTCGTTCGATCGCGGAAGAGCTCACGGAAGCTGAAGGCGACACCGCTGGCGATCAGCAAGGTTGCTACGCCGAGCGCTGAGGCAACCGCCGCCGGTTCGGCGGTGGCGAGCAAGACGACAAACGTCAGCAGGCCAGCGCCCAGCAGCAAGCCGGCCACGACCACGCTGCCGAACCGACCCGCCACACCGATCAAGACGACCACCAGCCCCACCAGCAGCTTCACAAACAAGGGCACCTCGCTGAGCACCACCGCACCGGCCACAATTCCTGCCAGCAGGCCAACGATCCACAGGACTCGCATGTTTGCCTATCCCTGCTCGTTGTGGTCGGTTAGAGAGGCCGTGATTTCGAGCCGTGTGCCGTCATCCAGCTGGAGGACCTCGCGGTATATGTTTTGTTCGGTGTCCGTCGTCAATTCGCGCTTGGCGGTGGCGTCCAGGTCTTCCGAGGCAACGTTCATTTCGCTGCCTTTCACCAGCCAGCGCAGGATGCCTGGACGGCGCAACTTCCTCCCCCCGGCGCTCGTGGCAGGGATCTTGGGCGCAGCCGGACGACGACGGACAATAATCGAGACGGCGGCCCGCTCGTGG
Organism: Candidatus Limnocylindria bacterium; assembly: GCA_036265975.1. Lineage (GTDB taxonomy): Bacteria > Chloroflexota > Limnocylindria > QHBO01 > QHBO01 > DASSCW01. Next base: position 12,194 of record DATAOD010000223.1, read on the forward strand.
GAGCGGCATAGGTGGAACACTTCGCGCTCGACATCAGGGAGTTGCACCAGCAACTCGTGCGTGGCCAGTTCCCCGCACGTCGGCGCGTCGCAGACCTGAAGTTGTCCCATCATGCGAACAGCGCGAAAAAGCGGAGCGGACTTGCCGACACGTAGGTCACGCCATCGTCGCCGGGCACCTCACCCTCCAAGCCATTGCCGGTACCAATTGTCCCCGCCGCCTGCTGGGGGTTCCACATTAGCGGCTCGTTGTAGTCGAAAGGGCCTGGAAGAGCTCACGGAGGCGTTCCAAACGGCCGACCGTGTCGTCATTCGGTTCGGACGCTGCCTCGTGCGCCGCTCGCCCAGCAGTCATGCCGTGCACTCGGCTGCAATATCCCTGCCCATTGGGCGCGGGCCACGGCCGGCAGCGGAATGGTCCGCCGGGACCGTGCATTCGTTCTCACTTTGGTGGAGGCGACGAGGGGAATTGAACCCCTGTAAACGGTTTTGCAGACCGCTCCCTAACCACTCGGGCACGTCGCCACCGGTCATCGGCACCATCGGCATCAGATCCGCCGGCGCCTGGCTGCCCCGCGAGGATTCGAACCTCGGTTCACGGATCCAAAGTCCGCTGTCCTACCACTAGACGACGGGGCATTCGAGCCACCGACGAGGCTAGCAGGTCGGCCGATGGACTGGCAGCCGCGCGGCATGAAAATGGAGCGGAAGACGGGACTCGAACCCGCGACCCTCACCTTGGCAAGGTGATGCTCTACCAACTGAGCCACTTCCGCCCGCTTGCCCGATCCGCGCCGCCGAACGTGGTGCCGAGGGTCAGATTCGAACTGACGACACCCGCCTCTTCAGGGCGGTGCTCTACCAACTGAGCTACCTCGGCCCGTCAGGCGGCGGCCTTCGCTCGTCGTCGCGTATCGGTGGGCGAGGGTAGCACAGGGCCCGATTGAGCGGCAAGACGACCGCCACCCCGCTACC
>DATAOD010000224.1:0-9727 GCA_036265975.1 Candidatus Limnocylindria bacterium
TTCGAGCGCATCGGCTCCAACACGCCCATCAAGGTCGACATCCGGGTCATTGCCGCCACCAACCGCAACCTGGCCGATGAGGTGGACGACGGTCGCTTCCGCGAGGATCTCTACTACCGGCTGAACGTGATCCACATCCACATGCCGCCACTGCGCGACCGGATGGAGGACATCCCGCAGCTGGTCGAGCATTTCCTGGCCAAATACCGCGCCAAGCCCGATGCCATTCCCACGCCGATCTCCGAGGAGGCAGTTGCGCGGCTGATGGAGCACGACTGGCCGGGGAACGTGCGCGAACTCGAGAATGCCATCGAACGGGCCGTGGTCCTGTCGCGCGGCGCCACCATCATGCCGGAGCACCTGCCCCTGGCCGAGTCCCCCGTCTCGGCCGGTGGTCGCGCCCGCTCCCGCAAGGCGGCCGCGGCCGCAGCGGCCAAGGACGCCAACGAGGGTGAGGCGCAGGAGGTCGAGGCTGCGGCTGGTAATGGCAACGGGGCGCACGCCAATGGCTCGTTCAAGGTCGCGGTCGAGTCACTCGAGAAGAAGCTGATTGCCGAGGCGCTGGAGCGCCATGGCGGCAACCGCTCCAAGGCTGCCGAGGAGCTGGGCATCTACCGCCGCCTGCTCTACGCCAAGATGCGCGAGTACGGCCTCGGGGAGTAGCCCCCGCCTCCAGGGTTCGCCGGCCAGGGCCCGCGGCCAGAACTCACAGTTCTCTGGATGACCCGATGGCGCCGGAACCGGTCGGAAACAGTGCTCCCGGTGCTGAGACCGACATATTCGGCCAAATGCCGGCGTTTTCAGACTCCGCGTACTATCGAGGTCGCGGGCGAGGAGCTCCGTCAGGCGGTAGCCCCGCCCTCGACCCGCGGCGCTCGGCGGGCGGCAGCCGCGGCGGCCCGGTTCAGCCACTTCGCGAACGCGGCCCTGGGATCCTCGCCCTTGGTCAGGATCTCGGCCACCTTGCCGTTCAGCCGCTCGCGGTCCGCCGTGGTGAGCTCCTGCCCGGTCAGGATCAGGATGGTCGCGTCGCGGGTCGCCTCGTTGGCGTGGAGGCGGCTCACCACCTCGAAGCCGTCCATGTCGGGCATGACCAGGTCGCAGATCACCAGCTCCGGCGGCTGCGCTTCTGCCAGCTCGATGGCCTCCCGGCCCGATGCAGCGGCCACGACGTCGAACCCCTCCGGCTCCAGGGCGTTGAGGATCAGCTGTCGAGCGGCCGGATCGTCGTCGACGGCCAGCACCCGGACCGGCCGCTGCTTGACCTTGGTGGTGAAGGTGTACTGCGAGAGGCGGGCGAGGAGCGCCTGCGGACGCACCGGCTTGAGGAAATAGTCCACCGCGCCAAGGCTCATTGCCACGTTCCGCTCGTCGACCACGGTGGCCACGATCACGGGGATGTCACGGGTCGCCTCGTCGGCCTTGAGGCGCCGGAGCACCTCCCAACCGTCGATGCCCGGCAGCAGGACGTCCAGGATGATGGCAGAGGGACGGACGGACGTGGCGGCGGCAATGCCACGAACGCCATCGGTCGCGACCATGACCTCGTATCCGGCTCCGCCGAGGTACGCCTGCAGCAGTCGCACGGCACCCGGGTCGTCCTCGATCACCAGGACCGTCGCCAGGGCCGAGCTGGCCTCTGGCAGAACAACCTCGGCCGGCTTTTCCAACATCACGCGCGAGGCGGGAAGCAGCAGCTCGAAGCGGGAGCCCTCGCCGGGCGTCGATGAAACCGCGACCGATCCCCCGTGCGCTTCGGCCAGGCGACGGGTCAGGGCGAGCCCCAGGCCGGTGCCTGCCTCGCGGGCCTTGAGATCGCCCACCTGGCTGAACTCCTGGAAGATGCGCTCGAGGTCCTCCTGGGCGATCCCCACCCCCGAGTCCACCACGGCCACGTGCGCGTCGTCGTCGTCCCACGCCGCCTCCACGCGGATGGCGCCTCCCTCCGGGGTGAACTTGATGGCGTTGGACAGCAGGTTGTAGAGCATCTGCCGCAGCCGGCCGCGATCGGCACTGAGGGCGCCCTCGGGCGCGTCGACGGTCATGGCGATCTGCTTGCGCTCAGCCAGGGGCCGCAGGCCTTCCACCGACTCGGTCAGCGCCTGCGCCAGGTCGAACGGCTCGCGCTGCAGCTCGATGCGGCCCGCCTCGATCTTGGTGAGGTCCAGGACGTCGTTGATCAGCGCCAGCAGGTGCTCACCGGAGTTGTGGATATGCGCCACCCACTCGTCCGGCACGCGGCGGCTAGCGTCCTCGAGCGGCTCCTGGCCCATGAGGGCACTGAAGCCGATGATGGCCGACAGTGGCGTGCGCAGCTCATGGCTCATGCTGGCCAGGAAGTCGCTCTTCGCCTTCGACGCCTGCTCCAGCGCCTGGACGGTGAGCGCCAGCCGATCGGACAGGGCGGCCTGCTCGACCAGGGCCACGTTGCGCTCCGCGAAGACCGCCGCGCGGCTGACGATGGCCTGGATGATGGCGTGGTCATCGGCGGCAAACAGGCTGGGGTACGGTCGGAACAGCACCATGGCGCCAGGCTCGGCACCACCCGGGCTGAAGGGCACCACCGATACGTAACGCGCGTCAAGGCTGCGCGCCAGGGTGGCGAGCTCGTCGCCGTCATCGGCCGGGCGTGCCTCGCCGGCAGGCGGCAGGGAGGACAGGGGCTCCGCGCCGATCCCAGCGGTCAGCTGCTCGTCGCCCGAGACCGCCCGTGTCTGCGGCGGATTGCCGGTGACGACCAACGCGACCGTGGCCCCAGTGAGCCTTCGTGAGATGTCCGCAGCCCGCGACCACACCAGGGCGGCGTCCTCGCGGCTCGGCGGTGCGGCGCTCAGCTCTTCGGTGAACTCGTAGGTCGCCACCGCGTTCCACACCTTGCGGACCCAGGCCGGCGGCATGAAGCCGAGCACGAAGAGGGTGGCCGCGCCCAGGATCAGGATCCGCCCGATCTCGGTGGCAACCGGCAGCTGGCTGGCGATGAGCCCCAGCGCCAGTGCCATGGCCGCGCTCCCGGCCGACGCCGCGCCCAGGCGGATCCGTGCGGAACCCACGCGTCGTGCGGCCTCGCCGATCAGGAACCAGGCAGCCACCAGGTCGATGGCCACGTAGGTGATGGCCGCCGGCACGAACAGGGGACCAAGCTGCGCCAAGGGCAGCACCAGGAACGGTGCGCCGGTCAGGACGAAGGCGCTCACCGACGCGGCGCGCAACAGCCAGGGAACGGGCCGCAGCCGATGCGCCATGCGCAGGATCAGCAGCGGCTGTGCCAGGAGCAGCAGGATGGCCGCGCCCAGTACGAAATCGGGCAGGCGTCCGAACACGACGCTGATGCCTATGACCGCGAACAGGGCCGCGACCGTGGCGAAGATGAGCATCACATCGCGGCTCAGCGCGTCGCGCCGGCGGACGTACGAGACCAGCGTGGCGATGAACAGGAAGCCGAACAGGACCTCGGCGATGAGGGTGACTACTCCCATGGCTCGCCACCCCCGTGATGCAGGCCATGGGTGTACGGATCCGGCGCCATGGTGGCGGGCGCGCGGAGGTGATCCACGAACAGCCGCACCAGCTCCGGGTCGAACTGGCTGCCAGCGTGGCGGAGCAGCTCGGCAATGGCCTCGTCGTCGCGCATCCGCGCCCGGTACGGGCGGTCGTGCGTCATGGCGTCGTGCGCGTCAACGATGGCAATCACCCGGGCACCCAGGGGAATGCCGGTGCCGCGCAGGCCATCGGGATAGCCTGCGCCGTCCCAGCGCTCGTGATGCGCGCGCACGATGGGCCCGACCAATGCTCCCAGGTGCAGTGGGCGAAGGATTTCGTCCCCGACCACCGGATGGCGCTGCATCTCGATCCGTTCCTGGTCGGTCAGCGCTCCGGGCTTGCGCAGCACCTGGTCATCGATGCCGATCTTGCCGACGTCGTGCAGCACGGCGCCGTAGCCGACCGCTTCCGTCTCGTCCTGGCTCAGGCCGGCAAGGCCGGCCAGGATCAGTGCCTGCTCCGCGACCCGCGCGCAATGGTGCTCCGTCGAGGGGTCCTTGGCATCCACAGCGCTGGCCAGCGCGACCAGCACGCCCTGCGTGGACTCAAGCCGCGAGAGGGCCGCCGATACGCGCAGGTTGGCGCGCACGCGGGCGAGCAGCTCCACCGGCTCGAAGGGCTTGGTGATGAAATCGCTGGCGCCGGCGTCCAGGCCCGAGACCTTGTCCTCCAGGCGGCCGCGCGCCGTGACCAGGATGATGGGGAGCAGCGCGGTCTCCGGGTTGGCGCGCACCGCCCGCACCACCTCGATGCCATCCATCTCTGGCATGCCGATGTCGAGCAGCGCGATGTCCGGCGCCTGGCTGAGGATGGCGTCAAGGGCTGACGCTCCATCGGCGAAATCGCGCACGGAATAATCCGCGCGCTGGAGGGTCGCCTTCAGCAGCGCGCGCGTCGCGAGGTCGTCCTCGGCAAGCAGGACGGACGACTGTTCCGCTCCCTGCGAGGCGGTGATGGGCAGCGTCTGCATCGCGCCGACGATTGTCGGCAGTGGCAGGGCGGAGCGTCACCAGTACCAATGGCACGGGCCGGTCCTGCTTCAGGCGATGCGCTCGATGCCGGGCACCTGGTCGAAGGCCGAATCGAAGCTGAGGATCTGGCCGATATCGTGGCGCTGCATCACCGCGACGTGGATGGCGTCACGGGCCTGCAACGCTGGACTTGCCAGCAGCCTTCGTGCGCGGCGCACGTCCGTGGTGTCGATGGAGTACACGACGTCGACCAGGCCGAGGATCGCATCGAAGGCAGGCTCGATGGCGTCGCGACGGTTGATGGCCACGTAGCGGTGCAGGATCTCCTGGAGGACCTCTGCGCTGGTCACCAGGCTTTCGTTGTCGATGACCGAGCGCTCGACGACGAGCTTCGCGCGGTCCTTGTTCGGGTGGTCGGCGCCCACCAGGTACATCGGGATGTTCGAGTCGATGAAGATCACCGCAGGCCGTACCCGCGCTCGATGTCCTTGAGCATCTCCTCGATCGGCCCACTGGGAAAATCATGGGTGAGGCTGGCGCGGAGTGCCTGGAGCTTGTCAGCCGGGGAACGCCCGTCCTCAGACGCACGCGCCTCGCGCAACGCGCCGCGCACCCACTCGGCAACCGTCTGGCGCTTGCGGCGTGCCGCGCGCTGGATGTCGGCGAGCTCGCGGTCATCGAGCAGCACCTGGAGCCGCTTAGTCATGCGAGCAGTGTTCCCTACTCATGCAGATGAGTCAACTAGTGCTGGGTGCGCGAGGCGGCGCCCTCCCACAGGACGTGCTCGGGCGTTTCCAGCTGGAATGTGGAGTGGTCGACATCGAAATCGGCCGAGAGGCAGTCGGACAGATGGTCCAGCAGCGCGCCCGGATCGCCGTCAACCCCCAGCACCACGTGCGCCGATACGACCTTCATGCCGCTGGTGATGGTCCAGGCGTGCAGGTCGTGCACCGCCTCCACGCCCGGGGTGTCCAGGATGTGCCGGCGGACCTCGTCCAGGTTCACGTCGCGCGGCGTCGCCTCCAGCAGCACGTCCACGCTGTCGCGCATGAGCCCCCACGCCCTGGGCAGGATCAGCAGCGCGATGAAGATGGACGCCACTGCATCGGCCCGATGAAGCCGGGTGAGCAGGATGACCGCGCCCGCGGCGAGCACCGCGGCCGAGCCGAGCAGGTCGCCCAGGATCTCCAGGTAGGCGGCGCGAACGGTCAGGCTCTCGCGACGGCCGCGAGCCAGCAGGAGGGCAGCTCCCGTGTTCGCAAGCAGCGCGAAGGCGGCCACGGCAACCACCGGCCCGGCCGCCAGGTCCGGCGGCTGGTTGAGGCGCCGGATGCCCTCCCACAGGACCAGGCCGGAGACGGCGAACAGCAGCAGCGCGTTGGCCGTGGCAGCCACGATCTCCAGCCGGTAGAGGCCAAAGCTTCGCGTGGACGTTGGCGGACGGGCGGCCAGCCAGATGGCCAGCAGCGAGACGCCGGTGCCGGCGACATCGGCGAAGACATGGCCCGCATCGGCCAGGAGGGCAAGGGAGTTGGTGGCGAGTCCTGCCACCAGCTCCACCACGAAGATGGTGGCGCTGATGCCCAGCACCAGCATCAGCCTGGAGCGATACCTTCCGGCCGCGGAGGTCTGATGCGTCATGCCTGGTCCTCGGCGCCATTCGGTCCGACCAGGGTGGGGTTGGTGCGGTCATGGATCGGCTCGACCTCGGCTGGTTCTGCCGGGCCGGCCCTGACGGCGCGCACGGTTGGCAGCAGCACCACCCCCACGCAGGTCGCCATGTTCAGCGCCGCCGCCACCGCCAGGGCTTCGGGCGCGCCGACCGTCGCTGCAATGGGGCCGATGAGGGCGTAGCCCAGCGGGTTCAGCGCCACCGAGCCGAGCCAGTCGAAGGAGCTGATGCGGCTGAGCGCGTGTTCGGGCACGTTGCGCTGCAGCGCCGTGATCCACAGCGTGTCGCCGATGGCGAAGCCGATCCCGGTGACGAGCGCCATGCCCGCGATCACCGGCAGCGGCAGCGGGAAGGCCAGGGTTGCGAGCAGCAGCCCGGCCGGCAGCACGAACAGCTCGCTGGCGACCAGGATGCGCGTGAAGCGCAGGCGCAGGGCGAACAGGCCGCCGATGACCGCGCCCGCCGACTCCACGGCCAGAATCAGGCCCCAGGCCGCCGGCCCGCCCAGCTGTTCCTTGGCAATGAGCGGTCCCAGCACCAGCAGCGCCGGGAAATAGCTCAGCTGGAACAGGCCGAAGCTGGCGACCATGGCGACCGCCCACGGACGCGAGGTGAACTCCTTCCAGCCGTCGTGCAGGTCGCCCAGGATGGACTTCGCGGCGCCGCGTGCGAGCGGGGCAAGGCGCATGGAGGAGATCAGCGCTGCCGAGATGAAGAACGTCGCGGCGTCCACGGAGATGGCGGTCGCCGGCGTTCCGGCAGCAACGATCAGGGCGCCAAGGGCCGGTCCCGCGATCTGCAGCACGCTGCTCGCCAGATGCAGCAGCGCATTGGCTTCCTGCAGGTGCTCGTCGCTGACCGAGTCCTTGACCATCCCCACCATGGCCGGTCGTGAGAAGGCCCCGGATACGCCGAACAGCACCTGGAGCAGCGCCACGTTCCACACGTTCGCGCTGCCGCTGAACAGCAGCACGGCCGTCCCCACCTGCGCCACGCCCTTGGCCAGGTCGCTGCCGACCATGATCGTCCGCCGGCTGAGCCTATCGGCGAAGACGCCGCCCAGCAGCAGGAACACGACGATCGGGATCTCGCGTGCCAGCAGCACGATCCCTAGGTCCGTTGCGCCGCCGAAATCCAGCACGGCGAAGGCGAGCGCCACCGTGGCCATGCCGCTTCCCAGCTGGGAGATGGTGACGGCTGCCAGGTATCGGGCAAAGCTCCGTTCCCGGAGCACCTCCAGCGACTTCAGGGACTCCCGCAAGTTCACCCCTCGAGTCTACGCGGGCCCGTGGGCGATCCCTCATTCCGCGGGTGACTGATACGACGCAGGAATATCTTTGGAGGGCCCCGGGAGCCTGACCTCCTGCATCACCTATGCGGCTACCGAATGGATTGACTCGGGAGGAGCCGATTCGCATCGGCTCGTGAGTTGTATCAGTCGCCGGCTGGATAAACCCCCAGACAAGGCGCCAGTAAGGCCGCACGTGCAGGCTTGTCTGCGTGGCCACCAGAGAACGGCTCATTGATCTGGGCACCGCGCGAGGTCGGTGGCTGGTGCGGCAATTCGGCGATGAGTTGCGCCATGCGCGCCAAGCCGCGGGGCTGAGCCAGAGTCGTGTCGCAGCGGCCGCTGGCGTGTCCCAGCCAGTCTTGAGCCGCATGGAGCTGGCCAAGGCGCCGCATCCGGACTTCATCGAGGCTGCTCGTGTCGCCCGGGTTGTGGGGCTGGAGCTCCGGCTCCAATGCTTTCCGGCGGGAGGGCAGCTGCGGGATGTTGCGCACGCGGCTCTCATCGCACGCTTTTTGAGGCGCGCGCCGGAGGCTGTCCGGAGGCAGCTGGAGGCCCCTGTCGGCCGTGGCGATCTTCGCGCGTGGGACGTCTTGCTCACACTGCGCGGTGGCGCAGCCGGCGTCATCGCAGAGACACGGATTCGGGACTTGCAGGCGCTGCTGCGGCGGGAGCATCGCAAGCAGCTCGACAGTGGCGTGTCAGTTCTGGTGCTGGTCGTCGCGAGGACAAAGAACAATGTGCGCGCCCTTTCGGAGGCAGCAGAGCTGCTCGATGCGGAGTTCCCTCTCCGCACACGGGCCGTTCTGGCAGCGTTGGCGCGAGGCGAGGCACCAAGCGCGAATGGAATCGTCGTGCTTTAGGAGGGGCTGGCAGGGGGCATGCAAGGGTCGCAGGCGAGGTCGGTGGTATCCTCTCCGACCCACAGCCAAGCACAACGCACCAAGCACGAAACGCACGAATTGAGGGTTGAGCCACATGTTCAGCCGCGTACGCATCGCGATCCGCTTCTTCTTCATGGGGCTGGCCGTCGGTGTCCTGCTCGCGCCACGCTCCGGCAAGGAGACCCGGCGGATGGTGCGCGAGCGAGCGGACCGCCTGCTCAACGATCTGCTCGATGCCACGACGCTCGGCTCTTTTGACTCTGGAGCCGATGCGGACGAGGACGAGACAGCGGCAAGCAGCCGCACCACCAATGGCCGAACCCGGAAGAGCGGAAGCAGCACGGCCACCAGCGCCGCCAGCGGAGCGGCCTGAGCCGAACCTCGCAACCTGCGGCCGCGTCCTCGTGACGCGGCCGTTTCCGTTTGTGGCCGGCTTGATGGCTGACGCCTGATGGGCCGATGGTGGCGGCGCGCCACGCGCGCACGCAGCGACCATGTCGAGCGCAGCCTGGCCGGTGAGCGGCAGCAGATGGTCGCCACCCAGATCGAGGCGCGCGGGCTGAGGGACCCGGAGCTGCTGCGGGCATTCCGGGCGGTGCCGCGTGAGCTGTTCGTCGAGGCGGAGGCTCCGTATGGGGACCAGGCCCTGCCGATCGAATCGGGCCAGACCATCTCCCAGCCATATGTCGTGGCCTTCATGACGGAACGCGCCCGGCCGCGGCGGACGGACGGATATCGGGGTGCGCGGGTGCTGGAGATCGGCACGGGGAGCGGCTACCAGGCAGCGATCCTGGCCGAGCTGGGGGCGGAGGTCACCAGCGTGGAACGGTATGAAGGACTGCATCGGCGGGCGGGGGAAGCCCTCCTGCGCGCCGGCTACCGCGACGTGCGGCTCATCGTCGGGGATGGGTCGCGTGGCTTTCCGGAGAACGCGCCGTATGACGCCGTGGTGGTGACGGCCGCGGGCCCATCAGTTCCGTTGCCCCTGCTGGCGCAGTTGAGCGTAGACGGAGGCCGGCTGGTGATGCCGGTGGGCGGCAGGGAGCACCAGTGGCTGACGCTGGTGGTTCGCCAGGGGGACGAGTACGCCAGCAAGCCGCTGGAGCCGGTGGTATTCGTCCCGCTGCTGGGCGAGCACGGCTACCAAGCCGAGGAGCGGTGAGAGCGCGCACCACGGGCTGGCACGGGGCGTGCTTGCAAGGGGGGATATGAGCTATCCGCCGAACACAACCGATCCGGCAACCGGCGAGCCGGTGAACGTGAACGCTCCGGTCAACAGCTACGGCCAGCCGGTGGTCGTGACGACCAGTCCACTTGCACCGATCCGCCGCGCCATCTGGCTGATCTTCGGCGTAATCATTGCCCTCATCGG
>DATAOD010000225.1:0-60217 GCA_036265975.1 Candidatus Limnocylindria bacterium
CCGGTATGGCGCGCGACGATGTCGATCTGCTGCTGGCGCTGCAGCTCGGCGCCGAGCCGGGCTCGCTTCGCGACCGGCAGGTAGCGCGGCACGTACGAGCGCAGCTTCTCGACCGCCTCCGCCTCCGATTTGCCATTGCGCTCCAGGCCCGGCCAGTCAGCGGCGATCGCCACCCAGTGCTTTCCCTTCGGCGCCTCCTCGATCAGGATCCGCAAACTGTCAGCCATCAGCGCAAACGCTACAGGACGCGGGCTAGCGCGGTGTCGCATCCGGCGTCCGCCGGACAGCGGCCCCGCGGCCGTGTGCTAGGGTTGCGACGCCCATCGAACCCGACTGCGGATCCACCGGTGCCACGGTCCGCGACGCAGCACGAGAGGAACCTTGGGACTCTTCGACGGCCTGCTCGGCATTCTCAGCCACGACGTCGGCATCGATCTCGGGACCGCCAACACGCTGGTCACCGTGCGCCATCGGGGCATCGTCATCAGCGAGCCCTCGGTGGTGGCCATGGACACCCGCACCAAGCGCGTCCTGGCCATCGGCGCCGAGGCGAAGCGCATGGTCGGCCGCACCCCGGCCAACATCGTGGCCATCCGTCCCCTGCGCGACGGGGTGATCAGCGACTTCGACGTCACCGAACAGATGATCCGGTACTTCATCGCCAAGGTGCATGAGCGCTTCGCCCAGATCCGGCGGCCGCGGGTGCTGGTCGGCATCCCCTCCGGCGTGACCGAGGTCGAGAAGCGGGCCGTTCGGGACGCGACCGTGAACGCCGGCGCGCGCTGGGCTCGGCTGATCGAAGAGCCGATGGCCGCTGCCATCGGCGCCGGCCTGCCCGTCTCCGAGCCGTCGGGCAGCCTGATCGTCGACATCGGCGGCGGCACCACGGAGGTGGCGGTCATCAGCCTGGGCGGCATCGTCGTCAGCCGCAGCGTGCGCATCGGCGGCGACGAGATGGACGTCGACATCGTCAGCTTCGCGCGACGCGAGTACAACCTGCTGATGGGCGAGCGCACGGCCGAGGAGATCAAGATCGCCGTCGGGTCGGCCTATCCCACCGAGGACAGCCGCACCACCACATTCCGCGGCCGCGACCTGCTGACCGGCCTGCCTCGCAGCGTCGAAGTGGGCAGCGACCAGATTCGCGAGGCGCTGGAGCCCTCGGTCGCGCAGATCATTGACGCGATCAAGGAGACGATCGAGGAGACGCCGCCGGAGCTGGTGGCGGACATCATGGACCAGGGCATCGTGCTGGCCGGCGGCGGGGCGCTGCTGTCCGGGCTGGACAAGCGCGTGGCCGAGGCGACACAGATGCCCGTCCACATCGCCGATGACCCGCTGACCTGCGTGGTGCGCGGCACTGGACGCGTCCTCGAGGACCTGGACTCCCTGGAGCGCGTCCTGGTCAGCGAGCAGTTCACCCGCGCGCCGCGCTGACGAGCGCGGCGCCATCGGCTCGCACCGATGATCGGCGGACCCCACCGGCGCAGCCGGAACGGGCTGTGGTTCGCAGCCTTCACCATCATCTCGCTGCTGCTCCTGCTCGCCTCGCAGACCCAGGCGGCGCTGACCCTGCAACGCGTCACGGCCCGCGCGCTGGACCCGGTGCGCGAGACGATCGGCGGCATCGGGGCGGGCATTGCCGGCGTGTTCGGCACCATCGGCGAGATCGACAGGCTGCGGACCGAGAACGACGACCTGCAGCACCGGCTGGCCTCCTCCGAGCAGCGCATCGCCGAGCTCCAGGAAGCGGCGGCCGAGAACGCGCAGCTCCGCGAGCTGCTGGGGCTGACCAAGTCCCTGGACATGGACACGCTGCCGGTGCGCGTCATCAGCCGCGACCCGTCGAACTTCACCTGGGACATCGGCATCGACGCCGGCACCGCCGACGGGCTGGCGGCCGGCATGCCGGTGGTCGGCTCGGCACAGGGCGCGGGGGCGCTGGCCGGCACGGTGGTGGAGGTCGGCCCCGACACGTCCACCGTGCGGCTGATCGTCGACACGCGCTCGAGCGTGGTCTGCCTCGACCAGAACTCGCGCGCGCTGGGCCTGGTCCAGGGCCAGCTCGGCGGCCAGCTGGTGATGGTCCAGGTGGACATCACCGACCAGCTGAAGGAAGGCGACATGGTGGTCACCGCCGGCCTGGAGCTGTCGGGTGGCGCGGCGCGCAGCCCCTATCCCAAGGGCCTGCTGGTCGGCACGCTGCAGGCGGTCCAGCCGGACAGCAACGCGTTGACCCAGACCGGATTCGTGCGACCCGCCATGGACTTCGACGGCATCGATCATCTGCTGGTGGTGCGTTCCTACAAGCAGGACTAGCCGGAGGGTCGGCAGCTGCCGGCGTCGAAGGTCCCGTGCTCAGCGCTGATCTGCATGGCCCCAACGTCACGCTCGGCGCGCGACCATCGGGGCATGGAGCACGCGCCGCAGGTCCGCCACGCTCGGAATGCACATCCGTCTTCATTCGCCTGCCAGGGGACCTCCAGCATTGCCAGACCGACTCCGCGCCGTTGCAGCTGCGTTCCTGACCGCCGTGATGGGCTTCACGCTGCTCGGCGTGGCCCCTGCCAGCGCCGCAACGCCGCTGAAGGTCGTGATCATCGTTGGGCCGACCGGCGACCTGACCAGGAGCTATCGGGCCACCGGCAATGACATCGCCGACGCCGCCACCGCCGCAGGAGCCGATGTCGTCAAGGTGTACTCGCCGCGTGCCACCTGGACACGGGTGCACGATGCGGTCGAGGGCGCCAACATCGTGGTCTACCTGGGCCACGGCAACGGCTATCCCAGCCCGTACAGCACCACCGAGTGGACGGACCGGGTCAACGGCTGGGGCCTGAACCGCACCACCCAGGGCGGGGACTCCGACAACTGGTCGACCAGCATGGTCTACTGCGGCCAGAAGGCCCTGCTGGGCACCCTGACCAGCGCCGATGGAGCCGCGCAGTGGAAGTACTGCGGCGGCGCGAAGGGCACCCAGGGCATCCACCCGGCCGCCGACTGGGTGATGATCTACAACAAGGCCTGCTACGCGCCCGGCGCCGGCGAGGGCTGGGACGTGAAGGCCACCGAATCGGTGGCCATGCAGCGCGTCCGCAACTTCAGCTATCCCGCGCTGAAGGGCGGAGGGGGGGCCTACTTCGCGACCGACATGTATCACGGCGGCGAGCAGCTCGTGCAGCTGGTGCTGGCGCACCGTGACTGGACGTTCGGCAGGATTGCGGAGAACGCCAATGGCTACGACCTGGCCGCCCAGCGCCGCTTCGAGCATCCGGACCTCTCCGACCGCCAGATCTGGATCCAGCGCACCGCGAACACCATGGGCACCGACTACTGGCTGGCCTACGCCGGGAACCCGAACCTCACGCCGTCAGGCGCCATGGGCGTCTACACGCCGCCGCCCGCACCCAACGTCACCGGCGTGTCTCCGGCACCCGGTGCGCAGGGCGTGGCAGCCTCCAGCCGTCTGACGGCCACCTTCGACCTGCCGATGACTGGCTTCAGCGACAGCTCGTTCGCCGTGCGCGACCTGTACGGCCTGACGGTGCCAGGCACCGTCTCGTGGAGCCCTTCGACGCTGACGGCCACGTTCACGCCCACTTCGCCGTTCGAGGCAGGCATCACCTACCGAGCGTCGCTGACACAGTCGCTCAGAAGCAGCCTTGGCGTGCGGCTGGCGCGCTACTCGTGGACCTTCGGCGTGGAGGGTCCCGCCGCCTCATCCACCACGCTCTACGCTGATCCCCAGGCGCTGATACTGGAGGCCGGTACCAATACCCGCTACCTCTTTACCCGCATTGGCTCCCTGCGCGGCGAGAAGACAGCCACGCTGACCGCACCGGCGACGGTGTCGACCACCATCCGGCGCACCCTGCCGAACCAGTCCGGCACCTGGTTCTACGTGTCGGACGGCACCTGGAACAGCTACTGGCTGCGCGAGTCCAGCGCCGTCCACCTGGCAGATGCCGGCGTGGGTGCGACCGCGGGCGACCAGGACTTCTCGCCGGATGCGCGCGTCCGCATCACCCGTGGCACGCACACCGGCTACACCTTCGATGCCGATGGCGACATGACCGCCTACAAGACCGTGACCATCTCCACCGGTCGCGTGAACGATGCAAGTGCCCTGCGCAGCCTGCCGGGCCAGACCGGCCTGTGGTTCCACATGACCAGCGGCGCCTGGAAGGGTCGCTGGCTACGTGCCTCGGACGTCGTGCACCTCGACTGACCGCGCGTGGGGGACTGTCCGGCTGGCCCTTCCGTACCATGGTTAGGAGCGGCAGGGGTGCCTAGGGTGTGGACCGTTACGGTCGTCTCCGGCCGTGCGACCGCGTCCCATCCCGCAAGGTGACCGAGCCCATGCGCCGCATCGCAGCCCTCCTCATGGCCCTGCTGCTGTCGGCCGCCTGGCTGCTGCCCTCCGCGGTAGTGCGCGCGGCGGACCCTGTTCCGGATCCTCTTCCAGCAGGCGCGGTGCTGTCCAGCGACGGCAAGGTGCTGCCGCCGATGCCGGCAGGGCTGGAAGAGTCATCGGTCCATGCCGAGATGCTGGCCGAGCACGCAAACGACCGGATCAGCTTCGCGCCCGGCGGTGCGCCGTCGGTACTCCTGAAGCGCAACGGGACGCCCACCATGTCCGGCGCGTCCATCGCGCCCAATGGCGCGGAGCTGCAGACAAGCCAGCTATCGGCGGCCGGGCTGCCCAACGGGCTGCGCAAGGAGGTCTTCGGCTTCCTGCCCTATTGGATGCTGACCGACTCGGCGCTGAGCTCGATGAACTACCAGCTCGTGTCGACCATCGCCTACTTCAGCGTGAACGCCCAGAAGGACGGCGACCTCGCCAAGGGCACAAGCAGCAATCCGACCACGGGCTGGGCCGGCTGGAAGAGCGCCAACATGACCACGGTGTTCAACCGCGCCCACGACCAGGGCGCGCGGGTGGTGCTGACGGTCACGATGATGGCCTGGGACAGCGCCTCGGCCGATCGGCAGGCCGCCTTGCTGAAGAGCTCGACCGCGCGCAGCCACCTGGTCAACCAGATCGTGTCCGCCGTCCGCAACCGCGACGCGGACGGGGTGAACCTGGATTTCGAGCCGCTGGCCACCGGCCTGCGGGACGAGTACGTCAGCTTCGTCAAGCAGCTGAAGCGCGGCCTGGTCAACGCGGGGGTGGGGGACTACCTGACCGTCAGCGTCATGGCCAGCGCCGCCACCTGGGCGAGCGGCTACGACGTCGCCGGCCTGACCCAGTCCGGTGCCGCCGACGCCCTGTTCGTGATGGGCTACGACTACAACTGGTCCGGCTCGTCGCGCGCCGGTGGCGTGGCGCCGATCCAGAGCCCGTACACGATCGACGTGGCGGGCACCATGGCCGACTTCCTGACGCAGACATCGGGCTCGAAGCTGATCTGGGGCGTGCCGTACTACGGGCGCATCTGGCCCACCGAGACGCGGAACCTGAACTCCCGCACGCTGGGCGGTGGATCCAAGGCCTACACCTACACGGGACACCTGTCAGAAGCCAGCCGCTACGGACGCCGATGGGATGATGTTGGCAAGGTGCCGTGGTACCGCCACTGGGACTCGGCCGCCGGCCACTGGGTGCAGGGCTACTACGACGACACCGAGTCGCTGGGCATCAAGTACGACCTGGTGAACTCGCGCGGCCTGAAGGGCACTGGCATGTGGACGCTGCTCATGGACCAGGGGCGCGACGAGCTGTGGCGACTGCTGGCGCGCAAGTTCGTGAACGATACGGCGCCGCCGGAGGGCGGCATCGGCCTCCTTCCGAGCTCGGTGGACGGCGAGGCGTTCCGCGTCACCTGGCGTGCGCAGGACTACGCGTCCGGCGTGCGCAGCTACACGGTCGAATGGCGGCGTCCCGGCGGCGAGTGGCGGGCGTGGAAGACAAACACCAAGGCCACGTCGGCATGGTTCACCGGGACCGACGGCCGGACGTACCAGTTCCGGGTTCGCGCCGTTGACATGAAGGGCAACGTGCAGCCGTGGACCAACCCGCCGGCCACGCCGGACACGCTGAAGGCGGGCGCTTTCGGCAAGGTGACGGCGAGCACCCTGAATATCCGCTCCGGGCCGGGGACCAGCTACGGGATCGTGGACACGGCGAATGCCGGCGATCCGGTCTACGTGCTGGAAGGTCCCGTCGCTGCCGGCGGCTACGACTGGTATCGGGTCCAGTACGGCTTCACCGAGTGGCCCAGCGCCGACTATCCGCTCATCGCCTGGATGGCTGGCACATCGTCCGGCACGCCCATGTTGGCTCCCGCCCAGGCACCCGCCGTGACGCGGCTGCGCCCATTCGTCAGCCAGGGGTCGCGGACGGCGACCTTCAGCCCGAATGCCGATGCGGTGCAGGATGCGGCCACCATCGGCTTCGACCTGGACGAGGCAGTGACTGCCGCGCACATGGACGTCCTTGATTCGGGCGGAAGGGTGGTACGGAGCGTGTCCCTTGGCGCGCGCGGGGCGGGGGCGAACCAGGCCACCTGGAACGGGAGGGTCACGTCCGGGGATCCCGCGCCGGACGGCCGCTACCTTGCGCGCATCACGGTGACCGACGCGGATGGCGTCGAGCACTCTGCGCCCAGCCCGAAGTTCAGCGCGGCCGCGCTGGATCGGTGGGGCATCACCGTCGATACCTCCGCCCCCGCGATCACCACCACGCCCGCCGTTTCGTCGCCCATGGTCCGCGCCACCGCCAGGGTGAAGGTCACGTTCTCCGAGCGGATGACCGGCCTGGACCAGGACGCGGTGCTCCTGAGCGCCGGAGGCAGCGGCCTGGTGACGGCCATATCGATCGGCGGCGACGAACGCAGCCTCACCGTGACCACTGACGAGCCCATGCCCACCGACAGCGTCATCGACGTCACCCTGGATGGCGCGGTGCGTGACGCGGCAGGCAATCCGCCCGCAGCGACTGCCTGGTCGTTCAGCACCGCCCCGGGCTTCGTCTATGAGCCCTCGCGGCCCGGCATCGTCGCGAAGGGAATGCGCCGTGCCTTCGACATCGGCGTCGACGGCGACCTCGTTCGGCGCGTGTCCGCCACGCTGGGCAGCGATCGCGACATGAGGATCGTCCAGCGCGCCCTGATGCCGAACCTCCCGGGCCGCTGGCTGTACGCCACCACCGGGCCCCTGGCCGGGCACTGGCTACGTGAATCCGCATCGCAGCACGTGGCCGGCTTCGTCTCGCGCACGACCTATGGCAGCCCGCAGACGATTCGGCTGGCCGCCGGCACGCACGTCGGCTACTGGTTCGCCAGCGATGGGTCCGTGCGCCGCCATCACAGCAGCAGCTTTGGGTCGCCGGCGAGCGCGAGCTCCTCGGCCAGGGCGGTGATCAACGGTGCGACGTACTGGCGCCTGTCGAGCGGCCCGCTGGACGGCTACTGGGTCGAGCAGTCCCGGGATGCCTACCGGCGGGGCTTCGTGTCGGAGCTGATGTTCGCGGTTCCGCCACGGGTTGACATTGCCGCAGGTACCTACACCGGTTATGGCTACGACTCTCGCGGGCGCGTCACCGGCTCGCTTACCGCATCAGTCGGAAGTACTGCCCACATCCGGGTGTCGGCCTGGGCGATCGTCAATGGCGCACCCCGTTACCTGGTCAGCAGCGGCACCTGGGCCGGCCTGTGGCTGGCCGACACCAGCGCCACCGACCTGCACGTCTGACGCTCGTACCCCATCGGTACCAGACCGATTAGGTCATGTCCTCGGATCGGGTCGATCCATACGGTGCATCCAGGACAACAGCCACCGCCATCGACCTTGTTGAGGGGATCTGATTGATGCACCAGCCCACGCCGCGTGGACGTCTCCTCGCCACCATCATTGCCCTGGCCGTGCTGGCCAGCCTGGCCTTCACGCTGCCGGCCACCACGCTCGCCTTCGGCGGCGACGGCCTAAGGGCCGCCGTGAACGAGTATCGAACGCACGCCGGTCTGGCGCCGGTGGTCGGCACCGAGCTGCTGGACGACATCGCCAGCCATCGGGCCAGCCAGATGGTGGCCGCGGATCGGCTGGAACACGACATCGACTACGTCACGCATCGGCTCAACCGCGCGGGCGTGTGCTGGAAGGGCGTGGGCGAGATCATCGCCTGGGAGCGCGGCTACCCGGAGCACGACTACGACCGCACCGTGCTGGCGTGGTGGAACTCACCCGACCACCACGAGATCATGATGGGCGCCGACTACAACGCGGCCGGGGGAGCCTGGCGCAACGGTGACGGCGGCAGCCGCTACTCGGTCATGGTGTTCGCGGTCCTGTGCAGCGCCGCCACCAGCGAGGTGAGCATCTCCTACCTCCGCCCGGAGCGACCCTACGATCCCGATCGGGCCCTGGTGGTCTGGAGTGGCAGGCATACCGGCTTCCGCTTCAGCGCCGACGGCAGCGTGGTGGCTCGCAGGACGGTCCGCTACGACCACCTTGCCTGGCGCAGCTCCGCCGGCAGGGCGTACGTCGGCGGCAAGGCCTTCCTGAAGGTCAGCAGTGGCGCGCTGAGCGGCTACTGGCTGCCTGAGCAGGCGAGCTCGCACGTGCGCGGCATGACCTACTTCCGCGCGTACTCGCCCACCCGTTCGATCGCCATGGACGCGGGCAGCTACCGCGGCTACCGCTTCACCTGGTACGGGCACGTCACCAAGTCCGTGAAGCGCAGCTATGACCACGACACGCACGCGCGCATCGACGCGCGCGCGATCATCAACGGGCGCGTCTACCTGCGCTTCGCGGGCGGCTGGCTGGACGGCTATTGGGTTCGCGGGTCGCCGTCCATCAGCTACCAGTGAGCCGCTGACGAGCCGATCGGCCGGCACGGCCGAACGCAGAGGCTTCCCGGCGTAGAATCGGCGGCAATGTCAATCGCCACCGCTCGCCGTCCGGATGGACGCGCACCCGCCCAGCTGCGCCCGGTGAAGATCGTCGCCGACTACCTGAAGTTCGCGGAGGGCTCCGTGCTCATCCGCGTGGGCGACACCCGCGTGATCTGCGCAGTCACCATCGAGGATCGCGTCCCGGGCTGGATGCGCGGCAAGGGCACGGGCTGGGTCACCGCCGAATACAGCATGCTGCCGCGCGCCGGCACCGAGCGCAGCCAGCGCGAGGCGCACACCGGGCGTATCGGCGGCCGAACGCACGAGATCCAGCGGCTCATCGGCCGATCGCTGCGCGGCGTGGTGGACATGACCAAGCTCGGCGAGCGGACGGTCACCGTGGACTGCGACGTGATCCAGGCGGATGGCGGGACCCGCACCGCCAGCATCACCGGCGCGTACGTCGCGCTGGCACGCGCCCTGAAGAACTACGGCATGGGGCACCTGCTTACCGGCCAGGTGGCCGCGGTCAGCGTCGGCATGAGCGGCGGCGCCCCGCTGCTGGACCTCAACTACGCCGAGGACTCCAGCGCCGACGTGGACATGAACGTGGTGATGACCGATGACGATCGCTTCATCGAGCTACAGGGCACGGCCGAGCACCGCGCCTTCGACCGCGCGCAGATGAACCAGATGATCGACCTGGCGGCCGCCGGCATCCGCCAGCTGTTCGAGGTGCAGCGGGCGGCCATCGACGCCCCGACCGCGGAGTGACCGACCTGCTGCTGGCGACTGCCAACCGCGGCAAGCAGCGAGAGTTCGCCCGCCTGCTGGCAGACATCCCGGGGCGGCTCGTCTTCCCGCAGGACATCGGCCTCGACATGGATGTTCCGGAGCCGCATGACGCATACGCGGCCAACGCCGCCGCCAAGGCCGATGCCTACTGCCGCGCATCGGGCCTGCTGACCCTCGCCGATGACTCCGGCATCGAGGTCGAGGCCCTGGAGTGGGGCCCCGGCGTCCGGACCGCGCGCTTCGGCGGGCCTGACGTGGAAGACCGGGTCGCGCTGCTGCTGGACGCCGTCGGCGATTCGGAGCGGCGCGCGGCGCGGATGGTGTGCGTGCTGGCGGTGGCCACGCCTTCCCCTCGCGATGGCGCGCCGCCGCGGATCGAGATCTTCTCCGGCGCAATGGACGGCGAGCTGGCGCGCGAGCGACGCGGCGCCGGTGGATTCGGCTACGACCCCGTCTTCCTGCTGCCGTCCGGCACCACCACCGCCGAGTTGCCGGACGGCGACAAGGACGCCATCTCGCACCGCGGACGAGCGGTGGCGGCCGCCATGCCCCGTCTGCGCGAGCTGCTGGCCGGCACGTGAAGCTGCGGGCCCTGCTGCGCGGCTCGCTGCTCTACACGCTGGGCAACTTCCTGCCGCGCATCGGCGCCTTCCTGCTGCTGCCCGCCTACACCGCGGCCATGGCGCCGTCCGAGTTCGGCGTCTACAGCCTGATGGTGTCGCTCATCGGCCTGCTGGCGATCGTGTACCGGCTGGGCCTGGACGGCGCCTTGCTCCGATTCCATTTTGACGTGGCGCCGCCGCGACGGCCGGCGCTCTACTTCAGCTCGACCGCCACCACGGTGGGCGCCGCGGTCGTCCTGTCGCTGGTGATCGCGGCTGTCAGCGCGCCGTTCTTCTCGCGAATCTTTCCCGGCGTAGCGTTCTGGCCGTACGGCGTGCTGGCACTGACGATCACCGCGACCACCGCGCTGCAGTACGTGCCCGCCTCGCTCTTCCGCGCGCTGGAGCGGCCTGAGCTGTTCCTGGCCTTCGGCCTGGGCGTGTTCGGCCTGGGCAGCGCCGCCACGCTGCTCTTCCTGTTCGTCTTCCAGCGCGGGGCCGGCGGCGCGCTGGCCGGGCAGCTGGTCGGTGGCCTGGTGGTTGTTGCGGTGACCGCCTTCATCCTGCTGCGCATGCCGCGCCGCCGGTTCGACGTGGAGCTCATGCGGCGTTCGCTGCGCTTTGGCCTGCCGCTGCTGCCCCACGGCCTGGCGGGCTGGTCATTGAACTTCTCCGACCGCTGGCTGATGGGCCTGACCATCGGCCTGTCAACGATCGCCACGCAGGCGGCGGTTGGCATCTACTCGTTCGGCTACGTCATCGGACAGGCGGGCGCCCTGGTGGCGGTCTCCTTCAACGCGGCGTGGGTGCCGTTCTGGTACGCGCGCGGAGACGGCCCACGCGGCCCGCAGCTGCTGCGCGAGGCGACGACTCTGGTCATGGCCGTCCTGGCGGTGCTTACCGTTGGCGTGGCCGCCTTTGCCCCGGAGCTGACCCGGCTGCTGGCCACCCGCCGCTGGGGCAATGACGCACTGGGCGCCATCGACGTGACCGTGATCGTGGCGTTCGCCTCGCTGGTGTACGGCCTTTATTTCATGGTCGTCTCGACCGTCTTCCTGCGCCGCACGACGGCCGCGCTGCCGCTCATCACGCTTGCTGCCGGCGCGGTGAACGTGGCCTCCAACCTGCTGCTCATCCCCCGGCTGGGGATCATGGGGGCGGCCTGGTCGACGCTTGCGGGCTACCTGGTGCTGGCCGGGCTGACCTGGTGGTACGGCGCGCGCACCTATCCGATCTCGCTGGACGTGCCGCGGCTCGGGCTGCTGGCGGTAGGGGCCGCCGCCGCGGTGGCCATCTCGCGCCTGTTGCGCCCGGAGGCGGTGGGCGTCTGGGTTGCCGGCCCGGCGCACGTCGGCGTGGCCATTGGCTTCGGCCTTCTGCTCATCCCGCTGCTGCTGGGTCCGCTGCGGAGTTTCCGGCAGCTGCTGGCCGACGAGCGGATTGAGGAGCGCGAGGCGCGGGACGCCCGGCAGGCCGCGGCTACAATGGGCCGCTCCGAGGAGCAGCCATGAGCGACGGTCCCGCGCGCATCCACCCGACCGCCGAGGTGGCTGCCGGTGCCGAGATCGGTCCCGGCACGCGCATCTGGAACCAGGCCCAGGTCCGCGAGGGCGCCCGTATCGGCGCCGATTGCATCATCGGCAAGAACGCCTACGTCGATGCCGGCGTGGTCGTGGGCGACCGCGTCAAGGTCCAGAACAACGCGAGCCTCTATCACGGCGTGACGGTGGAGGACGGGGTCTTCATCGGGCCGCATGCCTGCCTCACCAACGATCGGCTGCCGCGCGCGGTCAACCCCGATGGCAGCCTGAAGTCCGATGCCGACTGGCAGGTGGCCCCGATCCTGGTGCGCGTCGGCGCGTCCATCGGGGCGGGCAGCACGGTGCTGGGTGGCCTGACCATCGGCCGATGGGCGATGGTGGGCGCGGGATCGGTGGTCACCCACGACGTGGCCGATCACGAGCTGGTCGCCGGCAACCCGGCTCGTCGGCGCGGCAGTGCATGCGTCTGCGGGCAGCCCCTGGCCGACGCAGCTGATGGCTCCCCCTTCAGCGGTGCCTGCCCGTCCTGCGGCCGGCGATTCCCGCCGGAGGCGGGCCTGTGAGGATCGTGACCATCGTCGGTGCCCGTCCCCAGTTCATCAAGGCGGCGCCGGTCAGCCGCCAGCTGCGGCGGAGGCACCAGGAGGTCCTGGTGCACACCGGCCAGCACTACGACGACGCCATGAGCGCCGCCTTCTTCCGCGAGCTGGAGCTACCTGACCCTGACCTCAACCTGGACATCGGCAGCGGGTCGCACGGCGAGCAGACCGGGGAGATGCTGCGGGCGCTGGAACCGGTCCTGATGGAGCACGAGCCCGATGGCGTGCTGGTCTACGGCGACACGAATTCGACCCTGGCCGGCGCCCTGGCTGCGGCGAAGATCGCCTTTCCCGGAGGCCGCCGGCCGTGGCTGGCGCACGTGGAGGCCGGCCTGCGCTCGTTCAACCGCGCCATGCCGGAGGAGCGCAACCGGGTGGTGGCCGACCACCTGGCCGATCTGCTCCTGGCCCCGACGCCGGCCGCCGCGACGCAGCTGGGCCGCGAGGGGCTTGGCAAGCGGACGGTCCTGGTAGGCGACGTGATGGCCGATGCCGTGGACTGGGCCGCGGACCGGGCCGATATGCACCTGCCTGCATTGGCCGCGGAACGGCCAGGCTACGTGCTGCTAACGCTCCATCGCGCAGAGAACGTGGACGATCCGCAACGCCTGGCCGCGTGGCTGGCAACGCTGCCCGGCGACCGGCCCGTGCTGTGGCCGGTCCACCCGCGGACGGCGGCGGTGCTGCGCGACGGCGGGGTGCAGCCGCCCGCGGGCGTCACAGCCATCGATCCGGTGGGCTACCTGGCCATGCTGGCGCTGGAGCGGGCGGCGGCACTGATCGCCACCGATTCGGGAGGGGTCCAGAAAGAGGCATACCTGGCCGGCACGCCGTGCGTCACGCTGCGCGGCGAGACCGAATGGGTGGAGACGGTGGAGGCGGGCTGGAACCGGGTGGCCGGCGACGACCCGGAGGCGGTGCGGAGCGCCCTTGCCGACGCAGCCTTCATGGACCGCTCGCGGCCGCGGGCGCAGCTGTACGGCGACGGCCACGCGGCTGAACGCGTCGTCGCGGCCCTCGAGGCGCTCGGGGAGCGGCTTGGCGGAGGCAGCGCATGATCCCGATCGCGCGACCGCAGCTCGGGGAGGAGGAGCGCGACGCGGTCTGGGAGGTGATGCGCTCCGGCCTGCTGGCGCAGGGCGCGCGGGTCCGCGAGCTGGAGGAGCGCTTCGCGGCCATGGTGGGAGTCGACCACGCGGTGGCGGTCAGCAGCGGCACGGCGGCGCTGCACCTGGCGTTGCTGGGCCACGGCATCGGCCCCGGCGACGAGGTCGTCACGGTGCCCTTCACGTTCATTGCCAGCGCCAACAGCATCCTGTACACCGGGGCGCGGCCGGCGTTCGTGGACGTGAACGAGGATGACTTCTGCATGGCCGTGGACCAGGTGGAGGCGGCCATCACGCCACGCACCATGGCGATCATGCCGGTCAGCCTGTTCGGGCAGCCAGCCGACCTGCCGGCGATCGCCGACATCGCGGATCGCCACGGCCTGGTCCTGGTGGAGGATGCGGCGCAGAGCCACGCCGCCACCATCGGCAACCGAGTGAGCGGCAGCTGGGGCGCCGGCTGCTTCAGCTTCTACCCGACCAAGAACATGACCACCGGTGAGGGCGGCATGCTGACTACCGATGACGCCGCCCTGGCCGACCGGGTGCGCCTCCTGCGCGAGCACGGCATGCGCGAGCGCTACCACCACGAGTCGCTGGGCTACAACTTCCGCATGACCGATATCAACGCCGCCATCGGCCTGGCGCAGCTCCACAAGCTGCCCGCCCTCACCGCCCGACGGCGCGAGATCGCGGCGCGCTATGACGCGGAGCTGCGCGGCGTGACCATCCCGAGGGTGCGCGAAGGCGTGACCCACGTCTACCACCAATACACGCTGCGCGTGCCGCAGCGCGATCAGTTCGCGGCACGCCTTGCCGAGCGGGGGGTGGGCAGCGGCATCTATTACCCGATCCCGGTCCATCGCCAGGCCGCGTTCGCGCCGCTGGGCTACGGGACGCAGTCCTACCCGGTCAGCGAGCTGCTGGCCGACGAGGTGCTGTCGATCCCCGTCCACGCATCCCTGACCAATGACGAGGTCGCCACCGTGATCGGCGCGGTCAACGCGGTTGCGGTCGAGCTGGGCGAGCTTGGCCAGCAGGTGCCGGCGTGACCTCGGGCGAATCCGGGCGCCTGCTGCGCGCCGGGGTCATCGGCCTGGGGAGCATGGGCCAGCACCACGCACGCGTGTGGGCCTCGCTGTCCGGCGTTGAGCTGGTGGCCGTGGCCGACCCGCGCCAGGACGTCCTGCAGCGGGCGCTCTCCGCCACCGCCGCGCAGGGTCACACGAACGCCATGGACATGCTGCGCGACGAGCGCCTGGACGTGGTCAGCGTGGCCGCGCCGACGTCGCTGCACTGCCAGCTGACCGTGGCCGCGCTGCGGGCCGGCGCGCACGTGCTGGTGGAGAAGCCCATCGCCGCCGACCGCGAAGAGGCGCACGTCATGATGGACGCCGCCGCCGAGTCAGAACGGCTGCTGACGGTGGGCCATGTCGAGCGCTTCAACCCGGCCATCGTCGAGCTGCGGCGGCGCCTGGCGGCCGGCGAGCTGGGCCGCGTCTTCGAGATCCGCGCCGAGCGGCTCGGCCCGTTTCCGGATCGGATCCGCGACGTGGGCGTGGTCGTCGACCTGGCGCCGCACGACCTGGACGTGATGCGCTTCCTGCTCGGCTCGAATCCCGTGCGCGTCTACGCCGAGACCGAGCAGCGCATCCACACCGACCACGAGGACCTCTTCGCGGGCGTCATGAAGTTCGAGGACGGGACGGTGGGCCTGCTGGACATCAACTGGCTGACGCCCACCAAGCAGCGACGCCTGACCGTCACCGGCGAGCGCGGCATGTTCGTCGCCGACTACCTGACCCAGGAGCTCACCTTCTACGCCAACTCGTCTGACGGATCGGTGTCCGCCGGGCCGGCCGAGGCCTGCCCGATCGAGCACCGGGAGCCCCTGCTGGTCGAGCTGGAGGCATTCGCCGATGCGATCCGCGCCGGCGGCCCCCCACCGGTCGACCCGCGCGAGGCGCTGGTCGCGCTGCTGTTGGCACGGGCCATGGTCGAGGCCGCCAACAGCGGGATGGCGCTGAGCGGTGAATCGCTGGCCGCGGTGCTCACATGAAGGTCGCCGTGGTCGGGCTGGGCCAGATTGGCCTGCCGCTGGCCGTGCAGTACGCCTCGCGCGGGCACACCGTCACCGGCTGCGACGTGGACCCTGACGTGGTCGCGGCCGTGAACGGCGGGCGGCCGCCGCATCCCGGCGAGGCGGAGGTGGACGAGCGTCTGCCGCAGCTGGTCGCGGATGGGCTGCTGACCGCCACCACCGATGATCGCGACGGGGTGGCGGGGGCCGATGTGGTGGTGGTCATCGTGCCAGTGGCCGTTGATGCGGAGCGCCAGGTCGATTTCGGAGCGATCGATGCGGCCACACGCGAGGTCGGGAGCGGCATCGGCTCCGGCACGCTGGTCATCTTCGAGACGACGCTGCCGGTGGGCACGACGCGCGACCGCCTGGCGCCGCTCCTCGCGCGGGCAAGCGGCCTGACCCCGGAGCGCGATCTGTTCGTGGCGTTCTCGCCGGAGCGCGTGCTGGTCGGCCGGGTGCTGGCCGACCTGCGCCGCTACCCGAAGGTCGTGGCCGGCATCGGCCCCGAATCGACGGCGCGTGCCCGGGCCTTCTACGAGGCTGCCCTGGACCCCGGCACCGAGATCCGGGTCGTGTCGAGCACGGAGGCGGCCGAGATGACGAAGCTGGCGGAGACGACCTACCGCGACGTGAACATCGCGCTCGCCAACGAGTACGCCCGCTACGCAGCGGAGCGCGGGATCGACGTGATCGAGGTCATCGACGCGGCGAACTCGCAGCCGTACAGCCACGTGCACCGCCCGGGCGTCGGCGTGGGCGGGCACTGCATCCCGGTCTACCCCTACTTCCTCTTCGCCGATTCACCCGACATGCAGCTGCCGCGCGTGGCGCGACAGGTGAACGACGGCATGGCGCAGTGGGCGGTGGCGGCCGCCGAAAGGAGTCTTGGCAGCCTGCGGGATCAGCCCGTGCTGGTGCTGGGTGTTGCCTACCGTGGCGACGTGCGCGAGGACGCCTTCAGCTCCGCCTACGCCCTGCGCGACGCCCTGCACGTCGCCGGCGCACGGGTCCACGGCCACGACCCGCACTACACCGACGAGGAGCTGGCGGCGCGCCGCTTCGTCCCCTGGCAGCTCGACGCGGGGACGCAGATCAAGGCCGCGTTCCTGCAGGCGGACCACGCCGCGTATCGCGACCTGGACCTGGGCGGGATTCCGGGCCTGGAGCTGGTGATTGATGGGCGAAACGCGCTGGACCCGGCCGCCGTGCGCGCTGCCGGCGTGCAGTACGTGGGCATCGGCCGATGAGCGGTGCGGGGGATCCGCGCGACGAGGCTGAAGTGACTGCCCGCGTGGGCCTGGCCGCCGGACGTGGGGTCTGGGTGGTCCTGCCCACCTACAACGAGCGCGAGAACCTGGAGGCCATCAGCCAGGCCATCCTGGTCGCCCTGCCGGAGGCCGAGCTGCTGGTGGTCGACGATAACTCGCCGGATGGCACAGGGGTCCTGGCCGATACCCTGGCCGCCCAGGAGCCCCGCCTGCAGGTGCTGCACCGGCAGGCCAAGGAGGGGCTGGGAGCGGCCTATCGACACGCATTTCGCTGGGCGCTGGGCCAGCCCGGCGTGCGGGCGCTGGTCCAGATGGACGCTGACTTCAGCCACGATCCGAATGACCTGCCGCGCCTGCTCGCCCCGCTCATGCGGGACGCGGACCTGTCGCTGGGCACCCGCTACATCCGCGGTGGCGGCACGGTCGGCTGGCCGCTGCACCGCCGGCTGATCAGCCGCGCCGGCACGCTGTTCGCGCGCACCGTGCTCCTGCTGCCGTACCGCGACCTGACGGGCGGCTTCAAGGCATGGCGCCGCGAGCTGCTGGAGGAGATCCGCCTTCGCGACGCGAGCGCATCGGGCTATGGATTCCAGGTCGAGATGACGTGGTGGGCCCATCGGCGCCGGGCGAAGATCGTGCAGGTTCCCATCATCTTCCGGGAGCGCGTTGCCGGCCGCTCGAAGATGACGGGTGGGATCGTGCGGGAGGCGCTGCTGCTGGTGATCCGCCTGCGGCTCGGCGCGATCGGCGAGGCGTTCCACCGCCCGTAGCGGAGCCCGCGTCGTGGCGTACGGCAGACCCATCGGCTAGGATGCAGCCTCGCCCAGTGCATTGACGTTGTTGTCTCCGCGTGTCCGAGGCGCTCCGAGCATGGCATTCCGAAACCGACCGGTCCTTGATCGCAAGCACCGCCCGCGCTGGCAGGACGAGCTCCGCACCCAGCAGCTGCTGGTCGTGGGATTCGCGCTGGCGATCGCAGTTGCGGTGGGCATCTTCGCCGCCAATGCGTGGAATGACTTCTACCAGGGCAACCTGAAGCAGTCCGCGGTGGTGGGCAGCGTCTCCGTCCAGCGCGAGACGATCAACAAGCGGATCAGCATCATGGCCGCCGAGCTGCAGGCCAAGGCCGCCGATCTGTCGAACATTGCTGACGGCGTGAAGGGCAACGCCATCCAGCAGCAGCTCCAGGCGCTGCAGCAGGCCTTTCAGCAGGTGAGCGACAGCGGCGCGGACTCTGTCGTGACCGGCGTGACCCTGGCGCAGCGCGCGAGCGAACTGGGCCTCAGCGCCCCGCCGGCTGCGGTGGACGCCGAGTACGCGAAGCGCACCACCATCCCGGAGCGTCGCGAGCTCTCCCTCATCGTCGCTGCTCCGACCAAGGACAAGGGTGCCTCGGAGCTCACCGACAAGAACTGGGCCGATGCCAAGAAGCGCATCGACGACCTCAAGGCCCAGCTGGACGCAGGCGGTGACTTCGCCGCGCTGGCGCGCGACAAGTCGGACGACCCCAGCAAGTCCAAGGACGGCGTCCTGGGCTGGATCGAGGATGGAGATGCCCAGTACGGCGCCTACTACGCCGATGCGGCGAAGGCCGACGTGGGCGCCGTCATCGGGCCCAAGCGCAACGACACCGGCTGGTACCTGCTCAAGGTCCAGGACATCCGGCCCGCCCATGCCAACACGACGCTCGCGCAGATCCTGACCAGCAGCGGCGTCACCGATGACGACTACCGCGCCTACGTCCGGGAGCAGGTCCTCCAGGACCAGTTCCGCGACTACTTCAACAAGAACGTGGTGACCCTGTTCGAGCCGCAGCGCAAGGTCTCGCAGATCAAGGTCGACCTCGACACCAGCGTGGCCGGTCCCAAGGTGCACATCCGGCACCTGCTGGTTGCTCCGCTGCCAGGCAAGCAGGACCAGAGCAAGGCCACGCCCGCGCAGTGGAAGGCCGCACTGGCGAAGGCGCAGGAGCTGCGAAGGGAGGCGATCAAGCCGAACGCGAACTGGGACGTGCTGGCACAGCAGTCCGACGACCCGGGGACCAAGGACCGCGGTGGATCGCTGGGCTGGGCGGACCTCGGCACGCTGGACAAGCAGTTCGTGCCCGAGTTCGCCAACGCGGTGATCCGCCTGGACACCGGAGAGATCAGCAAGCCCGTGAAGTCATCCTTCGGCTACCACATCATCCAGGTCACCGACCGGCGGACCTCGGCCCAGACCTTTGCCGAGCAGGAGGCAGCCAAGCTGCAGAAGCATCCGGATACGTTCGCCGATGAGGCACGCCGCATCAGCGACGACAAGCCGACCGCCGCCGACGGCGGATCGCTGGGCTGGGTGCTGCACTACCAGCTGGACAACGACCTGGACCGCGCCATCTTCAACCTGCAGAAGCCCGGCGACGTATCCGATGCCGTGGCGACCCGCTCCGGCATCTTCATCTTCAAGCTGGAGGGGACAACCGATCACCGGTATGCGACCAAGAAACAGCGAGACACCGTGAAGTCGACCGGCTTCGTGCGGTGGGTGCAGGCGCTCAAGGACGAGGCCGGGATCTGGCTGGACGCGGAGTTCCTGCCGTCCAACCCGAACACGACCCCCGCCTGAGGCCCATGGCCGTCCGCCCTGTCGACGACCTGCTCGCGGCGGGCGGCCTCGATCCCGAACGCGGCGTGCAGCTGGTGGCCGCTGACCACCTGGCGGCGGTCGCGTTCGACCCTTCGCTGCCGCTGCTCATCCTTCGCGCCTCAGCGCCGCCTGCGGACGACGATCCCGGGTCGCTGCCGGGCCGCCACGCGCGGCACGGTCCACGGGATGTGCTGCTTGCGCTGTACCCGCACTCGCACCCGGTAAAGCCGCTGCCTTCAGGAGCTGCGCGGGTTTTGGAATCTCTGACCGACGCCGACCTGTCCGGCGGCGATTGGCTCTTGGCACCGCTGCCCCCGCTCGACAACCTGGCCAGCCCGCACGGCATGGCCGCCATCTCCGCCCGGCTGCGCGCCGAGGATGGCTGTCCCTGGGACCGCCGCCAGACCCACGAGTCGCTGCGGCCGTTCGTGCTGGAGGAGGCCTACGAGACGGTGGACGCCATCGAGCGCGGCAGTCCAGCTGACCTGGCGGAGGAGCTGGGCGACCTCTTCCTGCAGATCATCCTGCACGCCCAGCTGGCCGCCGAATCGGGCGATTTCGACCTGACGGACGTCTACCGCACCCTGGGCGCCAAGATCGTGCGCCGCCATCCGCACGTGTTCGGCGACGTAGAGGTGGCCGATGCGGCCGAGGTGCTTCGCAATTGGGAGACCATCAAGGCGGGCGAGCGCGCCGAGTCCGGCGCCGCACCGTCGCCCTTTGCCGGCATCGCTCGCGCCCTGCCCGCCATGCCGGCCAGCCGCGAGATCCAGGAGCGCGCCAGCTCGCTGGGCTGGGATTGGCCGGCGATCGAGGGCGTGTGGGAGAAGGTCTCCGAGGAGCTCAAGGAGCTGCACGAGGCGGCCGCTGCTGGCGACGAGGCACGGGACGCGCGCCTGCACGAGCTGGGTGACGTCCTGTTCGCCACGGTCAACCTGGCGCGCTGGCTGAAGCTCGACCCGGAGGAGGCGCTGCGCACGGCGAACCGGCGCTGGATCGAGCGCTACGAGCGCGTCGAGCGCCTGGCCACCGAACGCGGGCAGGTACTTGCCGAGCTGTCGCCTGAGGACAAGGACGCGCTCTGGAACGAGGTGAAGGCGGCGCCCGCGTGAGCCGCATCGCCATCGTGGTCCACGCGGTCTATCCCGGCGATCCCCGAATTCGCCGCCAGACCGACGTGCTGCTCATCGCGGGCCACGAGGTGGACGTCTTCTGCCTGCGCGGTCCCGGCGAGGCCGCCGAGGAGACAGAAGGCCCGATGCGCATCGTCAGGCTGCCGGTCAACCGGGTCTTCGGGAGCTTCGCCGGCCACCTGGCCGAGTACCTGGCCTTCGCCGGCGTGGCGACCGTGCGGCTGGCTGCCGAGCACCGGCGGCGACGCTATCGGCTCATCCAGGTCGCGACGGTGCCGGACTTCCTGGCCTTCGCCGCCGCGCCCATCCATCTGGCCGGCGTCCCGCTCCTGCTGGATCTGCACGAGGACATGCCCGAGTTCTTCCGGGACCGGTTCGCCTCGCCGTGGCTGCGACCCCTGCTCCCCGCCGTGACCGCCTCGACACGCGCTGCCGCCGCGTTCGTTACCGAGCTGATCACCGTCCACGAGCCGCTCCGCGAGCTGTCCATCGCCCGCGGCGTGCCGCCCGACAAGATCAGCGTGGTGATGAACTCCGCCGATACCCGCCTCTTCGACGCCGCCCGTCATCCTCGCCGGCCGTTCATGGAAGATGGCGAGCTGCGGCTCATCCATCACTCGAACCTGCAGCGCATCTACGGGCTGGACCTGGCTGTCGAGGCAGTGGCCCGACTTGACCCGATGGCGCTGCCGCACCGGCTGGACGTCTACGGCGACGGTCCCTTCCGGCCCGATGTCGAAGCCGCCATCGACCGCACCGGCACTGCTAATCGCGTGCACCTCCACGGTCGCGTGCCCATGGACGAGCTGCCCGGCCTGCTGGCGAGCAGCGACATCGGCCTGGTGCCCTCGCGGCCGGAGCCCTACCTGCAGTACTCGCTGAGCACCAAGCTGCTCGAGTACGCCGCCATGGGCGTGCCGATCATCGCCACCGACCTCGCCACCTTCCGCGCGCACTTCACGGACGCTGCCGTGCGCTATCTTCCCGGCGGAGACCCGGCCGCCCTGGCCGATGCCATCCGCGTGGTGGCGGCTGATCCGGACGCTGCTGCCCGCCTTGGCGCGGAGGCGCAGCGCCAGGCCGCCGCGTACGACTGGGTGCAGCAAGGTCGGCACTACCTCGAGGTGGTCGAGCGGCTGATCGCCGGCACACGGTAGGATCTGGGCACGAAACGGCGGGGCGTAGCGCAGCCTGGTAGCGCACCTGCTTTGGGAGCAGGAGGTCGCCCGTTCGAATCGGGCCGCCCCGACCACCGTTCTTCCGCGTGCCGCATCCTGTGAGGAACCGATGACCTCGAGCTGGCCGAGGCCCGCCCCGCTCACCCGGCGCGACTGCCGATGACCTCCGCAACCGCATTCATCGTCGCCTTCGTGGCGGCCATCCTGATGACGCCCGTGGTGCGCGGCGTGGCACACAACGCCGGTCTGCTGGACCTGCCCAGCCCGCGCAAGGTGCACCAGGTCCCGGTG
Organism: Candidatus Limnocylindria bacterium; assembly: GCA_036265975.1. Classification (GTDB taxonomy): domain Bacteria; phylum Chloroflexota; class Limnocylindria; order QHBO01; family QHBO01; genus DASSCW01. The sequence goes on from DATAOD010000225.1 coordinate 22,056, forward strand.
CCGCGGCTCGGCGGCTTCGCCATCGCCACGGCGTTCTACCTGGGCATGACGCTCGCCCTGGTGGTGGCTCGCGCGGTCATCGGCCGCCGGTTGAGCGTGGAGACCGGGCACCTGCCCGCGATCCTGGCCGGCGTGGCCCTGATCGCCGGGGTCGGGATGATGGACGACCTGCAGAGCATGCGAGCCCGGGTGAAGCTGGCGGCGCAGGTCGTGATCGCCCTGGTCGCCTACGGGCTGGGCCTCTCCATCGACCGGCTGGACGGCCCGTGGGGCAGCATCGCCCTGGGAGCCTGGTCGTTGCCGCTGACCGTGCTGTGGATCGTGGGCGTGATCAACGCGCTGAACCTGATCGACGGCCTGGACGGGCTGGCGGCCGGGGTGGGGCTGATCGGGATTGCGGCCTTCTTCGCCATCGGCCTCATCCACGGCAACGCCGATCCGATCCTGCCGGTGCTGGCCGCGGCTGCCGGCGGCATCCTGGGCTTCCTGCGCTTCAACCTGCCCCCATCCTCGATCATCATGGGCGACTCGGGCTCCATGCTGCTCGGCTTCGTGCTGGCCGCCGTGGCCATCAGCCTCACCCAGGCGGGCGTGCACGGCATGCCGCCCTGGGTGCCGCTCTTCGTCCTGGCGCTTCCACTGGCCGATACGGGCCGCGTCATCGTCCTGCGCCTGGTATCGGGCCATCCGATCTTCCTGCCCGATCGACGCCACGTGCACCATCGCTTGCTGGCGATGGGCATGTCGGAGCGCGGCGTGGTGCTGGTGCTGTGGATCGTGTCGGCGCTGCTGGCCGCGGTGGGCGTGGCGCTGGCGGCGAGCAGCCGCTGACGCATCGGCTCGAGGCTCAGGAAGGCGGTCCGTCCGCGTTGCTGGCGAGGTACCAGCCCTGCAGCTGGTCGGTGCCGAACAGCCGGCGCATCTGCCTGCGGATGTCCTTGCGGCGCGGGGTGAGCACGTAGTTCACGGTCGGGTCGGCCGGCGGATCGACGAAACGGGGCAGTCCCAGCACCACCCGCTTGATGTCGGGACCGGCGATCAGCGGCACCAGCGACGCGAGGTCGCCCGCCCTGTCCCGCGCGAAGTCGGTGTGCACGGTTGCGCCGATCGCGCGCAGCGCCTTCGGCAGCTTGAACACCACGTCCATGTCGGCGAACCTGCGCCGGAGCTCCAGCAGGACCTGCTGCTGGCGATCGGCGCGCATGAAGTCATCCAGCTGCTGGACCGTTCCATCGGGCAGGGTCAGCGTCCCCTTGCGTGCGCGCGCGTAGGCGAGGGCATAGCGGCCCTGGTAGTAGTGGCAGCCCGCCTGCAGGATCACGCCGCGCTTGCGGCTGAGCCAGGTGTCGCCCGGGCCCTGGTAGGTGGGGTCATTGAGCGTGCCGTCCAGGCAAAGTTGCAGCGGTCCGACGGCATCGATCAGGTTGGTGAAGCCCTCGAGGTCGACGGTGGCGTAGTACTGGATCTCGATGCCCAGGTAGAGGCCGATTGTCCGTTCCAGCGTGCGCAGGCCGCACGAGGTCGCCTCCTCGACCGGAAGGTCGGGGCACCACACGGCGGGGTTCGCGCTGGCATCGGTGGAGAGCTGGTTGATCTTGCGCGGATACAGCCCGTCGGCGTAGACGCTGCGGTCGGGGAGCGGCGTCATGGCGGTGTCGCGCGGGACGGAGATCATGACCGCGGTGTGGCTCACCGGGTCGACGCTCACGGCCAGGATCGTGTCCGTCAGCGCCTCGTTGCGGCCCGGTCCCGAGTCGATGCCCAGCAAGAGGAAGTTGATGCGATCCGTGCCGTCCCACGAGTAGGTGGGCCGGTTCAGCGGGCCGCCATTGCCGGTGCCGTTGCCGTTCGGATCGTTGTGCTGGCCGCCGAACACGTCCCCGAGAGTCGAGTTCAGCTCCTCGATGATGAGGCCCGCCCAGGCGTGCATGCCGACCGTCGCCACCAGCAGCACCGCGACCAGGGCCAGCGTTCCGGCCCGACGCGCGCCCGGCACTGTACGAGACTCCGCGACGGCGCCGGCCGGCGTGGCCATCGGCGGACGGCCGGAGGCGATGGTGGGCTGCGAGGTGAGCCCTGCCTGGGCGATGGCGAACAGGCGCCAGACCAGCAGCGCGACGTCCAGCGCGATGAGCGCCGTCAGGAACGAAGCGCTCAGGAGCGCGTTGAGCGCCTGCCGCCCGTCCACGAAGGCGAGGCCAACGCCCAGGATGATGAGCACCAGCACCGGAACGGCGAGCACCAGGGCGAGTCTTCGATTGCCGGCGTAGGCCTGGCCCAGGCCCGGGAACAGGAACGACAGGAAGGCCGCCAGCGCAGGGTGACGCGAGCTCTGGTCTTCGTTCATTGATACACACGCACAGGGGCCGCTCGGCTGGGACGCGCCGCGCAGCAGTCTCGATCAAACGGGCGGGCACGGCAGTCTACCACTCGATGCTCGCTCGGCCAGTGAGCGTACCCGGGTCATGTTTGTGGTGACGGCGCGCGCCGGCCGTGGGTACTACGGATGGGTCCGGTGCGGTGGTACCTTTGCGACCCCCTGATGGGACCCTTAGACTAAACCGCAGGTCGTCGAAGACCAGCTGCCAGCACCCAGGTGCCCATCCACCCTTCTGCAGGACGACGTGCCGCCAGAGCTCATCTTCCTTCTCGTCAGTGCCGCGGTAGCCGTCCTGTTGGGGGCCGGTGCAGTGCTGGCGACCGTGCGCGGACAGCGACGCGCAGCGGCCGCCGAGAACGAGCTCCGCCTACCGGAGCCCGCCCCCCAGCCGGACAAGTACGACCCGGGCTCCGAGGACATCGAACGACGCAGCGCCTCGGGCTACGCCACCGCCGTGCGCGTGCTGTGGTGGGTCTCGATCGCCGGCGTGCTCATTGGCGTCGGGCTGTCGAACACGTACGACTCGACGCAGGCCGGGATCTATGCCGTCGGCGCGGTCGCGGTGGTTGCCGCGGTCCTGCTGCACGACCTGCTGCCGGTCCGATTCCGCAGCCGGCCGGTCGTCGCGCTGGAGGTCCTGCTGGCCATCGGCCTCATCACCGCCCTCGCCGCGTTGACCGACTACGGCAACTCGCCCTTCCTGTTCGGCTACGACCTGGTGGCCGTGGCCGTCGCGCTGGCCCTTAACGGACCAATGGCGATGGTCGTGGCCATGGTGGCCACGCTCGCCTTCCTGGGCGTGCTGCTGATCGATCCGGCGCTGTCGTCGTATGGACCCCCGGCGTTCCTGCGCTTCGGCCTCCAGATCGGCTCGATCTGGTTGCTGGCCTATGTGGCCGGCGTGTTCGCGTCTGGGGAGCGGCGGATGCGGGCCAGCGTGCTGCAGATGTCGCGCACCGACACGCTGACCGGCCTCTACAACCGCAGCCAGCTGTTCCCGACCCTGGAGGAGGAGGTCCAGCGCACGCGCCGCAGCGCGCGCGGCTTCTGCCTGCTGATGATCGACCTGGACGGCCTGAAGGGCGTCAACGACACCTACGGCCACCATCGCGGCGACGAGGTGCTGCGGGAGCTCGGCAACGTCTTCCGCCACTCCATCCGGCTGGTCGACACCGCCTATCGCTACGCCGGCGACGAGTTCCTGGTGCTCCTGCCGGAGACCGACTTTGCCGGCGCCTTCGTGGTGGCGGAGAAGATTCGCCTGGGCGCCGAGGAGATCGGCCTGGCCGCCGGCGGGGGTGAGATGCTCACCAGCGTCAGCATCGGCCTCGTGTCCTGCCCCGAGGACGGCAACAGCGCCGAGGAGCTGATGATCGCGGCCGATCGGGCCATGTACCAGGCCAAGTCGCTGGGGAAGAACCAGGTGAGCGGCAACCCGCGCCCGCGGCGCCTGGCCTACACCCCCGACCATGGCCCCGACACGCCGGTGGCCCGCCAGCCAAGCCCCGCGCTGGTGGCGGATGAACTGCCCGCTCCGCCCCCAGCAGAACGGGCGGTGTTCAGCGTCGAGCCCGAGCCCCTTCCGCAGGCGCCCATCCCGATGGGGCCCATCGTGGAGGAGCCAGTGCCCGCGCCACAGCCCGGGGTGGCGGTCGCTGCCGCATCGGCAGCCGCAGCATCGGCAGCCGCTGACGCACCCGAGGAGGATGAGGCCGATCCGAGCGAGGTCCGCCGCCAGATCGCTGCTGCGCGGCGCAACATGGACCCGGATCACCAGATCCGGCGGGCCATGGATGCGTTCCTCTCGCCGACTCGACCGAACGACCCGCCGAACTAGCGCTCAGCGCTGGTGCACGGTGGTGTAGATCGGCAGGATCTCGCGCCAGACCACGCCCGGTGGCAGGACAACGGGGCTGCCGCCGTGCACGTAGGTCCATCGCGTGACGCTTTTCGGCGTGGGCCGCGACCAGTGGACGGCGATCGCCCGTCCGGCCACGTACAGCGTCGCGTCTCCCTTGCCCACCAGGTGGTGGTAGCGCCGCGGGTACCCGCCCGGGTCGTGCGGGCCGTAGACGACGTCCTCGTGGACGTACTGGACGATGACGCTCTTCGCCGACAGGACCCGATGCGTCCCGGCGTCGATGTGCTCATGCCCGTCCTCGTTTCGCCGCCACGCACCCAGCTGGCGGTCCCACTCCCAGCCGAAATTCCAGTAGCTGTTGGTCCAGAACTGGACGCTGTGGACCTGGCGCCCGGTCGGCCGCCTGGCATGCGCGTCGAAGCGGAATGGCGGGCGCAGCTTGCCGACGTGCCTGGCCAGCTTGTCAAGCCGGGCGTTGTGCCCGAAGTCGTCGCGGACCAGCTGCAGGTCGGTGTAGAGGTTGTGCGGCGCCGGCCGATCGTGGCTGCGCACGTAGTACGGCCACTGTCCGGTGATGCCGTTCACGTAGGGCATGTGCGCCTTGCGATAGCGCCGGATGCCCTCACCGCCGGCGCCGAACATGTAGGGCAGCACGTGCATGTCCTGCCACAGGTCGATGCTGTAGTAGCGGCCTGAGCGCTCCGGGCCGACCAGCGCGCCCTCCGTCTTGCGGCACAGGAAGATGCCCGTGTAGCGCGTGACGTCGCCCTCGACGGTGGCCTCGATCACCATGTCGGCCAGTCCCAGGTTCGTCACCGGTCGGGCCAGCGGATGGTTCTCGATCTGCACCGCCAGCGCCGGGTGCTTGAGCATGGCCGGGTGGGCCAGCGGGAGTCCGTCCAGCGGGCACACCTTCGCATCGGCCTTCGCCTTGGGGCTCGCGCTGGGAGTGGGCTCGGGCGTTGGGGAAGCCGTCGCCTGTGGAGTGGGGGTGGCAGTGGGGACGGCAACCGGCGAGGGCTTTGGCGACCCACCGAACGCGAGCCAGCCGCCTCCCGCGATCACGATCAGGAGGACGGCTGCGGCACCGATCCGGCCGTTCCTCGACCGCAGCAGGTCCATGCCTTCATGCTAGCCCAGCCGGCCGGGCCACCGTGGGACGCCTGCTAGACTCGCGCGGTCATGCCCGGCTTCTCCACCCGCGCGATTCGGGCCGCCAGCCGTGTGCCGCAGGCTCCGCAGGCGCCTATCAACGTCCCGATCTACCAGACCAGCACGTTCGAGGTGTCGAGCGCGGAAGAGCTCGCCCAGCTGCTCGAGTTCGCGCGTCCGGGGCACTCGTACAGCCGCTATTCGAACCCGACCCACGCAGCGCTCGAGTCCGCGCTGGCTGAGCTGGAGGGCGCGGAGGCGTGCCACGTCACCGCATCGGGCATGGCTGCCATCCACGCGGTGATGCTGTCAACGTTGCGGGCCGGGGACCGGGTGGTGATTCCGTCCGCCGTGTACGGCGGAGTAGTCGGGCTCGCCCAGGCGGTCCTCGAGCGATCCGGCATCGAGACCGTCGCGGTCGACACCACCCGGCCCGATGCGGTCCGCGACGCCATGTCGGACCGCACCAGGCTTGTCTGGGCCGAGACGATCAGCAATCCCACCACGGCCATGGCGGACATCGCGGCCCTCGCCCAGGTGGCGCATGCCGCCGGCGCAACGCTGGCCGTGGACAACACCTTCGCGTCCCCGTACCTGGCCAATCCGCTGTCGCTCGGCGCGGACGTGATCGTGCACTCGACCACCAAGTACATCGCCGGGCACTCGGACATCACCGGTGGCGCGATCCTGGGCAGCGCTGATCGGGTGGCTGCAGCCCGCCATGTCGTGATCAACGCCGGTGGCAACGCGGCGCCGCTCGAGGCGTTCCTTGCCCTGCGCGGCATCAAGACGCTGGCGCTGCGCATGGACCGCCACTCCTCCAACGCCCTGGCCGTGGCCTGCGCGCTCGAGCAGGTGGCGGGCGTGGCCGCCGTGCTCTACCCCGGCCTGGAGTCGCACCCGCAGCATGCCCTGGCGCAGCGCGTCCTGCGGGATGGCAAGGCCGGCGGCATGCTCAGCGTGGACCTGGCAGGTGGTCGCGAGGCCGGCGAGCGTTTCCTGAATCGCCTGCACGTGGCGGTGCATGCCACCAGCCTGGGCAGCGTCGAGACCCTGTGCAGCCACCCGGCGTCGTCGTCGCACCGGCAGCTGGACGACGAGGGGCTGGCGCGCGCGGGCCTGACGCCGGGCATGGTCCGCATCTCCATCGGCCTGGAGGACCCCGATGACCTGGTGGCCGACCTGGCTGCTGCCGCGGCCTGAGCCCGGGGCCGCATGACCAGCGTCGTCGACATCTGGCGCGCGGTCGATCCGGAAGCGCGACTCGCCTCCGGTGCCGCTGCCCAGCTTTCACACCCCGTGCGCACGATCCTTCGCAGCCGGGCGGTGGCTCCTCACCTGCCGGAGCCAGCCGACGGCGCGCTGCTGGTCCTGGATGGCGGCGCGGTCGGCTTCGGCGACGTGGGTGAGCTGGTGGCTGTCCTCGAGGACGCGCGGCTCGCGCCCGTGGCAGTGATGCTGACCGGCTCTGCGCGCGCGCTGGACCGCAGCGATCATTGGCTGCCGGTGATCGTCAGCGACCGCCCGGTGCAGCGCCTGGCCACCGAGGCCGCCGACTACCTGGCCGATGAGCGCGGATTCCTGGATCGCGTGGCCACCGAGCTGCGCCTGGCATGCGCCGAGGCCGCCCTGGGCGATCCGCAGTTGGCCACGCCGGCCGGGCTGATCGCGGCGCGCATTGACCGAGGAGTCGCGATCGAGGTCGACGGGCAGCTGGCCACGCTCCACCCGCGAGCCGCGGGGCGTGCACTGGCGGCGCGCTTCGCGGCCCTGCACGCGGCCCTGCTTTCCGGCTCCGGCGCGGCGCGGCGCGAGCCCATGCACCGCACGCGCGACGGCCTGTGGCTGGTCGAGGGCCGCATCCGGCCCGGCGCATCGGCCTGGCTGTTCGACGATCGGCCGCTGGCCGCCGTGGACGAGGTGGCGATCGGCGCGTTGACCGTCACCGCGCGCGCGCTGCTGCGCCGGCCCGCGCCCGCTCCCACAGTTCGTCAGGCAGCGGCGCGGCCGCTGACCGCCCCGGGTGGGGATGCGCTCGACGCCACGCTCCTTGCCGTCGCGCGCGCCAATGGTCGCATCGCACCTGCTGCCCGGGCGCTGGGGGTGCATCGCAATACCGTCCTCTACCGGTTGCGCAGGGCCCTGGCGGAGCGTGGCGTGGATCCCCGCCGGCCGCAGGACGCGCTGCGCATCCTGGCCGAGGCCCAGCCGAAAGCTACCGGGGAGCATCGGCCTCCCAACTGACAGGCAGTCCGCACCCCTGGCGGCAATGGGGGATCCTTGTGCACAGTGCACAACTATTGCCGTGCCCCAGCCCCGACTCAGCACCCCACACGGCGCCACGGACCGGCTAGCCTCGACGCATCCCATTCAGGGACTCCCGCCTGCACGAGGAGCCGATCGACCCATGCCGTCCAAGGAGCTCAACGCCGCCCTGAAGCTGGCCGAGGAGCGCAACCTGCGCTTCGTCAGCCTGCAGTTCACCGACATCGTTGGCGCGGTGAAATCCGTCCAGGTGCCCATGCACCAGCTCGAGGAGGCGGTCGAGCACGGCAAGTGGTTCGACGGCTCGAGCATCGAGGGCTTTGCGCGCATCGCCGAATCGGACATGTTCCTGGTGCCCGACCTGGCGACGTTCTCGCCCATCCCCTGGGAGCTGGGCTTAGAGGTGGACGGCAGCCCGCGCGCCACCGGCGCGGCCCGGGTGATCTGCGACGTCTTCACGCCGAACGGCGACCCGTTCCCCGGCGACCCGCGCTGGGTCCTGCGCCGGCAGATCGACCGGGCCAGCAAGCTGGGCTATGTGCTGAACACCGGGCCGGAGCTCGAATTCTTCCTGCTGCGCCGCAGTGAGACCGACGTCGAGACGCTGCCTCACGACGCGGCCGGCTATTTCGACCTGTCCGAGGACCTCGGCACCGAGGTCCGCAAGGAGATGATGAACGACCTCGAGGCCTTCGGGATCAAGGTCGAGACCGCGCACCACGAGGTCGCCACCGGACAGCACGAGATCGACTTCGAATACGCCGATGCGCTGCGCACCGCCGACAACGCGGTGACCTTCAAGACCACGCTCAAGGCCGTCGCCGCGCGGCAGGGCCTCTATGCGACGTTCATGCCCAAGCCGTTCTTCGGCATGAACGGCAACGGCATGCACACCCACCAGAGCCTGTGGGACGTCAAGAAAGGGAAGAATTCCTTCGCCGACGCGAAGGACGAGTACGGCCTGTCCGATACCGCCCGCAGCTACATCGCCGGCATCCTGGAGCACGCGCGCGGCATGATCGCCGTGCTGGCCCCGCTGGTCAACAGCTACAAGCGGCTGGTGCCGGGCTACGAGGCGCCGGTGTACATCGGCTGGGCGCGCATCAACCGCTCCGCCCTTGTCCGCATCCCGCAGATCAGCAAGGGGCAGCTGAACTCGACCCGGATCGAGCTGCGCTGCCCGGATCCGTCATCCAACCCGTACCTGGCCTTCGCCTGCATGCTGGCATCGGGCCTGGACGGCATCGAGCGCAAGCTCACGCCGCCGGCGCCGGTGGAGGAGAACCTCTACCACTTCGACGCTGCCAAGCTGGCCAGCCGCAAGATCCGGCAGCTGCCGGGCACGCTGCGCGAGGCGCTGGACGAGCTGCAGGCCGACTCCGTCATCGCCGAGGCGCTGGGCGAGCACGTCTTCGAGCGCTTCGTCGAGGCCAAGGCGGAGGAGTGGGACGAGTACCGTATGCAGGTCACGGCCTGGGAGGTCGAGCGCTACCTGGAGGCCTTCTGACGCGCGGCGAGCAGCCGGCCACGCCATCGGCCCGGAAGTTGCAGGGGTCAAAGCGGGAAACGACGGCTCGGGCGCTTGTGTCGTAGCATGCAAGCGCTCGGGCGCTCATGCTGGACCTGCCGCGATATACTGCGCCCGGCCGCGAGGGCACCGGGGCCGGAGCCTTCGCTGACCATGACTCGCGCGACTTCGCGATGCCGAGCGAACCGGTAGCAGTCAGGAGGAGGCCGACTTGGAGCAGATCACGCAGCCGAGGCCCTCCGTTCGCGTTGCCTCACCAAGCGCCCTGCTCTACCGCATCACCAAGCGAGCCTTCGACATCGTCGCATCAGCCGCTGGCCTGGTGATCCTGTCCCCACTGCTCCTGGTCGTGGCGGCCGCCATCGTGATCGACGACGGCCTGCCCGTCCTGTACCGATGCCAGCGCATCGGCCGCTTCGGGCGGACCATCACGGTCCTCAAGTTCCGCACCATGCGCGACGGCAGCCACCACCACCTGCAGGAGCTGCTCAGCGTGGACGAGGAGAAGCGCCTCGAGTACCACCGCAAGCGGAAGCTGCGCGACGACCCGCGGCGCACCAGGGTTGGGATCTTCCTGCGCCGCACCTCGCTGGACGAGCTGGCACAGCTGATCAACGTGCTCGTCGGCGACATGAGCATCGTCGGACCGCGACCCTACCTGCCGAACGAGCTGTTGCACCGGGCCGAGGGGCGGCAGATCCTGCGCGTGCGGCCCGGCATCACCGGGCTGTGGCAGGTCAACGGCCGCTCCGATCGCACGTTCGAGGAGCGGATCGCCTTCGACCTCGAGTACGTGCGCAAGCGCGGGATCCGCCAGGACGTCTCCATCCTGGCGCGGACCATTGGCGCGGTCCTGAGCGGACGCGGCGCCTACTGACCTCCGGCTCCGGCGCCTTCGCCTGAGCCGATGAGGCTCGTGGCCAGGCCAAGCAGGAACCAGCCGGCGAAGCTGACGGTGTTGCCTTCCAGCACCATCTCGGTGATGCCGTCCACCGTCAGCACGATGACCCCCGCGACGCAAGCCGCCACCAGGAGCCGTCGATCGATATCGGGCGTCGTGCGCGCACGACGCAGCCCATCGGCCCCTCCGGCGACCAGCGCGCCAAGGAAGGCGAGCGTGCCCAGGACGCCCGCCTCGACCAGCAGGTGCAGCCAGAAGTTGTCGACCGTGCGGCCGACCGGAGGCGTCCCCTGCGGGTAGGCGGTGTACAGCGGAGAGCCGTAGGTCCGGGCCACCGCGCCGCCATACCGGCCGGGGCCGGCCCCGAGCAGCAGGTGGTCGCCGATGATCGGCGCCGCATTGGCAACGAAGGAGACCCGCAGGTCGCCTTCGCCCAGGGCCTCGAGGCGACCGAAGGTCGCGGCGATGACGTCGAAGCGCTCCGCACCCCGGTCCGCGTACAGCAGGTGGCGCGGCAGGACCAGCGCGATGCCGAACGCCACGATTCCCACCACCGCCAGCGCCAGGATCACCCGCCGCTCGACCAGGATGCCGGTGATCACTGCGGCCACGACCAGCGCCAGCCAGGCTCCCCGCGAGAACGTGTACAGCAGCGCGAGCGCCAGCAGCAGGCATAGCGCGGCCGGTGCCAGGCGGGCGCTGCCCCGGGCGACCGCCAGCCGATGGGCGGGGAACGGCAGCGCCATGGCCAGCACCACGCCGAGCAGGTTCGGGCTGACGAAGAACGAGGCGATGCGTGCTCCCTCGGAGAACCTGCCGCTGAAGCTCTCGAGCCCCAGGAAGTTCGGATGAAGCAGCACCTGGCCCATGCCCAGCACTGCCGCCACCGCTGCCACCGCCACGAACGCAATTGAGGCGTATCTGCCGGCGCCCGTCGGGAACGGGACGAGCCGCGGCAGGAGGAAGAGGAGGGTCGCGTCCAGGGTGAACAGCAGGCCGGCGCCGGCGATGGCAGGCGGCACGCCGTTCACGGCAGCCGAGAGGGCGCCCAGCACGGCGAAGGCAAGCAGGGCAGCCGTCACGGGATGCCACAGCGCGCCGCGCAGCCGATGCTCCACCAGCCCGCGGAGGAGCACACAGACGCCCACCACCGCCAACAGCGCCTCGCTGGCGAAGGCCGTGGCCTGCTGCAGCCCCGGCGGGAGCAGGAGGCTCACCACGAAGCGATCGAGCAGCGGCGCCAGGACCACCGCCACCAGCATCGCGCGGGGGTGCCGCCAGGCGAGGTAAGCGGCGGCGCCGAGCGCGGCCGCGGCGCCGGCGTAGAACGCGGCTTCTGATATCCGAGCACCGGCCACGGCAACTATCAGAGCCCCCGCCGCGAGGGCCACGGCAACGAGCGTTCCCCTGTCGAAGCCTCGCGCGCTGGAGATCACCGCCGGAGTATGGCGAACGGCCAACCCTAGAATGCGCGGTGTGCCGACCCTGGCCGTGATTCCCGCCCGCGCCGGCTCGCGTGGCCTGCCGGGCAAGCACCTGCGCCGGATCGGCGGCGAGCCGATGGTCCTTCACACCCTGCGGGCGGCGCTTGACGCGAAACGGGTCGATCTGGTTGTGGTGAGCACGAACGATCCAGACGTCGCGCGTGTCGCGCGTGGGGCCGGCGTGCAGGTGGTCGATCGGCCGGAGGCTCTCGCAAGCGATGACGCCTCGACCGTGTCGGCAGTACGCCACGCCCTGCGCCGCGCGGAAGTGGATACCGGTCGCGGCACCTACGAGTTGATCGTCACCCTGCAGCCGACCTCTCCGCTGCGCAGCGCCGCGCAGATCGACCGTGCGATCGCCGTCCTGGACGATCCGGGCGTGGACAGCGCGGTGAGCGTGGTCGAGCTCGGCTTGCCTGCCAGCGTCGTCGGCTGGCTTGCCGATGGCCGCCTGCATCGAGGTTCGGCAGCGCCCTCCGGCCGCCGCCAGGACTCACCGGTCGCCGCCAGGATCACGGGCGGCGTCTATGTCACGCGGCGTGCCCTGCTCGACCGTGGCCGCCTCCTGGGCCGCGCGCCGGCGGCAGTCGTGGTCGACGCCGCGAGTGCGGTCGACGTGGACGACCCCGATGACCTGGCCGAGGCGCGGCGGCAGTGGCGCCGCAGGCGGTGACGGCAGTCGACCCGGTCGACGCACGCCGCCTGGCGCTCCTGCTGGTCGAGTCCGTGGCCCGCGCCGAGCCGGCGTTGCTGGAGCTCAACGCGGTCGAGCTCGGCGGGTCGCTGGAGCAGCAGCTCTTCTTCGCTCTCCGGGACGGTTCGGATGGCGGGCCGCCCGGCCTTTCCCACGTCCTGGCGCTTGGCCGGGCGGCCGCGGCCGGCGCGCTGGGGGTCGCGGGACCGCTGCGCCGCGCGCCCGTCGAGGCCGGCGGCGCCCTGGCGCTGGTGCGCGAGCCGACCCATGACGCCGTGCTGCGAGGGCTTGCGGATGAGCTCACCACACTTGGTGTTGGCCTCGCAACGGTTCGGACCGGGCGAGCGGCCCGTGCGCCCGCTCCCAGCGGGCCGCCCTCGGCATCGCTCGCGGGCTTCGTGACCCCGGCCGCTGTTGCGCGGCTCTGGCGCATGCAGGCGATGCTCCTGGCCCGCAGCGCCAATGCCACCGCCGGTTGGCCAGCCATCGCGGGCGATGCCGCGGCCGAAGGCATGCGGTCCGTGCTGGTCCGCGAGCTGCCGCGCATCGCGCTCGGGGCGGCTGCGCTGTCCGGCGCAGTGCGCGCCTGGCGGCCGCGAGTGCTGGTGGCGTTCGACGAGATCGGGACCTGGGCCAGGCTGCTGCCCGCCGTCGCGCGGGCCTCGGGCATCCCGAGCCTGGACCTGCCGCATGCCGAGGCAGCGGATACCGCGGCACTACGGGGAGCCGCGTACGACCGCATGGCGGTCTACGGCCCGCGCGCGGCGCAGGTCCTGCGCGAAGCCAGCATCGGCGAGGAGCGGATCTGCCAGATCGGCGCACCGCGCTTCGACCCGCTGGTGCGTGTGATGGCCGACCAGCCGCCGCGTGCCGAGCGGCGGCGAATCGTGCTCGCGGCGCAGTACGAGACGGGACGCATGACGCGCGCGCTGCTGGATGCCACCCGGCGTGCCGCCTTCGACGTGGCCCTGGCAGTGGGACCCTCCGAGCTGGTGGTGGTGCCGCACCCCGCCGGCGCAGGAGAGCCGCTCCCCGAGGCTGCGGCGGGCGTGGCCGTGCGGTTGGGTGAGGCGGGCCTGCACGCGGAGCTGCCCGGAGCGTGGCTGATGGTCACCGGCTGGTCGAACAGCGTGTTCGAGGCGGCGATTGCGGGCGTACCGGCGCTGACCGTGTCACCGCCCGGTGTTGCGCCGATCGACTTCGCCGCGGACGGCCTGGCGATTGCCGCGTCTGATCCGGCCAGCGCGGCAGCGGCCGCACTGCGGCTGCTGGACCCGGACGCGCACCGAGCGGCGGCGGAAGGCGCCAGGGCAGCGCTGGTGTCCCGGCTCGGACCGATCGATGGTGGCGCGACCCGGCGGGCGGCGCGCCTGGTGCAGGAGCTCATCGTGGGTCACCCGCAGTCGGCAACCTAGAATGGCTGGCGCTATGACGGACGTCGCCACGCCCGCGATCCGGCCGGTCCCTCTCGCGCGGCCCGACATCGGGCCGCTCGAGGAGGAGCTGGTGCTCCAGGTGCTGCGCAGCGGCACATTGGCGCTGGGCCCCTTCGCAGAGGAGCTGGAACGGGAGGTGGCAGCCATCGCCGGTCGCCGCCACGGCGTGGCGGTGTCGAACGGCACGGTGGCGCTGCACACGGCCATGGCCGCGTTCGGCATCGGCCCCGGCGACGAGGTCATCACCACGCCATTCAGCTTCGTGGCCAGCGCGAACTGCATTCTCTACCAGGGTGGACAGCCGGTGTTCGTGGACATCGAGGAAGAGACGCTGGGCCTCGATCCAGCCGCGGTCGAGGCGGCGGTGACGCCCGCCACGAGGGCCATCCTGCCGGTCGACGTCTTCGGCCATCCCTGCCGCCTGCAGGAGCTCGACGAGGTGGCGCGGCGCCATCGGCTCAGCCTGGTCGAGGACGCCTGCGAGGCCCTTGGGTCGTCCATCGACGGTCGCCCGGCCGGCTCGTTCGGCCAGCTGGCGGCGTTCGCGTTCTACCCGAACAAGCAGATCACGACGGGCGAGGGCGGCATGCTTGTGACCGATGACGACGAGCTGGCGGACGTGCTGCGCAGCCTGCGCAACCAGGGGCGGGACACGAATGGCACCTGGCTGCGGCACGTGCGCCTGGGCTACAACTACCGCCTGGACGAGATGAGCGCGGCGCTGGGCGTGGCACAGCTACGACGGCGCCAAGAGCTGGCGGCGGGTCGCGCGCGAATCGCGGCGGCGTACCGGGAGCGGCTGGGCGGAGCGGCCTGGCTGACCTTGCCGGCGGTGGCCGAGGGCGCGCAGGTCGACTGGTTCGTCTACGTCGTTCGGCTGCGGGAGGGCATCGATCGCGATCGGCTCATCGGCGAGCTGGCCGAGGCCGGCATTCCCAGCCGGCCCTATTTCAGCCCGATCCACCTGCAGCCGATGTACCGCGAGCGGTTCGGCTTCTCGCCTGGGACGTTTCCCGTCACCGAGCAGGTGGCCGCCTCCACGCTGGCGCTCCCGTTCGCGTCCACGCTCGCCGATGCGGATGTTGCGCGCGTGTGCGATGCGCTGGCGAGCGCCGTGCAGGCACAGGGAGCGGAATGAGCGATCCCGCCGCGCTGTTCCGCGACCGCACCGTGCTGGTCACCGGCGGGACGGGAAGCATCGGCTCCGAGATCGTGCGCAGCCTGCTGCCGCACAGCCCGCACGCGGTTCGCGTCGTGTCGCGCGACGACACGAAGCAGTTCGAGCTGCAGCAGCGGCACGTGGACGCTCCGGCCCTGCGCCTGCTGATCGGCGATGTTCGCAGCCGCGAGCGGATGATCCGCGCCATGGCGGGGGTGGACGTCGTGTTCCACGCCGCGGCCATGAAGCACGTGCCGGCCTGCGAATTCAACCCGTTCGAGGCGTCTGAGACGAACGTGCGTGGCGCGCAGAACGTGGTCGAGGCGGCGCTGGACGCGGGCGTGGACCGCGTGCTTGGGATCAGCACCGACAAGGCGGTGGATCCCACGAACGTCATGGGCGCCACCAAGCTGCTGGCCGAGCGCCTGCTGTCGGCCGCCGAGAACTACAAGGGCGCCGCGAAAACGCGCTTCGCGTCGGTACGCTTTGGCAACGTGATCGGCTCCCGTGGTTCGCTGGTCCCCCTGGTGCACGCCCAGGTGGCGGCCGGAGGGCCGGTGACCATCACCGATCCGGAGATGACGCGCTACCTGATGCCGGTGGAGGATGCCGTACGCCTCTGCTTCGACGCCATGGAGCGCATGCGAGGCGGCGAAGTGTTCATCCTGAAGATGCCGCGCGTACGCATCGGCGACCTGGTGGAGGTGCTGATCGAGGCCTATGCCCCGCTGTTCGGGCGCCAGCCCGCCGAGATCGAGCTGCGCACCATCGGGCCGCGGCCCGGCGAGAAGCATGACGAGGTGCTGCTGACCGATGACGAGGCTCGCCTGGCGCGCTCGGTGGACGGCATGCTGGTCGTGCCGCCGGCCGCCGTGGCGGTGGGGGACGGCGAGCCGCAGCGACCGGTGAGCGGGGGACGCGGCGACGAGCCGCTGCTGGATCGGGCCCAGATCCGCGAGCTGCTTGACCAGGCGGGCTGGCTCAGTCCCGGCGCGCGAAGGCCGGCCTGAGCGCGTCAGGCAGTGCGCGGCCGATGGTCAGCCTTCTGCCCAGCGGCGCTCGGTGGCATGCACCACGCGGGCAGGGACGCCGACGGCCACGCTGTCGTCAGGAACGTCCTCGATGACGACCGCTCCCGCGCCGATCACGGCGCCGGCACCGATGCGCACGCCCTGGATGACGCAGGCGCCGATGCCGATATTGGCCCCGGCTGCGACCGTCACGTTGCCCGAGAGGTGAACGCCGGGCGCCAGCGTCACGAAGTCATCCAGCACGCAGTCATGGGCGATCGTGCTGCCGACGTTCACGTGCACGTGTGCCCCAAGCCGGATGGTGTTGGTCAGCACGCAGCCCGCGGTGATCACGCAGCCCGGTCCGAGCTTGATGCGGTGGGTCAGGCTGGCTGCCGGATGGATCACCGTGTGGAAGGCCGCACCCAGCTCCGAGGCGCGCCTGACCACGCTGCGTCGCTGGTCGCCATCGCCGATGGCCGCGATCGCCAGGCTCCTGTCGCGTCCCGCCAGCCAGTCGATCGTGCCCAGCACCTCGACGCCGTTGACCATGCTCCCTGCCGGCGGCGCATCGGCCAGGAAGCCGGTGATCTCGAACGGCCCCCAGCCAGCCTCATTGCACGCCTCGTACACGTCCAGCACCTCGCGGGCGTGGCCGCCCGCGCCCAGGATGACGATCCGGGCGGGCTGCCGCAGGTCGTCCCCAAGGCCGTCCATCCGCGGCAAGGATATCGGTCGGCGATGGGCCGGGCATGACGCGCAGGCTCCTCTTCGTCACCGGCACGCGCGCCGACTTTGGCCTGTGGGTCCCGGTGCTGCAGGCCGCCCGTGCCCATCCGAACCTGGAGCCGATGCTGCTCGCGACCGCGATGCACCTCGATCCACGCTTCGGCTCGACCATCGACGAGGTGCGCGCGGCTGGATTTCCCATCGCCGGCGAGCTGCCATGCACTCCCACGGGCGATTCGCCGGCCGAGATGGCCGCGGCCGTCGGTCGCGCGATCGAGGGCATGGCACCGCTGCTGGAGCGTGAGCGGCCGGAATGGCTCCTCGTGCTGGGCGATCGAGGTGAGCAGCTTGCGGCGACGATCGCGGGCATGCACCTGGACCTGGCCATCGCGCACGTGGCCGGCGGCGATCGGACATTCGGAGCGGTCGACGACGCGGCGCGCGACATGATCAGCCGCGCGGCTGCGCTGCATTTCGTTGCGTCGGAGGTGGCAGCTGAGCGGCTGCGTGTCATCGGCGAGGACGAACGACGCATCCGGCTGGTCGGTTCACCGGGGCTGGACGACCTGCGCGAGCTGGTGGCAGGTGGCGATCCGGCGTCGGTGCGCGGTCGCATCGGGCTGCCCGCCTCCGGCGACTATCTCGTGGTGGCCATGCACCCGGAGACGCGTGGCCGCAGGAATGCCGCAGCGGACATGAGCGCCGTGCTGGATGCCGCCGCTGGCATCGGCCTGCCGATCGTCGCCATCTATCCCAACGCCGACGCGGGCGGACGAGCCATGATCGAGCAGATCGAAGGACATCCCGGCCTATTGGCCGTTCCGTCCCTGCCGCGCGGCGAGTTCGCGGTGCTGCTGGCGGGAGCTAGTGCCCTGATCGGCAACTCGTCGGCCGGCCTGATCGAGGCGCCGATGCTGCGCGTGCCGGCCGTGAACGTCGGACGCCGCCAGGAGGGGCGGCTGCGCGGGGACAATGTCATTGACGTGACGGCTGACCGGGAATCCATCCTCGCTGCGCTGCGCCGGGCGCTCGACCCGGAGTTCCGCGCGGCACTCAGCGGAACGTCTCCGTACGGCGACGGTCATGCGGCCGAGCGGATCGTGCGCGCGCTGGCAGAGGAGCCGATGACCGATGAGCTGGTCTTCAAGCGACCGCGGGCGCAAGCCTGATGGCCGAGCAGGTCCGCGTCGGGGAGCGGCAGATCGGCGGCGACGCGCCACCGCTGATCGTCGCAGAGGCGGGCGTCAACCATGACGGCTCGGTCGCTCGCGCCCTTGACCTGGTTCGGGCAGCCGCCGAGGTGGGCGCCGACGCGGTGAAGTTCCAGACGTT
This sequence comes from Candidatus Limnocylindria bacterium, assembly GCA_036265975.1. Lineage (GTDB taxonomy): Bacteria > Chloroflexota > Limnocylindria > QHBO01 > QHBO01 > DASSCW01. Next base: position 39,987 of record DATAOD010000225.1, read on the forward strand.
CCACGCGGACGCGCTGGCGCGCCCCGATGCCGCACAGGCCGCGTACCAGCGCGAGCGCGCGCCGTCGGCCACGCAGCGAGAGATGCTCCGCCATCTGGAGCTCCCGGACGACGCCTGGGGACGATTGTCGGAAGAGGCCGCCGCGTGCGGCATCCTGTTCCTGTCCACGCCCTTCGACGTGCGTTCCGCCGAGCTGCTGGCAAAGCTGGGCATGCCTGCGTTCAAGGTCGGCTCCGGCGACCTCACCAACCTCGTGCTGCTGCGGGCTCTGGCCGCGTTCGGCCGACCGCTGCTGGTCTCCACCGGCATGGCGACGCTCCACGAGATCGACGTCAGCCTGGCCGACGTGCGCGCGCACGGCGACCCGCCGATCGTGCTCCTCCACTGCACCAGCGCCTATCCGGCGCCCATGGCTGATGCCAATCTCCGTGCCATGGCCACCCTGCGCGATCGCTACGCAGTGCCGGTCGGGTACAGCGACCACACGACTGGCCTTGGCGCGGCCGTCGCGGCGGCGGGACTTGGGGCGGCGGTGATCGAGAAGCACATCACCATGGACCGCTCGTTGCCCGGCCCGGACCATGCGGCCAGCCTCGAGCCAGGCGAGTTCGCGGCGATGGCGGGCGCCGCCCACGACGCGGCAATGGCGCTGGGCTCAGACGAGAAGCGCCCGGCGGCATCGGAGCTGGACGCGCGGAAGGTCGCGCGGAGGTCACTGGCCGTGGTCAGCGCGCTGCCCGCTGGTCACGTCCTGCGCGAGGAGGACCTCACCGCGCTGCGACCGGCGGACGGCATCTCTCCGCAGCGCCTGGACGAGGTCGTGGGACGCCCGCTGGCCCGGGACGTGAAAGCGGCCGCGACCCTGCTGCCGGAGGACCTGGACCCGCCGCTGGGCGGCTAGCGCCAGGTCCCTGGGTTCGCTGCCTCGCCCTCGCTGTCAACTCCCCGGCGGCCGGCGTCCATGGCCGAGTCGATGATCCGCCAGGCGTCCTCGACGCCCAGCCAGCCGGCGACATCGGTCTGCCGACCCTCGAGCTCCTTGTAGATGTCGAAGAAGTTCTCGATCTCGCGCAGCCGATGCGGCGAAAGATCCTGCATCGTGCCCGTCTCGTCCCAGCGCGGGTCGTCGTGCGCCACGGCCAGGACCTTGTAGTCGTGGCCCTTGTCGTCGGTCATGTCCAGGACGCCGATGGGGCGGGCGCGGACGATGCAGCCGGGGAACGTGGGCTCGCTGATCACCACCAGGACATCCAGCGGGTCGCCGTCATCGGCCAAGCTGCCTTCGATGAAGCCGTAATCGCACGGGTAGTGCACGCTCGAGTACAGGATGCGGTCGAGCACGAACCGATTGCGGGCGTGGTCGTACTCGTACTTGTTGCGGCTGCCGGACGGGATCTCGACCACCACCTCGATCGTGCCGCGGTCGGCGGGCGTCTCAGCCACCGTCCTGCGGCTTGTAGTTCGTTGGCAGGATCAGCGGGTCTCGCGGCGGCTGGTTGAAGTCGAAGGCGTTCATCAGGTCGCCCATGCTGGGCTCCTCCTCTCGGACGAAGGGCCGCGGATCGGGCCGGCTCATGGTCTTGGGATCAAGGCGCTCGCCGTCCAGGAAGATGTCCTCGATGAACTTGCCGTACGCATCGAAGCTCAGCTGCTGGTGGTCGATGTACCCCTTCTTGGCGTAGGGGCTGATGACCATGGCCGGCACGCGGATGCCGTAGCCCATCTCGTCGATGACCGGCGGCACGACGTGGTCGTAGAAGCCGCCCCAATCGTCCCAGGCCAGGAAGATGGCGGTGGAATCCCAGTCGGGCCCCTGCATGGCGGCGTTGATGACCGCCGTCACCCAATCCTCGCCGGCGCTGACCAGGTGTGGGGCATGCTCGCTGACCTCGGCGCTGGGGATCACCCACGACACCGCCGGGAGTGTGCCGTCAGCCGCTTGGGTGAAGTAGTTGCTCACCGACTGCACGTTCTTCACCTGGTGGTTCTGCTGCACGGTCGTGAAGAACGGCAGCGGGTTGTACCAGCCCGGCGTCTTGGGGCCCTGCGGCAGGTTCTCGCAATCCTCGTTGCCGGCGTCCTCGCAGTCCGCCTGCATGCCCTTGTGGACGTAGTAGCCCCAGCTGATCTTCTTCTCGTGCAGCAGGTAGGTCAGGTCGGTCCATGCGTAGCTTGGCTTCGGGAACGGCTTCGTCCGTCCGAAGACGTGGAGGTCCGGCGTGGGATCCGGCCAGCTGATCTCGGTCCGGCAGCTCATCGGGTCGTTCTTGACCTTGCACTTGGCGGACCACAGGCTCACGAGCTGGAGGTGGACCGGCAGCGTCCAGGACGCGACCGGCGAGAACATGTTGTCCTGCAGGACGAAGTTCTTGGCGTAGGCCCAGTAGTTGGGAATGTCCGCCTCCGTCTTGTAGCTCATCACGTTCGGGACGCGAACGTTGACCTCCGACGGCCGCAGCTTGCGCTGCACGTCGCGCAGCTGCTCCGCCACGAAGCCGTCCATCTTGCCGCCGTCGATGTCGGCCACGTGCGAGCGGTGGGCATGCGGCCCGCCATAGTTGCGGTCCGAGGGATCGTGGAATGGCTTCACGCACTTGCCGTTGCGCGGATCCGGCGAGCAGACCGTCGGCACGCCGTTCTTCATGGGAATGCCGTTGGCGCCTGGGAAGACGCCGAAGTAATGGTCGAAGGAGCGGTTCTCCTGCATGACGATGATCACGTGCTCGATCCGCCCCGGGCCGGATCGCAGCAGGGGCCCCGGGTTGAGGAAGCAGCCGGACAGGGCCAGGCAGATCGCCAGCCCGATCACCGTGGTCCGCCCGTGCAGGGGCATCATGCCAAGCCGCCCCCTCCGTCTGCCGCTCGCGTCAATTTGGACTCGTCCCGCAGTCTAGCCGAGGCTAGTCGCCGGTTTTGTCTCGGAGCATCCACCAGAAGAAGCGCGGGTCGTCCCACAGGTAGCGGCGCGCCAGCCGTCGCGGGTCATGCATGAGCCGATACGCCCACTCGACCCCGACGCGCGTCATCCAGGCCGGCGCCTGCGGCTGCATGCCGGCCAGCACGTCAATCCCCGCCCCGATGCCGACCATGACGGTCCGCGGCAGGTCGGCGGCGTGATGCGCCATCCAGCGGTCCTGCTTTGGCGAGCCCAGCCCCACGAACAGGAGCTGCGGCGCAGCTTCGGCCAGCTGCCGAACCGCCACCGCGTCATCCGTGCCGCCGATCTCGAAGCCCATCGGCGGTGAGGTCGCCAGGCGCACGTCGCCGCCCGCGATGCGCAGGCGTGACGCGGCGCGCTCGCCCGCGCCAGGCTGCCCGCCCATCAACGCCATCGCTGGCCTGGCTGCGTGGCCCGCCATCGCCTCCGGCAACAGCCGCCCGGTGACGGTGCCGCGCAACCGGCGGCCGGCCAGCCGCACGCCGTACACCACTCCCATCCCGTCGGGCACGCGCAGCCGGGCGCCCTCCAGGATCCGGCGGAACTCCGGATCGCGATGCGCCCGCACGAGGTAGTCGACATTGGTGGTGACCACGTAGCCGCCCGTGCCGTCGCTGGCCATGGCGGCGATCGCCTCGACCGCGCCCGGGAAGCCGATGTCATCCACCAAGATCGAATCGATGCGGACCTGGCGCCCGCGAGCGAGGCCTTTGGTGGCAGCGATATTGCTATCCAAGGGCGGCTAGCGTAACGCCCGAAATACCGACCTGCCCCTGCCGCGATGACTGCAACCCGCCTGCCCGACAAGCAGACCTCACCCCGGGGGGTGACAGGAGGCCAACGCGCCGCTGTGCTCCCCACCTTCCTGATCGGTGGTGCGCCGAAGGCCGGCACCACCGCCCTGTGGGCGCTGCTCGAAGCGCACCCGCAGGTCTTCATGTCCCGCGTCAAGGAGCCGCGCTTCCTGACGCGCCGGCTGAACGAGCCGGCGCCCGGCGTGCGGATGATCGGCCCCGACCGCTCCGTGAACTTCCACCGCGGCCTGGCCTGGTACGAGTCGCTGTTCAGCGGGAGCGATGGCGCGCTGGCCAGGGGCGAGGCGAGCCCCCAGTACCTCGGCGCCCAGGATGGTCCGGAGCTCATGGAACGCTTCCTGCCGGGCGTGAAGATCGTGTTCGCGCTGCGCCAGCCGGTGGATCGCGCCTATTCGCATTACTGGCAGCACTGGAAGAAGGGCTGGCGCATGCCACGCTTTGGGCATCTGCTGGACGACCATCCGGAGCTGCGGTATCTGGACTACATGAGCCGATATGCCCAGCACGTCGAGCGATATCGCCAGACCTTCGGCCCGGACCGCGTCCACCTGGTCCTGTTCGACGACCTCCGCGCAGAGCCGGAGCGCGTATATCGCCAACTGTGCCGCTTCATTGGCGTGGACGATCGGTTCAGCCCGCCCTCCTTCGGGGAGAGCTACAACCAGTTCGCCTCGCCCCGGCTGCGGATCCTGCATCGGGCCCTGATGTTCACCCACTTCCGCCGCTTCGGACGCGTCGTCCCCGCGCCGCTGCGCCCAGCGTTGCGCAGGCTTCGCTCGTGGGCGGAGCGCATGAACCGCGGCAGCAGCAGCTACATCCCGCTCGATCGGGCGCTGCGGGCCCGGCTCACCCACGCTTTCGAGGAGGACATCGCCTATGTGGAGCGGCTGACACGGCCGCTGCCGGAGTGGCGCGAATCCTGATCAGGCGGGCTCGCTCCAGGTGCTCAGATCCCGGCCGATGAGCCGCCCCAGCCTCTGGACCTCTGGCGCCAGCTCGGCCGTCAGACGACGGCGAAGGTCGGGGTCCATCGGCGCCCTGGCCTCCGGACGGCTGTTGGCGGTGACCAGCGCATCGCGAAGGCGATGCACCAGCGGCAGACGGCGCAGCGCCGGCACGACGGCGCGCAAGGGCCCGGGCGGCTGGAAGATGAGCCGCTGCAGCAGTCCAGAGCGCGGACGCCGGTTCGCGTTCTGCACCGCCAGGTTCACCGCCACGTCCTGGTCGACGCCCAGAAAGGCGAAGGTGTCGCGAACGACCGCGGCCGGGTCATCGCGCAGGTCCTCGTGGACGATGACGTGCACCCGTTCCGGGCCGAAGATGTTCAGGTAGCGCTGCAGCTGGTCGGCGAAGCCCACGGAGTGGCGATAGAAGAGCGCCTCGCGACGCAGCGCCGCCCGCGGAATGCGACGACCCGCGCGTCGATCTGGCTCGGCGGCCAGCGCATCGGCGAAATCGGCCAGGTCCTCGCGCTGGTTGAACAGCAGCTGGCTGTGCTGCGCATACATCACGTCGACCGGATTGCGGAGCATGACGATGGCCTGCGCGCCCGGCGAAAAGGCCTGGATCTCCGCTGCGGCGCTGGTGGAGTACAGGTACCAGGGGGAGGCCTCGCCGACCCGCTGGTCGGCCCGTGCATCGGCGAACAGGGCCAGGTATTCGGCCTCGGTCATGCGCCGATACCTGGCATCCAGGTCCGCTCCGAAGTACATCGGCTCCTTGTGGAAGGGCATGAAGACCGCTGGATGCTGCCGCAGGTACTCATATAGCGAGGTGGTGCCAGCCTTGAACGCGCCGACGATGAAGAAGTCCGGCCGCTTCATGCCGCGTGCGAGGTGGTCGGCTGCAGCCAGGCGGCCAGGTCCCTGCCGATGAGCTCGCCAAGCTCGCCGATCTCCGGCGCGAACTCGGCAAGGAGCCGCTCCCGCAGAGTGGGGTCCATCGGCTGTCGGCGCTGGGGGGTGCTGTTGATCCGCAGGAGGCGCTCGCGCACGGCATGCGCCAGCGGAAAGCGGCGAATGACCGGCACCAGCTTGAGCAGCGGCCCCGGCGGCTGGTAGACCATCCGCTGCAGCGTCGGAAAGCGGACGCGCTTGTTCGGGTTGCTGATGGCGAACGGCGGGCGGAAGCCGGGGTCGACGCCAAGGAACTCCAGCACGGTGCGGTAGACCCCAGGCGTGTCGTCGCGGAAGTCGTCGTAGAGGATGACCAGCACCCGCTCCTGGCCGAACGCCTCGAAGTAGCGCCGCAGCTGCTCGGCGAAGTGGACGCTCTCGCGGTAGAAGAGGTTCTCCACTCGCAGCGGGCCTGGCGGGAGGCGTTCGCCGCGCCGTCGCGCTGGCTCCGCCTCGAGCGCCGCCCCGAAGTCCGCGATGTCCTCCTCCACGTTGAACAGCAGCTGGCTGTGCTGCGCGTACATGACGTCCACCGGATTGCGCAGCATCACGATGATCCGCGCCTCGGGTGCTGCGGCCTTGATCTCGGCGGCGGCCGAGCGCGAGTAGAGGTACCAGGCCGATGCCTCCCCGATGCGCTGGCCGGGGCGTGCGGGCGCGAACAGCGCCTCGTACTGGCTCAGAGGCATGCGGCCGTAGCGCCGCGTCAGGTCCTCGCCGAAATAGAGCGGCTCCTTGTGGAACGGCATGAACACCTGCGGATGGGGCCGCAGGTAGTCGTACATGGCCGTGGTGCCGCACTTGAACGCGCCGACGATGTAGAAATCGGGGAGGGGCATGAATGGTCCTGACACAGCGACGTCAGCGTTTGACGCCCGCCCTGCTAGCCTAGCGCGAGCGCGACTCGCCGGCTCCCGCCCCCGGCCCCGGCCGAGCTCGAATCGGAGGAGACTGCCTCTTGCCTGAGCCCTGGCTCCCTGCCGACCATGGCACGGAGCAGGAGGGCCTGCGGCGCAAGGTCGCCCACGGCCTGACCTGGACGTTCATCCACACCTGGGGCGGGCAGGGCCTGAGCCTGCTGGTCTTCCTGGTGCTGGCGCGCCTCCTGACGCCTTCCCAGTTCGGGCTCGTCGCGCTGGCCGCCGTGTTCGTGGCGCTGGCCCAGCTGGTCATCGACCAGGGATTCGGCGACGCCATCATCCAGCGCCCCACCGTGACGCGCGGCCATATCGACACGGCCTTCTGGGTGGCGGTGGCCACCGGCACGCTGCTGGCCATCATCGGGGTGCTGGCCGCCGGGCCGCTGTCGGTCCTGCTGGACGAGCCGCGCCTGACACCCATCCTGCAGGTCCTCTCGCTGCTGTTCATCGTCTCGTCGCTGGGCAGCACCCAGCAGGCGCTGCTCCGGCGCGAGCTCGCGTTCCGCAGCCTCGCCACCCGCGGCCTGCTGGCGCTGGCCGGCGGCGGGGCGGTCGGCATCGTGATGGCGTTTCTCAACTTCGGCGCCTGGGCGCTGGTCGGCCAGCAGATCGCGGCGGCGCTGATCGGCGTGGTCACACTGTGGACCATCAGCCCATGGCGGCCGGGCCTCGAGGTCTCCCGCCAGAACTTCGTGGAGCTGTTCAACTTCGGCATCAAGGTCGTCGGCTCCGACGTGCTGACGTTTCTGAGCCGCAACACGGACAACCTGCTCATCGGCGTATTCCTGGGATCGCGGCTGCTTGGCATCTACGCGGTGGCCTATCGGATCCTGGACACCAGCCAGAAGGTGCTGGTAAGCGTGTCGCGCCGGCTGGCCTTCCCAGCACTATCCAAGTTGCAGGGCGACCCGGAGCGGATGAAGCGGGCCTACCTCAAGCTGACGCGCATCGCAGGGTCAGCGATCCTGCCGGGCTACGTCGGCCTCGCCCTGGTCGCGCCGGAGATGACTGTCTTCCTGTTCGGATTCAAATGGCAGGACGCGGGACCGGTGGCATCCATCCTGTTCCTGATCGGCCCGGTGCTGTCCATGCAGGCCTTCTCCACGTCGCTGCTCACCGCCGCGGGCTATCCGGACGTGGTGTTTCGCTTCCGGCTGATCACGACCGTGACGAACGTGGTGGGCTTCATCATCGCCGTGCAGTTCGGCAAGGACATCCTGTGGGTGGCGGTCGCCTACTCGGTGCGCGGCTACCTGCTGCTCCCCCTCAACCTTTCGTGGCAGAACCGCTACGGCGGCATCAACACGCGCGAGTATCTGGCCCAGCTGAAAGGCACCATCCTGGCCACCCTGGCCATGACGGCGGCGGTGCTGGGCATCAAGTTCGGGCTGGGCAGCAGGGTGGGGAACTCCATGCTGCTTCTCCTGGAGGTCGTCACCGCCGCAATCGTGTTCGTGGCGGTCATGTGGATCGCCAACCGCACGCTGCTGTACGAGATGCTGCGGGTGGGACGCCAGAGCATCCCGGGCATCAATCGGCTGGGGCGGCTGTTCACCAGCCGCCGCCGCGCGGCCGCGGCCTCCCGCGAGCCGGCCGCCGAGGCAAAGGCCGATGCGCTGTCGCCATCGACTCGGGGCGAGGAGTGAGCGAGGAGTGAGCGAGCCGGAGCGGCCCCGCGAAGAGCCGGCGGGGACCCCGACCGAGCAGCCGGAGAAGCTGGGCAGGGCCATGTGGGGCCTCAGCGGCGCACGTCCGGGCCTGCGCATGGCCGCCAAGCTCGCGCGCCGCAACGCGATGTCGGCCGTGTTCCAGGCCAGCCGCCTGTCACGTCGTGACAAGCGCATCTGGCTCTTCGGCAACCACAAGGGCTTTCGCGACAACCCCCGCTACCTGGCAGAGCACCTGGTGGCGGAGCACCCGGAGATCCAGGTCTGGTGGCAGGCCCGCAGCCGGAGGGAGGCGGAAGCCGCGCGCGCGGCCGGCCTCCGGGTGGTGATGCGCAGCTCGAGAGCCGGCGCCCGATTGCACCTGAAGGCCGGCGTCGCGTTCCTGTGTTCCGGCTTCATGGATCTGCGCGTCCCGCGCCTTGGCGGCGCGTACATCGTGCACCTCTACCACGGCACCGCCCTGAAGCGGATCTCCTTGGACGTGGAGTTCGAGCGCTTCGTGACCGGCTCCTCGTTCCTGCGCTGGTACGCCCGGCGGCAGCACGCCGGGCTGCAGGCACGCCATCGCCGCGTATCCATGGTCGTCGCGGCCGGGAGGCTTGCCCAGCGTCGCTTCGAGACCGCCTTTGGCCTGCCCGCCGAACGCATCCCGGTGCTCGGCACGCCACGCTTCGACGTGATCCGCGGCGGTCCTGCCTACGACCGGGTTGCCGGCGGCGATCTCCGCAAGCGCCTCGGCATCGGGGCCGATGACCACCTGGTCGTCTGGCTGCCCACCTGGCGCGAGGCCGGCGACGCCGGCTGGCTGCCGGCGGTCGACGCGGGGGCGGTGCAGACGGCTTTCGGCGGCAGCAGGGTCAAGATGCTCGTCAAGCCGCACCCCTACGCTGATTTCGACGTGTATCGCGACCGACTGCCCGATCATCCCGCCCTGCGCCTGCTTCCCGAGGACGACACGGACGTCAACTGCCTGCTGCGCATCGCCGACACGCTGGTCACCGATTACTCCAGCGCGATCTTCGACTATGCGCTGCTCCATCGGCCCATCCACTTCTTCGCACCCGATGCGGCCGAGTACACGCAGGGCCGTGGCTTCTACGAGCCGTACGACGACCTGACCGATGGGCGCCACCACCTGGCCTGGGACAGCCTGCTGCCCGCGCTGCGCGATGCTGCGGAGGGGAGCGATGGGGCCGGCCAGGCCATGGCCGAGCGCGTTGCGCGCCTGGCCGGCAACTGCGAGGAGCCTGGCAACTGCGAGCGCATCTTCCGCGCGGTGGCTGCCGCGGCCGGGGTGCCGGGCGTGGAGGCCGCGCCCGCGTGACGGAGGACATGCCCCGGGCCATCACCGCCCCCATCAAGGAGCTGCAGGGCGAGGGTGGCGGCGCGCGGCGCATGGTGATCAGCTTCGTCCGGCGCACGGGCGGGGCAGGGATCTACTACCTCAGCCGCCTGTCTCGGCGCGATCGACGGGTGTGGGTGTTCGGCAACCACAAGGGGTTCCGGGACAACCCGCGCTACCTGGCCGAGCACATCGTCCATGCCCACCCGGAGCTGCAGCCATGGTGGATAGCCCGCACGCCGGGCGAGGCGAAGATGGCGAGGGAAGCGGGCCTGCGGGTCACGATGTTCGCCAGCCGCGAGGCTGCGCGCATCCAGCGCCACGCCGGCGTCGCCTTCCTGTCGAATGCCTTCATCGACCTGCGCGCGCCGTACCTGGGCGGGGCGCTCATCGTGCACCTCTACCACGGCACGGCGCTGAAGCGTGTGCTGCTGGACATGGACGTGACGCGCGTGATGCGCGAGTCGCTCGCGACGCGGGCGTTCAAGCGCTTCCACCGCTGGTCCATCGCGCGGCGGCTGCGCCAGGTGGACCTGATCATGGCCGCAGGTGAGCTCGCCCGGGAGCGCTTCGTGACCGCCTTCGGCATCCCGGCCGAGCGCATCCCGCCGGTGGGCACGCCGCGCTTCGACGTGATCCAGGGCGGCGCCGCCTACGACCGGGTGGTACACGGCGACCTGCGTGCCCAGCTGGGCGTCAAGCCGAACGAGCACCTGGTGCTGTGGCTGCCCACCTGGCGCGAGCATGGGGACGCCGCCTGGCTGCCGCCGTTGGACGCCGCCACCGTGGACGAGGCGTTCGGCGGCACGAACGTGGTGATGCTGGTCAAGACCCATCCGTATGCCGACCACGAGGTGTACGGGGAGCGGCTGCCGCAGCATCCCAAGGTCCGGCTGCTGCCGGAGGCGGACGTGGACGTGAACACGTTGCTGCGCATCGCCGACACGCTGGTGACCGACTACTCGAGCGCTTTCTTCGACTACGCCCTGCTGGAGCGGCCCATCCACTTCTTCGCGCCGGATACCGGCGAGTACCGCGGCGGCCGTGGCCTGTACGAGCCGTTCGAGAACCTCACCGGCGACCAGCACCACACCGAGTGGCGTTCGCTGCTGCTGGCGCTGGCCGACGCCTCGCGCGGCGAGGACGAGCAGGGCATGGCCATGATGCGGCGGGTGGTCGCCATGGCGCGCAACAACACCGAGCCCGGCAGCTGCGAGCGGATCGTGCAGACGGTGGCGCGCGCCGCCGGCGTCACGCTGGCCCCAGCGGTCGAGGAGACCTAGCCGGCGCCTTCCTTGAGAAACGACGGCAGCAGCCGCCGCGCATTGTCCAGGTCCTCGGCGAAGTCGATCTCCGTCCAGGCTCGGCCACGGGTCGGCACGGCCATGGCCTCGGCTCCGCCATCGGCAAGCAGGCGGTTGATGGCGGCCTCGAAGTAGGAGCCAATGGCGCCATCGGCCACCTCGTCCTCCATCGCCCGCACCAGTCCCGGCACGATCTGCCTGCGAAAGAGCCCGATGCCGATGAACTCGCCCGCGGTCCGCTCTTCGGGCAGCTCCTTCGACAGGTGCAGCACGCGGTCGCCCGCGACCTCCGCCTTCATCTGCTCCGGCTCGCCGGCACGCATGTCGACCGGCAGCGCGATGTCGGCATCGGCGGCCAGGATGTCGTCCAGGATGGTCGGGTCGAAGACCGTGTCGGCGTGGGCGTACACGAAGTCGTCGTCCAGCCGGTCTCGGGCGAACCAGGCCGAGCCGAGCACGTTGGTCACGCTCCAGAAGGGGTTGAACACGAACTCCAGCCGGATGCGCCCGGCGGCGCGCCGCTCGGCAGCCGCCTGCAGCAGGTCCCGTCGGTAGCCCACCACCAGCACGACACGGCTGACGCCGCGAGCGATGAGCACGTCGAGCTGCAGCTCCAGCGGGGTGATGCCGCCCAGGTCGATCAGGGACTTCGGCAGCTCGTCGGTCAGGCCGCCCAGCCGCGAGCCGCGGCCGGCCGCCATGATCAGTGCATCGGTCACCAGCTCGCCTCGTAGAGCGCCAGCAGGGCGTCGGGGTCCGTTGGCCCCGGGTCGTTCTCGAGCGTGCCCTCCACCATGCTCGCCAGTCGCGGCAGGTCCTCGCGGCCGATGCCCAGGTCCCGCAGGCGCGGCTGCAGGTCGATGCGCTCCATGAACTCCAGCGCCGCCTTCGCTACCGCGGCCGCGGCCTCGGTCTCGTCGCGTGCCGCGCTGCCGACCCTCTCGGCAAACGCCGCCAGCCGCTCGGGGGCGTGGACCATTACCCGCGCCAGCCAGGCCGGCGTGATGGCGGCCACGCCCGTTGCGTGCTCGCTGCGCGCCACGGAGCCCAGCGGGTACTGCATGCGGTGGGGCAGGCAGGTGGTCGAGTTCGCCAGGTTGATGCCCATCAGCAGCGCTGCGTAGCTGGCCGAGCCGCGTGCGGACACGTCGTCCGGCGCAGCCAGGGCGCGCGGCACGGCGTCGAGCAGGCGCGGGAACGCCTCCAGCGCCAGCATGCGGGTTGCCGGGCTGGCGGCCCGCGAGACGGTCGTCTCAACGGCATGCGCCAAGGCGTCGAACCCGGCGCGCGCGGTGACCCTTGGCGGGCAGCCGACGACGAGCTCGGGATCCACGATCGCCGCACGTGCCGCGACCCCTCGACCCCGGATGCCGTGCTTCCGGCCCGTGTCCGGATCCATGACGATGGCGCCGCGGCTGACCTCCGCCCCTGAGCCGGCGGTGGTGGGCAGCGCGACCACCGGCAGGCCGACGGGAGTGTCGAAGCGCGGCCCGGTGGCCAGCTGCTCCGCATCAATCACCGAGCGAGCGCTGATGGCTGCCGCCTTGGCCAGGTCCAGCACGCTGCCGCCACCGATCGCGACCACGACCTCGGTCCCGTGCTCGCGCAGGGTGTCCGCGGCGCTCATGACCGCGCCGATCTCCGGCTCGCCGTCCACCTGCCAGCGCGCCACCACCTCCACGTCCGCCTCGCGCAGCGACGACTCCAGCTCGGCGGCGTGCGGGCCGGAGGTGAAGGAGCGCTTCCCAGTGAGCAGCGCAGCGCGCGTTCCGAAGCCGGCCGCCACCGTGCCGACCTGCGCTCGGCGCCCGGCGCCGAAGGTGATGGTCGTGTCGAGCCCGAACGCGAACGGCTCCACGCTCATCGGCCGCGCCTCACAGGTTCTCGGTGTAGGCGGGCTTGGTGCGCAGCACTTCCCGATGCAGGCCGATCAGCCGCTCGCGCTCGTCGAACAGCTCGCGGAGGCTGGCGTACAGGCCGCGATACACGCCGAAGAAGTCGCGGTACATGGCGGTGCGATGCTCGTTGGGCTCGTACTCGTCGTCGAAGTCGACGCACGCGGCACTTGCCTCGGACAGGGAGGCGTAGCGGCCACTGGATACCAGCGCCACCAGGGCGGCGCCCAGGGCCGTGGTCTCGATCTCCCGGGTCGTTCGCACCGGCACGCCCAGCATGTCCGCCTTGATCTGGTTGATGGGCACCAGCCGCGCCAGGCCGCCGGACGCCGACACGCGATCGATCCGCACCCCCGCTTCACGCAGCCGTTCCGCGATGTCCAGAACGCTGAAGGCGGCGCCCTCGAACACGGCACGGATGAGGTCCGGTCGCTGGTGGTTGCGCCCCAGCCCGAAGAAGACGGCGCGTGCGTTGGCGTCCCAGACCGGCGCCCGCTCGCCGAGCAGGTAGGGCAGGAACGTGATGCCGGCCGCGCCCGGCGGCGCATCGGCCGCCTCGCTGGTCATGGCGGCATACGGGTCTGCCTCACCGGCGTACAGCAGCTGCTTGGCCCATTCGATGATGCCGCCACCCAGGTTGTTCGAGCCGCCGGCCAGGAAGTGGCCGGGCGCCGCGTGGGGCGCAACGAACAGGCCGCCGCCCTCGTCGCCCAGGTCTCGATCGGTGACGACGCGGAAGCTGGTGACGGTGCCGGAGACATCGCACGCGTCGCCGACATCGGCCACCCCGGCGCCGTACACCGCGCAGATGGCGTCGTAGGTGGAGACCACTGCGCGCGCGTCATCGGGCAGTCCGTAGCGGCTGATGAGCTCGCCGCGCAGGGGTATCGTCCGACCGCCGGGAGCCACGACCGGTGGCAGGGTCTCCAGCTCGATGCCCAGCGACTGCAGCAGGCAGTCGGGATAGGCGCCGGTGCCCGGGTCGTACAGGTATTTGCTGGCGTTGTGATGGTCGGTGACCATCTCGCCGGTGAGGCGGTGCAGCAGGAAGTCGTTCGGCGTGGCGAACCAATCGGCTGCCGCGAAGCGCTCCGGCTCGTTCTCCTTGACCCAGACGATCTTGGGCAGCACCAGGTCGGAGGTGACCCGCCCCCGGCTGTTGCCGAGCTCGGCGAACTCCGGCGAGGCCTCGATCCGGGCCGCCTGCTGCGCCGCGCGGACGTCGCTGATCATGATCGCGTTCCCCAGCGCGGTCCCGTCGCGTGTCATCGGCACCAGGCAGCCGGCGGACGCGGTCACGCTGAATAGCTGGACGTTGCGGGCGAGCTGCGGATCGGCCAGCACGTTGTCCAGCGCCTGCAGCCCGGCGTTCCACCAGTCGTCGGGGCGCTGCTCCACGCGACCCTCGCCCATCTCCGTGGCGATCGGATGATGCGAGATGGCCAGGCGGCGCCCGTCCTCGTCGAACACGACCGCGCGCATGCTCTTGAGACCCAGGTTGACGACGCAGACGCTCATGCCGCGCGCCGCACCCGCAAGCGGCTATTCGGGCTCATCCAGCCGATCCTCCGGAGCCTCTCGACGGCCGCTGGCACGGCCCGCGGACCCGCACAGATCCATGTACTCCTCGGCCATGCGACGCACCTCGTCGCGCCCCGAGCCGAGGTAGCGGCGCAGATCGCTGCGTCCAGCCTCGGTCTCCCATGCTAGGCGAATGCCGTCGGCCAGGGCTCGGCTGACGCGCGACGATATGTTGACCTTGCCGATGCCGGCCGCCACCAGCTCGGGCAGCTGGCTGCGGCGCACGCCGGATCCCCCGTGCAGCGCGAGCGGACGGTGGACCGCATCTGCCATTCGGCGGACGACGTCCAGGTCAAGCTCGACGCTGTCCTCCGGCATGCGATGCAGGCTGCCGATGGCCGCCGCCATGATGTCGACGCCGGTTGCATCGGCGAACGCAACAGCCTCCTCGGGCAGCGTCAGCAGCGCGCGTGCCTCGTCCAGCGTCATCGCCTCGCTGCCACTGATCACCCCCAGCTCGCCCTCGACCGCGATCCCATGGCCGGCGGCTCGCTCCACGATGCCGCGGGTGATCTCGACGTTCTCCGCTAGCGGCAGCAGGGAGCCGTCGAACATCACGGAGCCAAAGCCGTCGGCCAGCGCGCGATGCACCACCTCCGGGTCGCGACAGTGGTCAAGGTGGACCACCACCGGCACGGCGGCGCGATCGGCCTCGGCGAAGGCAAGGTCACGGATGGACTCGTAGCCCGCGTACGCGATGGCCCCGGGGCTGACCTGCAGCATCACCGGCGAGGAGCAGGCATCGGCCGCGCGCAGGATCGCCTGTGCCGTCTCCAGGTTGGCGACGTTGATCGCGGGCAGGGCATAGCCGGACTCGAAGGCATGGCGGACCGCGTCGACGCCGGCTACGCGTGGCATCGGGCAGGCAGGCGGGAGTGCATTGGGGGCCATTGTGCCCGCCCGCGAGCCCATCGGCTACGATGCTCGGCGCTCCCCATGCCAACCGCTCCATTGATCGATGCCCGGCGCTGAGGCAGGACGCCCCGACTTCTTCATCGTCGGAGCGCCGAAGAGCGGCACCACCGCGCTCTACCAATATCTCCGCCAGCACCCGCAGGTCTTCATGTCGGACCCGAAGGAACCGAACTACTTCGGGGCCGATCTCGAGCGCCGGCGCACGCCGCGCATCGGCCTCCAGGAGTACCTGCGCTACTTCGCCGGAGCCGGTGACGCACTGCGCGTGGGTGAAGCGTCGGTGCGCTACCTGCACTCCCGCAGCGCGGCGCGCGAGATCGCCCAGTTCGCGCCGGATGGGCAGGCGATCATCATGCTGCGCGACCCGGTTGAGATGATGTATTCGATGCATGGTGAGCTGGTGTTCATCGGCGCGGAGGACATCATCGACTTCGCCGATGCGCTCGACGCGGAGGACGAGCGCAGGCAGGGAAGGCGCATCCCGGCGGGCGCCAACAAGCCGGCGGCGCTCCTCTATCGCGACTCGGCGCACTTCGCCGAGCAGGTGGAGCGCTACTTCGACGCACTGGGGCGTGACCGGGTGCTGGTGATCATCTACGACGACTTCCGTGACGACACGCTGGGGAGCTACCGGCGCGCGCTGGAGTTCCTGGGCGTCGACCCCTCGTTCGTGCCGCGGATGGCGGTCGTCAACCCCAGCAAGCAGCCGCGCAGCCGGCTGCTGACACGGCTGATCGCCAGCCCACCGGGCTGGGTGCGCGGCGTGGCAGGCGCCGTGCTGCCGGCGCGCCAGCGCAAGCGCCTCTTCCGGCGTGCGCTGGCCCTCAACTCGCGCACGGCGCCGCGCTCGCCCATGGACCCCGAGCTGCGCGCGCGCCTGAAGGCCGAGTTCGCGCCCGAGGTACGGCGGCTGGGCGAGCTGATCGGCAGGGATCTCTCGGCGTGGAGCGTGTGAGCCTGGCCGGCCCGGGGCCGGCGGACCCGGCCGCAGCCGAGGATCGGCCGGATGCGGTACGCCTGCTCATCGTGATGCCAAATGATCCGGAGCGGATGCGCATCGGCGGCATTGCCTCCTTCGTGCGCGGGTTCGTGAAGTTCGCCCCGCCCGATTTCGACCTTGCCTTCCTTGGCGTGACCGCCCAGGGGCCCCTCTGGCAGTGGCGCTGGACCGAGTTCGAGGGCAGGGCGCTGCGCTTCATGCCCATCGCCCACGGGCAGCCCGGCGTCCGGAGCCGCGTTCCGGTCGCCCTGCGCTTCGCCGGCTCGATGCTGCTGCACCGCGGGGCGCTGCGCCTTCCCGGCTGGATCGCCTCGTTTCACCGACCGGGCACGGAGATCGCCATGCGCGACTTCGCCATGCCGATGTGGCGCGTCGTCCATCTGGGGGTGGAGGACCTGCGCACACAGGGCAGCGAGAGCCGCTGGCGCCGGCTCTCGGGACTGCTGGAGTCGCTGGAGCGCCGGGCGTTCGGGCGCATGGACCGCATCTACGTCGTGAACGAGCGCGTCGCGGAGGAGTACCGACGGCGCTTCGGGGAGGTCGCACAGCGGATCCATTTCCTGCCCAACTGGGCCGATCCGACCATCTTCCATGCGATTGACCCGGTCGAGCGAGGGGCGCTGCGCGGCTCCGTGGCGGCCGATATCGGCCAGCAGGTGGACGGCCCGCTGCTGCTCTACGCCGGACGCCTGGAGGGTCAGAAGGACCCGCTGCTGCTTGCGGAGGCATTTGCGGCGTTCGCGGCGCGGCGCAGCGATGCCCGCCTGCTGGTTGCCGGCGAGGGATCGCTGCAGGAGGCCGTCCGGGCACGCCTGCGGGCAAAGGGCGTGGACGGCCGCGTGCACTTCCTTGGCACCGTTCCGCGGCTGCGCCTGGCCCAGCTGATGCAGGCGGCCGATGCGCTGCTCATCACGTCCGCCTTCGAGACGGGGCCCACCGTCGGGCTCGAGGCGCTGGCCTGCGGCCTGCCGGTGATCACCACGCCGGTGGGCCAGGTCGCTCGCGTGGTGGCCGATGGGGGCGCCGGCATCACCACCACCGACCGCAGGCCCACCTCCCTGGCCGATGGCATGGCATGGGTCGCCGACCAGCCCCATAACGACCTGCGCGCGGCAGCAGTCGCCGCCGCCGAGCCGTACCTGGCCGATCGCGTACTCGAGGGGCTGTACGCCTATAACCGCTCGCTGGCGCAGCGGCGGGGGACCGCGGCATGAGCGAAGTCCGGCCCAACTTCTTCATCGTCGGCGCGCCACGCTGCGGGACCACCGCCATGTACGAGTACCTGCGCCAGCACCCCGACGTGTTCATGCCTTACCGCAAGGAGCCGGTGTTCTTCGGCAGCGACCTGACGAAGCGCCGGCCGCCGATGACCGAGGCCGAGTACCTGGAGCTGTTCCGTCCCGGCGCCAGCCGCTCGCGCCGCGGCGAGGCGACGGTCTGGTACCTCTACTCGCAGACGGCTCCGGGCGAGATCCGGGCCTTCAGCCAGGATCCCCGGATCATCATCATGCTGCGCAACCCGGTGGACATGATGTACTCGCTCCACAGCCAGCTGTTCTTCTCCGCCAACGAGGACCTGGCGGACTTTGGGGCGGCGATCGCGGCCGAGGAGGATCGCCGCCAGGGCCGCCGCATGCCGCCGCGCGCGCGACGACCGGAGGGCCTGCAGTACCGCGCCTGCGGCCGCTACGCTGCCCACGTGCGGCGCTACCTGGAGGCATTCGGACCCGACGCCGTGCGGGTCATCATCTATGACGACTTCAGCTCCGATGCTGCCGCCAGCTATCGACAGACGCTCGCCTTCCTGGGCGTCGACCCGAGCTTTCAGCCGGATTTCTCGGTCGTGAACAGGAGCAAGGCGCCGCGCAGCCGCTGGCTGCAGCAGCTGACCTACGCGCCGTGGTTCATGCGCACCACCGCGCGTCTGCCGAAGCCCGTCAACCATCTCATCCGTCGCTCCCTGAAGCGGCTGAACTTCAGGGAGCAGCCACGCACGATGCTCGATCCGCAGCTTCGCGCGCGGCTGACCCAGGAGATGGCGCCTGACGTCGCTGAGCTGGGCGAGCTCCTGGGGCGCGACCTGAGCAGCTGGAGCCATCCGCCCACGCCATCCGCGAGCGCCGCATGACCCTGCTCCGCGAACCAAGCCAGCGCGGCTTCATCCTTCGATTCGCGATCCTGGCGGCCCTGCTCCTCTCGCTGCCCCCCATTGCCAACGCCCTGGCCGGCGATAACGAGCGCCTGCGCCTGGCGCCGGCGGTGGTGGCCGCGGCGATCATGGTCATCGGCTTCGTCTGGTGGCGGGTGGAGTCCCTGCTCGCCTTTGCGCTGTTCGTCCTCTTCTACGACACGCTGGCGCTGTACATGGGCGGCCCGGTGCGTCGCGTCGACGAGATGGCCGTGCCGGGCCTGGCCCTCGTCGCGGTGTGGAGCGCGCTGCCGCGCATCAGGGAGTGGTGGTCGTGGCCGCGCGAGCTGGCGATCGCATTCGTGGTGGCCATGGGCATCGCCTCCAGCCTGCTGAACCACGTGCCGCTGCTGACCTGGGGCATTCAGCTCGTGCTGGTGATCAAGGCCATCGTCATCTTCTATGTCGCGCTGTGGACGTCCGCGCGGTCATTCCAGATCGCGGCGGGCATGAAGATCGTGCTGGGTATCGGGCTGCTCATCATGGCGCTCGGCATCGTCGAGCTGTTCAACCCAGTCTGGTTCCAGCAGACACTGCACCTGCAGCAGTTCCTGAACGCCCGCGGCCCGCTGTTCGCGGTGAAGTCGCTGTTCTTCCACCCTGTGCTGTTCAGCTGGTTCACGGCCTTCATTGCCGTCTTCGCCTGGATCTGGTACCTGGACAGCGGCCGGCGCCTGGCGTGGGCCATCGCGGCCGTCTTCAGCCTTGGGCCATTCCTTGGCGAGCGGCGCCGCGCCATCCTGGCCCTGCTGACCGCCCTGCTGGTGGGCTTCGCCAGCAACGTGCTTCGCCTTGGCGAGTCATGGCGGCATATCGTCCGGCGCTGGGCGCCGGTCGGCGCGACCATGGTCGTGATCCTGGTCCTGTTCATCCCGAGCCTCCTGAACATGTGGCAGGCCACGATCAACAACTACATCATCCCCGGCGGCCTGCCGACGCCCGGTCCGAGCGGCACGCCGATCGAGGAGCCGACCGGCGAGGGAGAGGCGCCGCCCCAGGTGCGCATCGCGCTGTACGACGGAGCGGCCAGGGTGGCGGCCGACTACTTCCCGTTCGGCGGCGGACTGGGCAAGTGGGGGAGCTGGATGAGCCGCGTCAACTACAGCGACCTCTACTGCAAGTACCAGGTGTGCCACATCCACGGCCTGCGAGAAAAGAACCCCGTCAACGTGACGGACACCTTCTGGCCCGAGATCATCGGCGAGCTCGGCTTCCTTGGGCTCGCCGCGTACCTGGTGTTCCTGGGCAGCCTGGGACGCGGCCTGTGGCGTGCCGCGGGACGCTACCGGCACGGATTGCTGCGCGTCTTCGCGCTGGGCTCGCTGCTGATCCTGGCCCAGGCCCTGATCGAATCGCTGGCGAGCCCGATGTTCCACTCGCCGCCGCGCGCGTACCTGCTGTACCTGGCGATCGGTGTCGCGGTCGCGATCGGCTCACGAGCGCCTGACGATTGGGTCGAGCCTGCCGCGAATGAGGCCGATGCGCCGTCCGCGCCGCCGCCGTCGCCGGCGGCCGAGGCCGGGATCTAGGCCTCGAGGGCTCGCTCGGCCTCCTGCAGAACTCGCGGCAGGGCATCGGCCAGTGGCGCGTCGACGGTGCAGCCGGCCCGGCTGCGGTGGCCGCCTCCCCTGAACGGCGACGCGATGCCGGTGGCATCCACGCCATCGGTCCGCACGCTGACCCGGGTGCTGGATGGGCCGATCTCGCGCAGCAGCAGGGTCACCCTCGCATCCTTGGCGCGCGCCAGGAACTCGGCCAGCCCGTCCGCGTC
>DATAOD010000226.1:0-4895 GCA_036265975.1 Candidatus Limnocylindria bacterium
CGCCTGGCGTTCGCCCGTCCGGCGCTGCAGCGCACGCGGCTGACCGCTGATCTCGAGGCAATCCGCAGCCTTGCCCGGGACGAGCAGGCAGTGCTGGTGGTAATGGGCCTGCCACGCAACATGGATGGCTCGGAGGGACCGCAGGCACAGGCGGCGCGGGCGTTCGGGCAGCGGCTGGCCAGCGAGGGCCTGCACGTGGAGTTCCAGGACGAGCGCCTGACCAGCTGGGAGGCTGGGGAGCAGATCGGGCCGCGGCGAGGCAGGGAGCGGCGCTCCGGGGAGCTGGACTCGGCAGCGGCCCGCCTGATCCTGCAAGAATACCTGGACGCCCATCCCCGACCGAGCACCCCGCAGGAGGCCGAATGACGCGACCCCCTGATCAGCGCCGCGACCTGGACGACCGGCGCAACGCCCGAATCCGCAAGATGCGCGAGGAGCGCCAGGGCGGCGCCCGACCGCGCCGGCCGCTGCAGCCCGTGGTGCTGCTCGCCTGGTTCGCCGGCATCATCGCCCTGCTGGGCGTGATCATCGTCATCGGCTTCTTCGCCTTCGCGCCGCAGCTCATGGCGTGGGTGGACCAGCATCCGGGGTCGATCGAGCACGGCGTGGTGCAGACGTTCGTGCGCTGGTACGAGCCGGAGGCGCTGGCCGACAACCCGAAGTCCGATGACGGCTCCCGCATCAGCGTCACGGTCCAGGACGGCGCCAGCGATGCCGATATCGCCGACCTGCTCTTCGACCGCGGGCTGATCCAGAGCCGCCTGGCGTTCGAGTGGGCGGTGATCCAGGCAGGCCGCAAGGGGACGCTGCAGGCGGGCACGTACGACCTCTCGCCCAGCCTCAAGCCGTCAGAGATCGTGGCGGCCCTGCGCCAGGAGGCGGGGCCGGAGGTGAAGGTCACCATCCAGGAAGGCTGGCGGCTGGAGGAGGTGGTCGGCTACCTGCGCAGCACCAAGCTGACGATGAACGTGGACGACTTCGTGGACCTGGTCGAGAACCCGCCCGCCGACCTGATCCGCGACTACGGCTTTTTGGCCGACCTGCGCAAGGGCCGAACGCTGGAGGGCTACCTCTACCCCGATACCTATCGGCTGGACGCGAACTGGGATGCCCGCACCGTGCTCGACGTGTTCCTCAAGACATTCGACGAGCGGCTGACCAATCGCATCCGCCACGGGATCGAGAAGCAGGGCCTGACGATCGATGAGGCCGTCACGCTGGCGAGCATCGTGGAGCGCGAGGCGGTGCTCGACAAGGAGCGGCCGCTCATCGCGGGCGTCTACCTGAACCGGATCCAGAACCCGGATGGCGGGGGCGGCACCGGTGGGCTGCTGAACGCGGATCCGACGCTGCAGTACGCCCTGGCCACCAATGCGAACCGCGACGCGTCGGTGGCGGACTGGGGGAGCATCGACTGGTGGCAGCCGCTTCAGACCGGCGGCGGCGACGTCCAGTTGCCGAACCGCCTGTCACGCTTCCAGACCTACCTCAACCCGGGGCTGCCGCCATCGCCCATCGCCTCACCGCGCGCCGCGTCATTGGCCGCGGTCGCCAAGCCGGCGACGGATAGGGGCTACTACTACTTCGTGGCCGCCTGCCCCGGCGGAAAGCGCGACGGCTCGCACTACTTCGCGCAGACGCTGCCCCAGCAGAACGCCAACATCGATCGGGCCAGGTCCGAGTGCCCGTGACCGGGGAACGCCTGGCTCGCGCCCGCCATATCCCGGCCGATACAAGAGCCGAGGGCCTCCTGGTCAGCAGCCCGGCCACAAAGCGCTGGCTGGCGGGCTTCGTCCTGGAGCAGGGCGAGGAGCACCACAGCGGCTTCTCCGGCACGCTGATCGTCACCGCCACGGACGCGGTCGCGATGGTGGACGCGCGGTACGTCGAGCAGGCAAGCGAGCAGTGCGTGGGCTGGGACGTGCGGCTGAGCAATGGGCGCATCGGCCCGGAAGTGGCGAAGGTGGCGGCCGAGCTCGGGGTGAAGCGGCTGGCCGCCGAAGCGGAGGCCATGCCCCACGCAGACTGGCTTGCCGTGGAAGCCAGCGGGCTGGAGCTGCTGCCCGCGGATGACGCCTTTCGGAACCTGCGCCTGGTCAAGGACGCTGATGAGGTGGCGGCTATCGGGCGCGCCTCAGCCCTGACCGATGCGTGCTTCGCGCACCTGCTGGAATGGCTGCGACCCGGCCAGACCGAGCGGGAAGTGGCCTGGGAGATCGAGACCTGGTTCCGCACCAATGGGGCAGAGGCGCTCGCCTTCGGGCCGCTGGTGCTGACCGGCGCTCGCGGCTCCATGCCGCATGGCCACGCCGGAGATGCGCGCGTCGCGACCGGCGAGCCGCTGCTCATCGACTTCGGTTGCCAGGTGGACGGCTACCGCAGCGACATGACACGCACCATCAGCTTCGGCGAGCCGTCGGCCGTCTTCCGCGAGCGCTACGACGCGGTTCGCGCGGCGCAGCAGGCGGCGTTCGAGGCGGCGCGTTCCGGCATGAAGGGATCTGACCTGGACAGGGTGGCTCGCGACCACCTGACCGAGGCGGGCCTGGGCGAAGGATTCAGCCATGGCCTTGGCCACGGCATCGGCCTGGACACCCATGAGGCGCCGATGCTGCTGGACTGGGATGCGCCGCTGCAGACGGGGATGGTCTTCACGCTGGAGCCGGGCGTGTACTTCGCCGGCGAGATGGGGATTCGCATCGAGGACGACGTCCACCTGACGGACGCAGGGGCGGTCCGCCTGACCGATGCGCCCCGGGAGCTGCTCGTCCTGTAGTCCGCGGGCGCGGTCCGTCCGGCCGTATCCTTGCCGCTCCAGCAACGAATGAAACGGAGAACGACCGCTTGATCAGCACCGGAGACGTCAAGAAGGGCGTCATCATCGAGCTCGACGGGCAGCTCATGAAGGTCCTCGACTGGAGCCACATCAAGATGGCCCGTGGTTCGGCGCAGGTCCGCATGAAGCTGCAGAACGTGCGCAAGGGCGACATCGTGGAGCGGACGTTCCAGGCCGGTACCCGCTGGCCCCGCGCTCGCGTCGAGCAGCGGAAGGTGATGTACATGTACTCCGATGGCGATGCGTTCCATTTCATGGACAACGAGACCTACGACCAGTTCGCCATCAACGCCTCAATGCTCGGCGACGATGCGCTGTACCTGAAAGACAACACCGAGGTCTTCGTGAGCATGCACGAGAACGAGGTGCTGGGCGTCGACCTGCCGGTCACCGTGGACCTGACCGTGACCCAGACCGATCCGGGCTTCGCCGGAGATACGGCGACGGGCGCCAAGAAGCCCGCCACGATGGAGACGGGCCTGGTGGTGCAGGTACCGCTGTTCGTGAACGCCGGCGACACGCTGCGCGTCGACACGCGCAACGGCGAGTACGTCACGCGCCTGCAGTAGCGCCATGGCGGAGCGACAGCCAAGCCTGTGGGACCGGCCGGACGACGATCCTTCGCCGCCTGAGCCGATGAGCCCCGCCGCGGCCTCTCGCGTCCGGGCAGCGCCACGCATCCTGCGCGTCAGCGACCTCAATCGGCGCGTGCGGCAGCTGCTGGACGTCGACGCGGACCTGGCCGACGTCTGGGTCGAGGGCGAGGTCAGCCAGCCGTCGTTCCCCCCATCCGGCCATTGCTTCTTCACCCTCAAGGACGCGACCAGCCAGATCAAGGCCGTCCTCTTCCGGGAGGAGCTGGCGGGCGCGAACGTGCGGCCGGAGCACGGCATGCAGGTCATCGTCCACGGTCGCGTGCGCGCCTACGAGCCGCAGGGCGTGTACCAGCTCTACGTCACCACCCTGACCCCGGCCGGCGCCGGCGACCTCCACCAGCGCTACGAGGCCCTGCGTGCCAAGCTCGCGGTAGAGGGCTTGTTTGACGAACGCCGCAAGCGGCCGCTCCCGCGCTGGCCGCGGCGAATCGGCGTGGTCACATCCCCGGTTGGCGTTGTGTGGCGAGACGTCGCCAACGTCATGCGCCGCCGCTACCCGCTCGGGGAGCTGGTCCTGGTTCCCACGCACGTCCAGGGCGCTGCGGCGGCCGGTGGCATCGTCCGCGCTCTGAAGCGGATCTACGCGCAGCGCGGCATCGACCTGGTGATCCTGGCTCGTGGTGGCGGATCGCTGGAGGACCTCTGGTCCTTCAACGATGAGCAGGTCGTGCGAGCCATCGTCGCGGCGCCGGTGCCGGTGATCGTGGGCGTCGGCCACGAGTCGGACGTCACGCTTGCCGATTTCGCGGCCGACGTGCGCGCGCCGACGCCCAGCGCGGCAGCGGAGCAGGCTGCGCCCGACCTCTCGCAATTCCCGGCCATCCTGGCGCGGCTGCGGGATCGTGGGTCGGCGGCCATGCTCGCCTCGCTCGCCGGACGGCGACGATTCCTGGGAGAAGAGCAGCGCGCCCTGGGCCGGCTGCGGCCGGACGTGGCGGCCGGGCGGCAACGGGCGGCCGAGCTGGTCGATCGTGGGCATCGCGCCCTGGTGGTGCAGGCCGGTGGCGCGCGGGCGTCCGTGAACGGACTGGCCGATGCGCTGCGAGCCCTGTCGCCGTATGCCACCCTGGAGCGCGGCTATGCGGTGGCTCGCCTGGCTGACGGCACGGTGGTGCGAGACCCTTCCCAGGCAAGTGCCGGCGACACCCTGCGCGTTACCGTCGCGCGGGGCACGCTCAGCACCCGCGTCGAAGGCACCACCGAAGACGCTCTCGAGGAATCGCAGCCATGAGCGACGCAACGCCTGCCACGGACCTGACCGCCCGGCCGTTCGACGAGCTGGTGGCCGACCTGCAGCGGATCGTGCAGGGACTCGAGGCGGGCAACCTGCCGCTCGAGGAGTCGATCGAGCTGTACCGGCGCGGCCTGGAGCTGCACGCCGCCTGCGAGGCGCGGCTGCGCGA
>DATAOD010000227.1:0-4189 GCA_036265975.1 Candidatus Limnocylindria bacterium
GCCTACCGCCATCCTCCCGTCGGTGCTGATGCCGCTTGCGACCAGCTGGTCACCGATGGGAGAGCGGACGTACCGGGGCCAGGAACGACTTGACACCGCGATCCTGGCGAGCCCGAGGTCAGCCAGCTCGGCCAGCAGCTCCGCCGCACGCTCCAGCGTCACCGTCGCCCCTTCCGCCGCGAAGCGGTGCGCAATGTCAACCGCCGAGGATGGCGCATCAAGTAAGCCGAGTGCCGTCCACGCCAGGCTTCCCGAGCGCATGCGCGCACGCAGCTCCATGACGGGGCCAGCATACGCGCGCGCCGGTCGAGCGCCTGAGGGTCGACGCGCGACAATCGGGGTCGCGGAAACCGATTCGGTCTGCCTCGTGCCGTTCACGATTCGTTCATCCGAATTCCGTAGGAGCGTTCCTCCCGCCCCCTACAGTTCGTTGCGGTGAGCGGCCGCCGACCATGACGGCCCGCCAACAGGGAAGGACACCATGTTCGTACGAGTCGGCAGCGCCGAAGAGGTCCCCATCGGACACATGCGGGTCTTCGACGTCGAGGGAGCCAAGGTCAATATCGCGAACGCCAACGGCCAGCTCTACGCATTCGATGACACCTGCACCCACATGGGGTGCTCTCTCGCCAAGGGAAGCCTTGCCGGCACCACCGTCACCTGCGCGTGCCACGGCAGCCAGTTCGACGTGACGTCCGGTGCCGTCGTGCGCGGGCCCGCTGCCCGGCCGGTGCGGTCGCGCGGCATCCGGGTCGAGGGCCAAGCGCTCCTCGCCGAAGCGTAGAGCGGGCTTTGCGGAGCACGAGATGACGGTCCGGGTAGGCATCAATGGGTTCGGACGCATCGGTCGGCAGTCACTGAGGGCGCTCATCGGACGGACGCCGGATATCGAGGTGGTCGCGGTCAATGACCTGGCTGATGCCTCGATGAATGCGCTGCTGTTCAAGCACGACTCGACGTATGGCCCGTACGGGGGCACGGTCGAGCACACGGACGATGCGCTCGTGGTCGACGGGCGGCAGATCAAGGTCTTCCGGAACCCGGATCCAGCAGCCCTGCCCTGGGGCGAGATCGGCGTCGACATCGTGCTCGAGGCGACGGGAAGGTTCCGAGATCCGGGTCAGGCACAGGCGCACCTCGAAGCCGGTGCGCGCAAGGTTGTCATCAGCGCGCCCGCAAAGGGCGCCGACGTGACCATCGTCCTCGGCGTGAACGAGGGGCGCTACGACCCGGAGCGGCATCACATCATCAGCAACGCCTCGTGCACCACGAACTGCCTGGCGCCCGCGGTCAAGGTCGTCCACGACCTGGTGACCATCCAGCGCGGCCTGATGAACACGATCCACAGCTACACGGCGTCGCAGCGCCTCATCGACACGGCGCACCACGATCCGCGGCGTGCCCGCGCAGCGGGCCAGAACATCGTGCCGACCTCCAGCGGGGCCACCAAGGCGCTGGCGCTGGTCATACCCGAGCTCGAGGGCAGGTTCGACGGATTCAGCCTGCGCGTGCCGACACCCATCGTCAGCATTGTCGACTTCACCGCGGACGTGTCGCGGCCGACCTCGGCGGAGGAGCTGAATGCCGCCTTCCGCGCAGCGGAGGCGGGGCCGATGCGGAACATCCTGGGCGTCTCCGACGAGCCCCTCGTCTCCACCGATTTCCGGGGCGACAGCCGCTCCGCGGTCATCGACGCGCCCATGACCCAGGTGATCGACGGCACGCTGGTGAAGGTCATCGCCTGGTACGACAACGAGTGGGGCTTCAGCTGTCGCATCGCCGACCTCATCGGTCTTCTGGGAGCCCAGCTGCCGGTCCGGAGCGCGACATGACGAGCGCTGTTGCGAGCTGGCGAGAGGAGATCTGACGTGACCATCCGCGTGCGGCGGATCTACGACGCCCCTGGTGATGAGGACGGATATCGGATATTGGTCGATCGGCTGTGGCCGCGCGGCATCAGCAAGGACAAGGCTTACGTCGACCTGTGGATGCGCGACGTCTCACCGTCGACCGATCTGCGCACCTGGTTCGGCCACAGGGCCGAGCGGTGGGAAGGCTTCCGCGAGCGCTACACGCGCGAGCTGGACGCGCACGGAGAGTTGCTCGACCTCGTCAAGGACATCGAGCACCACCGCGGCCAGGTCACGCTGCTGTTCGGAGCGCGCGACGAGGAGCACAACGAGGCTCGCGTGCTGGCCGAGGTGCTGACGCGTCATCCCGATCACGCGCATCACTGAATCCACGCGGAAACGGAGACAGAGCAACCAGTCGGATCCAGGAGGTTTGGCTCCGGCGGTAGGATTCGAACCTACGACCAAGCGGTTAACAGCCGCCCGCTCTACCACTGAGCTACGCCGGAACGCGTGCCGGCAGCCTTGCATGCCGGGGGCCCGGCGGATGATAGCCCTCGCTCCCCCGCCGGGTCAAAGCCTCGGAATCAGCCCAGCCGCGCGACTGCGCTGATCGTGAGCACCAGGCCGATGCCGGCCACCACCAGGCCGGAGCCCAGCGGCAGCAGCCTCGCAGCACGCGCCAGGGCGGGTGGCATTCCCCCCGCCAGCCGATGGCTGAGCCAGCCCTGGGCCAACGTCGTGACGACCGCGATGCCCCCGAGCACGAGCGCCATTCCCAGCCCGAAAGCGGCGATCAGCGCGAGGCCGAAGACCAGCCGGCCGGTGGTGACGGCCGCCAGCAGCACGATGAGCGCGGAGGCGCTCGGCACCATGCCGCCCGCCATCCCCAACAGCGCCACGCTGCGCGCGGAGACCCCTGCGCCCGCGGTCGCGTGCGGGTGAGGATGCGGATGCTCGTGTGGATGAGGATGGGAATGCTCGTGCTCAGCGCTCGCGCGGCGCCGCAGCACCGCACGAAGCACGAGGCCCACGCCAAGGATCGCCATCACGGCGCCGGAGACCACGGTCAGCCAGCCGATCAGGCGTTCCGGCAGGAACAGCTCGCCGCCGGCGAGCACCAGCAGACCAAGCAGCAGCACGCCCGCAGTGTGGGTCGCGGCGACCGTGATCCCCAGCGCCGCGGCCTGGCGGACGCTTCCCCGCGAACCGACCAGGTAGGCCGCCACCAGCGTCTTGCCGTGGCCCGGAGAGATGGCATGGGCCGCGCCCAGTCCCGCCGCCAGCAGCAGGGCCAGGGCGACGATCGGCAGCGACAGCTCGCCGGCGACCAGGGCTGCCAGTGGATCGGAGGCGCTCTGCGCGACCAGCGGGGCCGATGGAGCGGCCGCCGCGCCTCCCGCGGCGCCGTCGCGCACGAATTCCGCGCTGCCGGCACGCACGTCCGGCGGCGTCTGCAGCCTGTCAGCCGGATAGGCCGACAGGTATGCCGATTCGCTGCGCGCGGGCACATCGGCCTGCGTCAGCCGAACACCCGCGCCGGCGGCGATGGTGACCTCGTGCCAGCCGACATGCCCGTCATCGGCCAGGTCGCGGACGCTGAGGCTTCCGCCCGCGCCAGCCGGAAGATTCGCGTCGAAGGTGCAGGCCAGGCGCAGGGTACGCAGGCCCCCGGCGCCAATCGGGAACGAAACCGTGGGCGCAGAGGCGGTCGCCAGCGAGAGCACGTTCTTCTCGGCGGTCAGCCGCAGCGTCGCCCGCGCGGCGCCGCAGGCGCCGGCCGCGTAGGAGGCCTCCTCGGCTGGTGATCGGCGACCATCGCCGTCCGCGTCGATGACCGCGATCTCGTTGAACGCCGGGATCTCGGCCATATCGACCACGTAGATCACCCGCACGGCGTCCGCGCCGATGGTCACCGCCACGGCACGGTTGACCGTGTAGTTGCCAAGCGGATGCGCCGATGCCGTCGCCGCGACCATGACGAGCATCACCAGCGCGGCTGCCGCCGCTACGCAGAGCCGCCTCATCGGGGCTGCTCCAGTGCCGCCAGGGCGGCATGAGCACGCGGCTGCTGCAGGGGCGGCAGCAGGGAGATGCCACGGACGGCCAGCCGCAGGAGCGGGAGCGCTCGCGCCGTGTCCCCCTGTGCGGCAGCGATCAGGCCGGCGTGGTAGGCGATGCGCGGATCGGGCGTGCCAAGCGCCAGGGCCGCCTGGGCCTGCGTGGCGGCCTCCTCCAGCCGGCCCGCCTTGAACAGTGTCCACGCCAGCGCATCGTGGCCGTAGACGTCGCCGCGGATTGCCAGCTCGGCCCGGGTCCGGCGCACCGCGCGTGCCACG
>DATAOD010000228.1:0-1976 GCA_036265975.1 Candidatus Limnocylindria bacterium
GCCCTGCTGGCCCGCGTCGTGCTGGGCATCGGCGCCGACCCGCCGCCAGCGGCCAGCTCGCTGCCGCCGTCGTGGCGGCAGCAGGAAGTTCGAGCCGTCCTGCCCTCCTACCCGTGGCCAACCGGGACCTCGACCGGATCAGACTGGCCGCCACGGAGCTAGCAGTGTTCGCCCAGCTGACACTCACCTACAGGAGTTCCGTGGTTAGGCCAGGACCGCTGTCGCCAGCTCTCCATGGCTGCGCACGCGTGACTCCCTCCGTGTCAACCTCTCGTGAGATGCTTGCCTTGTTGGAATAGGTGAGTGGAGGGCGAGAGAGGACCAGCAGACCGATGACGACGATGACCGCCGCGCAGCTGCGGGCGCAGACTGGCGGCATGGAACCCGACCCCGAGGTGCCCGAGCGGTCCCGGCCGCCACGCCAGTACCCGGCCGCCTACAAGCTGGCGATCCTCGGCGAGTACGAGCAGCTGGACAAGGCCGGCAAGGGCGCCTTGCTGCGCCGCGAGGGCCTGTACACCTCGCTGATCTCCGAATGGTGCAAGCAGCGCGACCGGGGCGCCCTGCAAGCGTTGCAGCAGCGCCGCGGCCGCCCACCGGCAGACCCGCGCGAGCGCCAGCTCGCCCGCCTGGAGCGCGACAACGCGCGGCTGCGCGACCAGCTGGAGCGAGCCCGCAAGGTGATCGAGGTCCAGGGGGAACTCTCCGCGCTGCTTGGCGAGCTCGCGACGGGCGGCGCGACCAACGACAGCGAGCCGCAGCGCTGATGGAGACGGCCATCGCCGCGCTGGTCCCGGTCATCGGTGCCGCCACAGCCTGCCGGGCGGTCGGCCAGCCCCGCTCGAGCTGGTACCGAGCGCACCGCCAGGCGCCGCCACCGCCGCCGCGCCCGACGCCGCGGCCGCAGCCCCGCGCGCTGTCGCCGGCGGAGCGAGCGCAGGCCCTTGGTGTGCTGCACGCCGAGCGGTTCTGGGATGCCGCGCCCGCCACGGTGTATGCGACCCTGCTGGACGAGGGCAGCTACCTGTGCTCGACCTCCACGATGTACCGGCTGTTGCGCGCCCAGGGCGAGACCGGCGACCGCCGCCGGCACGCCACCCACCCGGCCAAGGTGAAGCCCGAGCTGCTGGCGTCCGGGCCCAACCAGTGCTGGTCGTGGGACATCACCAAGCTGGCCGGCCCGGCCAGGTGGACCTGGTACTACCTGTATGTGATCCTCGACATCTACAGCCGCTATGCGGTCGGCTGGATGCTGGCCCACCAGGAGGCCGCGGCACTCGCCGAGCGGCTGCTGGCCGACACCATCGCCAAGCACGAGGTCGCGCCTGGGCAGCTCACCGTCCACGCCGATCGGGGCAGCTCGATGACCTCCAAGCCGGTCGCCATGCTGCTGGCCGACCTGGGCGTGACCAAGTCCCACTCCCGCCCGCACGTCAGCGACGACAACCCTACAGCGAGAGCCAGTTCAAGACCCTCAAGCATCATCCGACCTTCCCGGACCGGTTCGGCTGCTTGGAGGACGCCCGAGCGTTCTGCCAGCGGTTCTTCGGCTGGTACAACTTCGAGCACCGCCACAGCGGCATCGCGCTGCTGACCCCCGCCGACGTCCACTACGGCCGCGCCGAGCAGGTCATCCGCGCCCGCGGCCAGGTGCTGGAGGGTGCCTACGCCGCCCACCCGGAGCGGTTCGTCCGTAAGCCGCCCCAACCGCCTCGGCTGCCCGAGGCCGTGTGGATCAACAAGCCCCTCGACCCATCGGAGCCGCCTCAGCAATTTCCTGGCTGACCTGTCTCACCGAGGTTGACAGGCTCCGGAGGAGACTGCTGGTGCATCGGGACCTCACTCGATGCTTGGGGTGCCGGGGGCGCGTCACCGCCCCTGGCCCCGACTCTTCAGAACCTGGCTCTCGCGTCCTACGCGGTCTCAATGGGTGATGGCGCCCTCGGCTTGTGAGCGGTCGCAGATGACGACGCAAG
>DATAOD010000229.1:0-26613 GCA_036265975.1 Candidatus Limnocylindria bacterium
TCATGCTGGCCGGCGGCGTGTGGTCCGATCGGCTCCCACGCCAGCAGGTGATGGTGACCTGCGACCTGCTCCGAGCGGGGACCCAGGCGGTCGTCTCGACGCTGCTCATCACTGGCAACGCGCAGCTCTGGCACCTGGTCGTCCTGGCACTGGTGATGGGCGCCGCCGATGCGTTCTTCACGCCCGCATCGACCGGATTGATGCCGCAGATCGTGAGTGCTGCGCGGCTGCAGCAGGCGAACGCGCTCGTCTCGATCTCGCGCAGCGGCGCGCACATTTTCGGCCCGCTGCTGTCCGGCGTAATGGTGGCCACCATCGGCACAGGCTGGGCATTCGCGCTGGATGGCGTGAGCTTCCTGCTCAGCGCCGGCTTCCTGCTGCAGATGCGCCTCCGGCGGCAGGCCACTGCGGAGCGGCGGGCGTTCGTCACCGAGCTGGCCGAGGGCTGGCGGGAGGTCGTGTCCCGATCGTGGGTAGTGGCCTGCATCCTGACGTTCGCCGTCTCGAACGTGTCCCTGGCCGCGTTCCAGGTCCTGGGACCGCTGATCGCGCAGCGCACGCTGGGTGGCGCGGCCGCGTGGGGCATGGTCGGCGCTGGAGCGGCAGTCGGCGGGATCGTGGGTGGCGTGGTCGCGCTGCGCTGGAAGCCGCGACGCCCATTGGTCCCTGCCTTCGCCGTCATGCTGCTGGCGCAGCTGGAGCTGGTGCTGCTGGTCCCTCCCTTCCCGGCACTGGTCGTGGCGATGGGCGCGTTCGTCACGATTGCGGCAATCGTCCTCAGCAACGCCCTGTGGGAGACGATGCTGCAGCAGCACATCCCGCGCGACGCGATCAGCCGGGTGTCGAGCTACGACTGGATGGTCTCGCTCGCCCTGCAGCCGATCGCGCTGGCGCTGATCGGCCCCCTCTCTGAGCGGTTCGGGGTGCCGCAGACCCTGCTGGCCTGCACCGCGATAGGACTGCTCGCCAACGCGCTGGTGCTGCTGGTGCCGTCCGTGCGCAATCTGCCGCGCATCGAGGCGGGGCCAGGGGCACGGAGGCTGCGGCCTCTCCCCGGCAGCCCCGACCCTGCCGATCCTCCTCTGGCGCCCTCGGTCTGATGTCCGACGCTCCGCCACCGAAGAGGCGCAGGCTCCCCTCCTTCCGCGGGACGCCGGTGATCGGCGGCTTCCTGGGTGGGCTGGAGCAGCTGATCCTGCACCGGCCGCCGCCGGCGGAGGTGGCCGAGTCGCACCAGGTGACCGATACGCTCAAGGGACTGACGGTTGACGATCCGGAGATTCCGCGCAGGCCCGACCCGCCGGACAGGACCGGCGCGCGACTGTAGCGAAATCGGCGGCTGCTACTCTTCGGCCAGATGGCAGTCCCCACCCAGCTGACGGCGTCCGACGCGGCGACGGCCGCGTCCCTGCGCGACCGGTTCGGCTTCCTGCAGGACATCGTCGGCCGGATGGAGGCCCGCCTCCCGTATGCATCGGCCCTGGTGCAGAGCCGCAGCGGGCTGCGGCTCAACCTGCAGGACCGCGAGCAGTCGGTGACCCGCGCGGACCCGCAGGAGGGCATCGTGCTCACCGCGTCCGACGGCCATCGGCTGCAGGAGGCGTCCAGCGATCGGCTGGATCCGGCATCCGTCGGAAGGCTGGCCGATGCGCTGGTCGAAACGATCGTCGCCCGCCAGCCAGAGCCCGGCGAACCCAGCTTCCAGATCGCGGTGGACGCGAGTGGTGTCGGCGACTTCGCCACGCCGGTGCGCGACGATCCAGCTGCCCTGTCGCTGCCCGACAAGATCGATCGGCTGCAGTCCATCCGGCTGCGGCTGCGTGGCTTCGATCCGCGGACCGTGCAGGCCATCTGCGCCTACGCGGAGAGCGAGCAGCGGCAGGTCTTCGTCAACCGTGCCGGCATGACCACCCAGCAGATCCGCCGGGGCCACGTGGGCCTGGTGGTGTTCGTGAGCGATGGCACGCGCCAGGAGCACATGTTCGCCATTCGCAGCGGCACCGGTGGGATGGAGGTGGCTGCCATCAGCGACGAGGAGCTGGAGACCACGTCCAGCACCGCGGTCGAGCTGCTCTCCTCGACGCCGATGCCTCCGGGCACCTACGACGTGGTGGCGGACAACGGGACCAGCGGCGTCATCGCCCACGAGGCATTCGGCCACGGCATGGAGACCGACATGTTCCTCAAGGAACGGGCTCGCGGCGCGGAGTTCATCGGCCAGAAGATCGGCTCCGACCTCGTCACCATCGTGGACGATCCGCGGCTGCCCGGCGGGTACGGCTCCTATTTCGTGGATGACGAGGGACAGCCGGCCAGCCCAACCGAGATCATGCGCGACGGGGTGCTGCTGCGCGGCCTGACCGACCTGTATTCGGCCACGCGCCTGGGCCTGGAACGGACCGCCAACGGTCGTCGCGAGAGCGTCCAGCGCAAGGCCTACGCCCGCATGTCGAACACGTTCTTCGCGCCGGGGCCCAGCACGGTTGACGCGCTGCTCGGCAGCCTGGACGGCATCTACCTGTGCCGCACCGAGAACGGCATGGAGGACCCCAAGGGCTGGGGCATGCAGATCTGGACCCGCATCGGCCGCGAGTACCGCGGCGGCAAGCCCACCGGACGCATCTTCTCGCCGGTGGCCATGACCGGCTACGTGCCCGACGTGCTGCGTGACGTGTCCATGGTCGCCGATGACTTCGAGACCGAAGGCGGCCAGTGTGGCAAGGGCTGGAAGGAGCTCGTTCCCGTCGGCAACGGCGGACCCCACCTCCGCACCCGCTGCACGCTGGCATAGGCCCGATGGATCGGCGCCTCCTCGACGCGCTCTCCCGCCATCCGCAGATCCACGATTGGACGGCGCGCCGGCAGCGTGGCCACTCGGTGCAGCTCTACCTGGTGGGCGGAGCGGTTGAGAACGTGCGCCACGTCGAGCGCGAGGCATACGAGGTGGAGCTGTTCAACGACCACCAGCTCGACCGCGAGCCGCGGCGCGGCTCTGCCAGCCTGCCCATGTCGCGCGCCGATCTCGACCGCCTGGACGAGCTGCTGGATGACGGCGCGCTGATGGCTTCGCTGGTCAACAACGAGCCCTGGACGCTTCCCGATCACACGGAGCCGCCGGACGTTTCGCTGGCAGATCCCGCGCTGGCCAACCCGGAGCAGGCGGAGCGCGCAGCGCTCGACACCGCACAGCTCATTCGCGGGCTCGCCGCGGATGCCGGCGGCGACGACGTCCGCCTCAGCTCGGCGGAGCTCTTCATTTCGCTGGTCGAGGAGGAGATCCGCAACAGCCGGGGCCTGGAGGCGACGAGCAGCGGCACCCGACTGATGTTCGAGCTCACCCTGCTGGCCCGTGGATCCGATGCCGAGACCGAGTTCTTCGGCCAGGGTGAGGCGCGACGGCTGGACGACCTGGGCATCGAGCGCACCGTCGCCGATGGCGCGCGGCTGGCGCGCGACAAGCTAAGCGCCCAGATGCCGGCCACTCGCATCGGCCCCGTGGTCGTGTCCGACGAGGCGCTGGCGCAGACGATGGGCGGCACGGCGGTGACCTCGACCGGGGCCTTCCTGACGCAGGCATCGGCCGCCAGCGCGTACGCGAAGCTGTCGCGGCTGGAGGTCGGGGCGCCGATCCACGGCGACGGCGACGTCGCCGGGGACCTCCTCACCGTCCGGGCCAATGCGCGCCTGCCATATGGCGTGATGAGCTATCGCTTCGACCCCGATGGCGTGGCCGCGCACGACGTGCTGGTCGTGGAGGAGGGGATCCTGCGCGCCCGTCCGGCGACGCAGCGCTACGGCCAGTACCTTGGCCTGCCCATCACCGGTCGCGCCGGCATGCTGCAGATCGGTCCGGGCAGCACCCCCTTCGCGGACCTGCTCGATGGCGACGAGCCGGTCTGCCACGTGCTCGCCTTCTCGGCACCCAATGTCGACACGCTCACCGGCGACTTCGGCATGGAGATCCGGATCGGTTACGAGCGAGGGCCGAGCGGGACGCGGCCGATCAGCGGCGGCTCGGTGACCGGCAACCTCTTCGACGCGCTGAGCGACGTGCGGCTGGCCAGCGAGACACGGCAGATCGCCAGCACGCAGGGACCGTCGGCGATGCGCTTCGGGAAGCTGCAGATCACCGGCCGGGACTAGGGGTTCGTCGGCGCTACTGCTCAGCCGGCGAGGCGAGCCTTCAGCGCCGTTATGCGGCGCCAGGAATCGTCGATCCGCGACTCCGGGATGGTGCCGTCGTCCACCAGGCCGACGATGATCTCCACCGTGCTGGCCACGATATCGGGCTCGAAGACCTGCTGGTTGGCGATGGTCAGGATGTCCACGCCGGCCAGGATGGCCAGGCGCACGGCATCGGCATAGCCGTACTGCTGCCGAATGGCGCCCATCTGCATGTCATCGCTGATGACGAGGCCGTCGTAGCCGATCTGGCCGCGCAGCAGCCCGTCGATGGTCGGCTTCGACAGGGTGGCCGGATGCTGGCCGTCCAGCTGGGCGTTGAACACGTGCGCGGTCAGGATGGCGTCCACCAGCCCGCTGGGCACCAGCCGGCGGTAGGGCTGCAGCTCGATCGGCCTCCAGGTCTGGCTGACGTCCACAACGCCCAGGTGGCTGTCGGCGGTGGACGACCCGTGCCCGGGGAAGTGCTTCAGCGTGGTGCGCACGCCGCGGTCGTGGTGGCCGCGAATGAAGGCGCGCGCCTGGCGGGTGACCAGGGCTGGATCCGCGCCGAAGCTGCGGTCGAGCGCGCCGATGATCGGGTTGTCCGGGTTGACGTCCAGGTCCACCACCGGGGCCAGGTTCAGGTTGATGCCCGCCGCGCGCAACGTGGCGCCGATGCGGGCGCCTGCCGCGCGTGTGTAGGCGGCGTCATCGCGTGCGCCCAGCGCGGCCGCGGACTCCGTGGCTGCGAAGCCATGGGCGGGATCCAGCCGCGCCACCTGGCCACCCTCCTCGTCGACCGAGACGATCAGCGGCTGTCCGGCCTCCGAGTCCCCCGCGGCAACCTGCAGCGCGGCGGTCAGCGCTGCCAGCTGGCGTGGCGAGACGATATTGCGCACCGGGCTGCCGGTTGGCTGGTCGCTGCTGAACAGGACCACGCCGCCCAGCGAGCGCCTGCGGATATCGGCGATCACGGCGGCCGCGCTCCTGACGTCGGTGCCGCGGAATCCGACCAGCAGCATCTGCCCTACCTTGGCGGCAAGGCTGATGGCGGGCGGGCCTGGCGTCGCGGCCGGCGTTGGGCTGGCAGAGGGAACACCGGGCGTGGCGCTTGGCGAGGGAGTCGCAAGCGGGCTGACGGTCCGGACGACCTGGGCGGCGCATGCCGCCAGCCCACCTGCCACGCCGCCCACGGCCAACGACAGCACGGCACGACGGGTCAAGCGAGGCGAGGGAGGCATCGGCCCAGAGGATCTCACTCCGCGCGGCCGCTTGCCGGCCTGCTAGGCTCCCGCGGAAAACAGTTCAGAGAGGACCTGCAGATGCCCGACCTGCGGCTGACCCTGATCTTCCTGCACGTTTCGTTCGTACTGCTGTTCGTGCTCGTGCACGGGGCCTCGGCCGTTATCGCCTTCCGGCTTCGGAGCGAGCGCGATCCCGCGCGCGTTGCCGCCCTGCTGGATGCGTCGCGCATGGCCGTCAACTCGTGGGTCATGATCGTGGGGTTGCTGGGCTTCGTGCTGACCGGCGTGTGGCTTGGGTTCATCGGCGGCCTGTGGGGCGAGGTGTGGCTGTGGGCATCGATCGTGGTGCTGGTCCTGGTGGTCGTTGGTATGACGCCCATGGCGGCCGGAAGGCTGCGTCGCGCGCGTGCTGCCTACGGGCTGGAGACCGGCCGCGACCGCCAGCCGCCGCCACCTGCCGACCTCGCGGCGGCGGAGCGCGAGCTGCAGAGCTGGAACCCCGTGCCGGTCAGCGCGCTTGGCGGCATCGGGCTGCTGGTGGTGCTCTGGCTGATGATCGTCAAGCCGTTCTGAGCGCCGAGGCGCGTCGCCAGCCCAGGACGACCACCACCGTGGCGGCGAAGGCGCCGGCCACCAGCAGCCACGCGGCGAAATAGTCGTTGGTGGCGTCCACGAGCAGCCCGAACAGCATGGGGCTGGCAACGAAGCCGATGTAGAACCCTGCGGTGACCACGCCGGACGCCCGACCGGCGAGCCGGCTGCCGGACTCGGTGATCACCGCCAGCATCCCGACCGAGTTCCAGGTCACTGCACTGGCGCCCAGCAAGGCGGCCGCGGGCCATGCGATCCACAGGCCGATGCGCTCTACCCCGGCCACGCCCAGCATGGCCACCACCGCGCCGGCTCCCAGCAGCAGCAGCGGCAGGCTGAACGAGGGCATCCGCTCGCTGGCCCAGCCCCACGCGATCCGCGAGCCGATGCCCACCACCCCGATGGTGGCGGCCACGATGCCGGCCAGCTCCTGCGAGGCGCCGGCGCGCTCGACCAGGTACAGCGGCAGGTACGCGTTAACGGCCGCAACGCCACTGCCCATCAGGAAGGCGTACGCCGCCAGCCAGCGAATGCCCGGTGGCAGCCGCGAGGCGGCGGACCCTTCCGGTTCCGGCTCCGCCCCGCCTGGTCGATGGCGCGGAATGATGGCCAGCGCGGCCAGCAGGCCGGCCAGCGGCAAAATGGCGCTCACGCCGAAGGCCTCACGCCAGCCGATGGCCGCCGCTGCGGGTGCCAGCACGAGCCCGGACAGGAAGGCGCCGACCTGGACGCCTGCCTGCTTGCCACCCATCACCAGCCCGCGACCCCCAGGCGGAAGGTGATCGGCGATGAGCTTGTTGGTGACAGGATTGCCGGTGGCCAGGGCCAGGCCGGCGGCGCCGGCGCCCAGCAGCATGAGCGGGTATGTCGGGGCCACTGCCATGCCCACGATGGCGCCGGCAGCCAGGGCGAAGGCCAGGTTCATGACGCGCGGCGCCCCGTAGCGGTCCGTGGCGCGGCCCGCCAGCAGGGAGAGCGGTCCGCCCACGACGAAGAAGCAGGTCGTCAGCAGTCCAAGCTGGAAGCGGCTGATGTCGAATTCGTCGCGGATCATTGGACCAAGCACGCCGAAGGCATAGCCCGCATAGGTGCTGGTGCCCATGGCCAGGGCAAGCACCAGGGCGAATGACAGGCGCCCCACTGGTGCCGTGCCGTCCGCGGGAAGACCGTGCCCCGAGCTCACCTGGTTGCCGTGCATCGCTGCGAATGGTGACGCAACCCATATGGGCCATGTGGCCGGGACCAACGGGCGGCTGTGCCGGGGCGCCAGCTTGCGCGAGGCTTCTCTACAGCCTCCGCACAGCCCTCGAGGTCCCAGCCCTTGGCGCCGCACCGACACCGACTTCGTCTGCTGAGCGTGATCACCACGCTCGTGCTGGTGTGCGGTAGCGCCCCGGTGCCGGTTGCGCTCGCCGGCAAGCCCGCCTCCGTGCGCCTGCTGGTCACATTCCGTCACGGGACACCGCCTGGCATCGCTGATCGCCTGGCAGCCAGCGGCGGCGAGGTGGTGGACCACATCGACCAGCTCCGCGTCCGCGTGCTGAGCGTGCCCGCCGTGGCCGCGGATCACGTGGCCGCGGCCCTGGAACGCAGCCCCGCCGTGCAGAACGTGGAGCGCGACGGTCTGGTGGCGGCCACATGGACCCCGCCGGACCCGCTGTGGCCCTACCAGTGGGAGCAGCGGCAGGTCCGCGCACCGCGGTCGTGGGGCATCGAGCGCGGCACGTTCCACACCGTGGTAGCGGTGGTCGACACCGGCGTGCAGCTGCACCATCCCGACCTGGAGAGCCGAATGGTGGACGGATGGGACTTCATCCACCACGACCGCCTCCCATACGACGACAACGGGCACGGCACCAGCGTGGCGGGCATCGTCGCCGCGACCGCCAACTCCATCGGCGTGAGCGGCATGTGCGCGAAGTGCAAGATCATGCCGGTCAAGGCGCTCGACGCGAATGGCATGGGGCAGTGGTCGGTGGCCGCCGAGGCCATCGTCTGGGCTGCCGACCACCACGCCGACGTGATCAACCTCAGCTTCGGTGGCCCCACCGGTGGCAGCGTGCTCGGCGACGCGATCGCCTATGCCCGCGCGAAGGGGGCGGTGGTGGTGGCGGCCGCCGGCAACTTCAACAGCACCGATCGCTTCTACCCCGCGGCCTATGCGGGCGTCATCAGCGTGGCTGCCACCGATCCCATGGACCTGCGCTATGCGTGGTCCGACTACTCGAGCAGCTGGGTCGACATGGCGGCGCCGGGCTGCACGTGGGCCACGAAGCGTGGCTCGGACTATGGCAGCTTCTGCGGGACGAGCGCGGCGACGCCCGTGGTGGCGGGGATCGCCGCCCTGGTGGACTCAGCGCGGCCGGGTATCAGCCGGTCAAAGATCGAATGGATCCTGACCGCGGCCACGGTCCGCACGCCCTGGACGTTCACGCGCTTCGGGCGGGCCGACGCCTACCGTGCCGTGTACCGCGCTGTCCACGACGCCTGGCCCAGCACGCCGCGCCTGGTGCCCCAGGCCCCGCTGCAGCCTGACGACGTCACGCTGTCGGCCGGCGGGCACGCCGGGTATCGTTTCGACGCCTACGGGGCCATGATCCACGGCCGTTCCGTCACGCTCGAAGCCGATACCGGGGTGCATATCTCGAAGCGCACCACCATCCCCGGCCGCGCCGGCCACTGGCTGTACGTGATCGACGGCGACCTTGCCAGCTACTGGGTCCAGGAGTCCGACACGGCGTTCCTGACGCCCGACCCCATCCCCACGCCGACGCCCAAGCCCACGCCGTCCCCCACTCCCACACCGATCGCCACTCCCTGAAGGGCACCTCGCGGCGGTACGATGCCGCGCATGAGAGGCGATCGGGTCGAGGCGGTGGTCGACACAGGGCAGGGCGTGCAGACCTTCGTGATCGAGGCGACTCGCGCCGGGCGGCGCCTGGAGGTCACCACCAGCCGTGGCGTGGTGGAGGTGAGCGAGGTGACCCGCGGCGGGACGCCGGTGCGGACCGGCCGCTTCATGGCCAGCCGCCTGATTGCTCTCGTGGAGCATCCCGCCCACGAGGGCCGCGAGGCGAAGGTCGACGTGCAGACACGACGCCGCATCACCACCGCCGGAGAGGGCTAGGCCACCGCCCTCATCCGTTCCGCAGGCCTGAGGTGTCGACCACCTCGAAGTTGCGGCCGCGGAGCGACTTCAGCTCGTTCAGCTCGTCGTCGTTCCAGCGCGCGTCCGACGTGCCGCTGAAGTACCACGCCGAGCCGTTGTCGGCCAGGATCATCCCGTAGCGCTTCATGGCCAGCAGGATGATGCGCACGCGCGGGCTGAAGTCCTTGACCGGGAACCAGCTCTTCAGCCGCATCCTGGTGCCCATCGGCGGCAGGCGCTTCGCCAGGCCCGCGCCCGCATGGTGCCGCGCCGGATAGATGTGCGCGCTGCGCGTCAGCGGTGCCGTGAAGCGGATGGCATGGTTGATGGCGCCCGCCTGGATCTCCTCGTAGCGCACCAGGCCGGGCAGGATCGGCAGGCCCGCGGCATCGGCGCTGGTCCAGCCGTTCGGGCGCAGCGCGTTCGAGGTCAGGTCCCAGGTGGCTCCCGACCCCGCATGCCAGACGCCGTCCCGGCGGCGAGCGTCGAACAGCTCGTACAGCCGGCAGGCCGAGGTGTCCCACATCAGCAGGTGCCGATCGCTTCCCGCCTCGATCTGCGGACCATTCGGGATGGGGTACGCCACGTGATCGGACTCGTCGTCATAGTCGAACCGCACCGTGTGCCGCGGCGTGTTGTCGCCGACGACGTTGTACGGGATGCCGTAACCCAGGTAGCTGCCGAAGTCCGGATGCAGCGGACGGTCGGAGCCGATGGTCTTCACGAGCGTCGCCGAGCTGCCCGCCACCGGCAGCCCGTCCACCCGCTTGTTCCAAACGTTGGTGGACGGGAACAGCGGGCAGGCCGATGTCGGCGGTGCCGCGGCAACCGGTGCCTGCAGGGCGCCGATCGCGAAGAGCAGCGCCAATCCGGCGCTCGTGAATCGCCTCACCTGCCCATTAGGCCGCATGCGGGAGCGCCAATGAACCACCCGATCGTCGGCGCCGGGTGGCACGATCGGCGCTTGGCCGACGCTAGCGCGGTTGCAGGAAGGCCGCCCCGCGCAGGTCGACACGCGGCCCGTTGGGCGTCTGCACCCAGCGAATCACGATCTCGGAGCAGATCACGCAGCGCAGCACGACGCCGGGTCCGTGGATCCACGCGCGCAGGGAGCCGATGGCGTCGCGGTTGCCGCAATGCGCGCAGCGGGCCAGGTAGGCGGTGATGTCCACGCCCATCATCTCGGCCAGCTCACCGGCCACCGCGTTCGCGTCGAGCACCAGGGGCTCTTGCATGAAGGTGCGCCTCACGACGACGGCCCGAACCGTTCCGTGCGAAGCCGGGCGGGGAGCATGCCCAGGTCGGTGAGCGCAGCTGCCGCGCTCTCCACCAGCAGCGTGGGGCCGCAGAGGTACGCCAGCGGCCCCGCATCCAGTCCACCGATCCTGGCAGCGGCCTCTCGCAGCATGTCCGCGTCCACGCGCCGAGCGTAGCCGTCCCAGCCGGGCGGCTGCTCACGCGTCAGGGTGTGGAGCACCGATGGGCCGGCAGGCGTCGCCGCCAGCCGTTCGAGCTCCTCTCGGTAGATCACGTCGCCGATGGTGCGGGACGAGTAGAGCAGCACCGCCGGCGTGCCGTCGCCCGCGGCATGCCGCGCGCGCAGCATGCTCATCAGAGGCACCACCCCCGATCCGCCACCCACCAGCAGCAGCGGGCCGCCCATGCCCGGCTCCCACACGAAATAGCCGCCGATGGGTCCGCGCACCTCCACCTGGTCCCCTTCGACCAGGACGTCATGGAAGTAGGGCGATACCTCGCCATCGGGGATGCGCTCGATCCCCAGCTCAACCTCGCCGGCACGGTCCGTGGCGGAGGCGATGCTGTACGAGCGCTGCGCCTGGTAGCCATCCTGGGCGGTGAGCCGGACGTCGTAATGCTGTCCGGGGCGATGCGGCCGCCAGTCCGGCAGGGTGATGACGAAGCTGGACACGCGATCGGTCTGCCGGCGGATGGCGATAACGGTCCCGATCTGCCAGCGCAGCGGCTCGACCATGCGTGCGTGCGGTTCCTAATCGCCGCTGTAGCGCTCTTCGCGCCAGGGATCGCCATGGTTGTGATAGCCCAGCGACTCCCAGAAGCCAGGGTCGTCATCGGACAGCAGGCGCAGTCCGCGCACCCATTTCGCGCTCTTCCACAGGTACAGGTGCGGCACCACCAGCCGCGCCGGACCGCCGTGCGCCGGTGCCAACGGCTCGCCGTCATAGGCCCAGGCCACGAACGCCTGGCCGTTGAGGACGTCGGCCAGCGGCAGGTTGGTGGTGTAGCCGCCGTACGAGTGCGCGACCACGAAGCGGGCTGCCGGATCCAGCTCGACCGCCTCCAGCAGCGTGTCCACGCTCACCCCCGTCCAGCGCGTGTCCAGCTTCGTCCATTTCGTGACGCAGCTAATATCGACCGTGAAATCGCGCGGGCCGAGCGCCCGAATCTCATCCCAGCTCCAGCTCACCGACTCGCGGACCAGTCCCTCGATGGTGAACTGCCAGGTGGCCAGGTCAACCCGCGGCGTGGGACCGGCGGACAGGACCGGGAAATCGCGCGTCAGGTACTGGCCGGGCGGGACGCGGCCGGTGTCGCCGCTGGCGGCGCGATCGCGCCGTCCGACGAACCCGCGTGACACGAAGCGATCGGCCACGGGGGCACTATACCCGCCGTCACGCGCCTGCCTCAGCCCGCCAGTGGCAGCTCCAGCTGCGCCGGCTGCGGAGGCGCGGCATGCGGCCTCAGCTGGCGCCGGTGCGGCGCCCAGACCCACTCGCTGCGCAGCTCGGCCATGATCCCGTCCAGAGGGCGAGTCTCTGCCTTGGTCAAGTAGGCGCGATTGGCGTAGACGCGCTGGTAGCGGTCCACCTCCTCCGGCCAGTCGCGCGCCAGGTGCTCCAGGAAGTGCTCGCGCGTGCCGGGGCGCAGGTTCAGCACGTTCCACCACAGGAAGCTGGCGCCCGACTCGCGCGCTGCCAGCACGACGTCGCGCAGCCGCGCCGGATCGTCGGACAGGCCCGGCAGGATTGGAGCCATGCCCACGCCGGCGCGGATGCCCGCATCCGCCAGGATCCGCAGCGCGCGGAGGCGCTGGCGCGGATGGGCCGTGCCCGGCTCTGTCGTACGCCACACGGCGTCATCCAGGGTGGGGATGGAGATGTTCACCGTCACGTCGGCGGCCAGCGCCGCCTGCTGGAGCACGTCGACGTCGCGGACGATCATCGGTCCGCGCGTGATCATGCCGAACGGGGTGGCGAAATCCGCCAGGGCCTCGATGGCGCCGCGCGTCAGCCGGTAATGGCCCTCGGCGGGCTGGTACGGATCCGTGGCCGATCCAAAGGCCACCTCCTCGCGCCGCCAGCTTCGGCGCCCCAGCTCGCGCCGCAGCACCTCGACCAGGTTGGTTTTGACGCGAATGCGGGCGCCGTACCGATCATCGGACGGGCGCCCCGCCCGCAGCTCAAAGCCGCGGACATAGCAGAACGTGCAGCGGTGGGCGCAGCCGGTGTACGGGTTCAGCGACCAGCTGAACGGCATCCCGCTGACCCGGGACAGGGCGCTGCGACAGGGCTCCTCCGCGTATTCAGGCCGCATCGCGACAGTATAGAACGGATGTTCTAACGAGCCAGCGCGTGGCGAGGAGCTGGCGCGGCTGGTACCGTACCAGGCACCACCGTGGGTGTCGGCGGATGGCCCAATCCGGCCATTGGCTCACCCGGAGGACGGTGGCAGCATCAGGTCCGGCGGCGCTTGGCGCGCCGCACCCGAGCAAGGGGGATCCCCGAGCACCGTGAGCTCCCACGCAGCCCCGACCTACGGCGGACAGGCGCTGGTGGAGGGCGTCCTCATCCGCAGCGGCGAGCGCTGGGCGGTGGCGCTGCGCCACCCATCCGGCGAGATCCACGCCTACGACGGCGAGCTGCAGCCGGCGAGCGGCCCGTGGCGGTTGCCGTTCCTGCGCGGCCTGCATGCGCTGGGCGTCCAGCTGCGGCTGGGAATGCGGGCGCTCAGTGATTCATCGATGCTCGCCGACACCGGCGAGATTCGGCCGATCCCGCTGCTCACCACCATCGCGCTGGTTGCCGTGTCCGTGGTGATCGGGCTGTTCGTGTTCTCAGCCATTCCCCTCCTGCTCACGGGGCGTGAGCCCGCCATCGAGCCATCGCTGGGCCAGCGGCTCTCCGAGGGGCTGCTGAAGGGGCTCTTCCTGGCGATCTACGTGGTTGGCGTCACGCGGGTGCCACGCTATCGGCGCATC
Organism: Candidatus Limnocylindria bacterium; assembly: GCA_036265975.1. Classification (GTDB taxonomy): domain Bacteria; phylum Chloroflexota; class Limnocylindria; order QHBO01; family QHBO01; genus DASSCW01. The sequence goes on from DATAOD010000229.1 coordinate 13,385, forward strand.
TTCGGCTACCACGGCGCCGAGCACATGGCCATCGCCTGCGCGGAGGCCGGGTTGCCGCTGACCGCCAGGAACCTGGCCCGCTTCAGCCCCGCCCATCCACGCTGCGGGACCGGGTTCCTGGTGATCCTGGCCGCAGTCGACACCGTGCTGCTCGCCGTACTGCCACGGCTGGGCCATTTGCCGGACCTGGCGCTGCGCATCGGCTTCGTGCCGGTCACCGCCGCCATCGCCTATGAGCTGCTGCGCTGGGGATCCCGCCGTCGCGGCCTGGGCTTCGCCCTCAACCGCTTCGGGCTTTTCACGCAACGACTGACAACCGCCAGGCCCGATCCCGCGCAGCTGCAGGTGGCCGCCGCTGCCCTGGAGCTGTGCCGTTCCAGCGCGCACCTGCCGGAACCCGCGACCATGCCGGCACCTGTGCTCGCGTCGATAGAGCCCGGCTGAGGCCCGACGCCGCCACGCTTTCCGCGCCCGAAATGGGCGTGTGGTACCCTGCGAGAGTCAACAGCCCCGACCGGGGCACATACTGGCGGCACCACGACGGCTCCTTCTCACGGCTTTTCGGCGAGACAGGTTCGCCAAACGGCCGCTCGAGCAGGAGTTTTTCCTTGTACGCATCCACCTCATTCACCGACAAGACCCTGGAGTGCGCCGACTGCGGCCAGCAGTTCACGCACAGCGCCCAGGATCAGCAGTTCTACGCGGAGCGCCAGTTCTCCGAGCCGCGCCGCTGCCCCACCTGCCGCGCGGTCCGCAAGGCGGCCCGTGGCGATTCCGGCGGAGGCAGCTACGCCGGCGGGGGCGGCAGCTACTCGGGCGGCGGCTACGGCCAGCGCGAGATGTTCACCGCCACCTGCGACAGCTGTGGCGGCCAGGCCCGCGTGCCGTTCCGGCCGACCGGCTCCAAGCCGGTCTACTGCAGCGACTGCTTCAGCACGCGCCGCTAGAGCCGATGCGGCCATCACGGCCGCCTGACGCGACACCGAGCCCGACGAGCGATCGTCGGGCTCCGTGCTATTCCCCGCTCCCCTGATCGGGCAGCACGGTCACCGACGTCACCACGAACAGCTGGCGGCAGCCATCGACAACCTGCTGCCGACCGCCATACCCGAACTCCCCGCCGGGGGAAGGCGTTGCGCGGCAGATCCGCGCAGCCCGATCGTCGAAGTGGCCGGTGACGCGAACCCAGCGGTGCTCCCACTCGTGGGCAGTGACGCCCGGCGCCAGGATGCCGTCGAACCAGCCGGCGTCATCCGACGCAACCGGCGAGAGGTGGACGTAGCGGCCCGGCTCCGGCTTCATCAGCCACGCCGGCGTCCAGGGATCGTCCGCTGGAGCGCCGACGCAACCGTCACAGCGCGGCACCCATGCCGTGATCGTGAGCGGTGCATCGCCGTAGCAGTACACCTGGATCTGCGGCCGTGCCGTCATCAGCTCCAGCAGGTCGCGGCTGTAGCGCGCGCAGCCGGCGCGGCCGAGGTCGGGCACGGCAGGAACCACGGGACGCGCCTCGGGCCGCAGGTCGGTGCCGCCCTGGGCGGACCACATCACCGGAGTGCTGCCCAGGATCGAGGCCCGGTGGCCGACGATCACGACGCCGCCGACATTTGCGGCGCCGATGGATGGCACCGCCCCGAACGACCGCGGCAGCTGGTGCCGATGCCATCCGGCGTCATCGTTGCTCCACCACAGCAGCGCCTCGCTGCCGCGCTCGTAGCCCATCGCAATCGGCGCCATCCCGCCAGCCATGCTCGAGACCACGGCATCCTGGAACTCGGGTGCGCTGGCGACGTCCTGCCGCCACGCCAGCCGACGGTCCTCGACCGTTCCGATCCATGGCTGCACGTCCGCGCCGACGCGGTTCAGCGCGACCAGCCGATCCGCGCCGCCGGCCACCCCCAGCAGGTTCTTCATGTCAGGCGTGCTGACCGATGACCACTCCCAGCCATCGGGCGAGAAGGCGCCGACCCCAGGCTCCGGCGTCGGACCGGAGGCCGGGAAGTAGTTCGGGGGCTGGTATCCGTAGAAGCCGACCCCGGACGCCACCACCGTGCCGGGCGGCGCGAGCGTGTCGCGCTCCGACCAGATCTCGCCGTCGGCCGAGTACCACACCCGCGTCGGGACCACGTCGGGATAGTCGTACGACGGGAAGGTCAGGACGTAGCCGAGCGGTGATCCGATCAGCTGGAAGTAGCCGATGTTGGTGAATGGGAGATTGCGCAGCGATCCCAGCGCGCGCCAGGTGGTTCCATCGGCAGATTGCCAGACCCACGGCGTCGAGCCCTGGCTCGACTGCCGCATGACCACGGCGATCCAGTCGCGCGGGCCGTACGCGACCTGCACGTACGAGGCGTTGTCCAGCATCCCCTGTCCGCCGATCGGCTCCCACTCGCTGCCGTCGTCGCTGACTGCCATGAAGGTGGAGCCGTCGCTGACGTGCGAGCCGGTTAGGACGTACCGGCCATGCGCACCTGGCGTGATGTCCTGCACGTTGGCGTACTTGGGGAACTGCTCGTCACCGAACCGGATGAGATTCGCATGAGGGCCTGAGCGGGCGCGGATCCAGCCCTGGGTGGGCAGGTTGATGCGCACCCAGTTGCCGTTGGAAACCAGCAGCCCGGGCGCCTCATCCTGGATCTGGATGGCTTCGCCGGCATGGACCACGTCGATGCCAGGATCCGCTTCGGAGGGCGACAGATGGATCGTGATCCGCTGCGTCGCGCGCGCCCAGCCGCTCCAGCCGAAGGTCGGGACGTCGTTGCCGGGCAGCGGCTCCTCGCTGATGCGCACCGTACGCAACGCGTCCACCAAGGCTACGGTCGGGGTGGCGCGTGGTGTGGACGTGGGCGTGGCCGCGACGGTGGACACCGGCGTGGCCGATTCCCTGCTCGCTTCTGGATCGGGCGGCGGCAGTAATCGGCTGAGGCCGACCAGCGCCCCGCCCAGCAGCGCGATCGCGGCCAGCCCGACGATCAGCCGATCGCCGGTGGAGCTGCCCGGCCGGCTGCCGGATACCGTCTCCAGGTCGATCCGCCGATCCTCAGGGTCGAACAACGCTCGTCACGCTCGGGCCACGGTGCGGCGCATCCTACGCCTCGGTTGTCGTGGCCACCATCGGCTCATGGTGGTCATACGGCGCCATGAAGCGTCCGGTTCCGAATCGAGCGCCTGCTGGGCTACCATGCAGGCCATGAATTCGCCCGCCGCGACCGTCCACGTCCGCCCGGAGCAGTACCACCTGGCCTGGGATCGTTCCATCGAGCCCATTGCCACCGTGGCCAGCGGCGACCTGGTCGAGTTCGACGCGAATGACGCCGGCAACGCCCAGCTGAACGCCGACTCCACGATCGAGGACCTGGCGCGCTTCGACTTCAGCCGTACCGACCAGGTGAACGGCCCCATCGCGGTCGAGGGCGCTGAGCCCGGCGACACGCTGGAGGTCGAGCTCCTGGACTTCCAGCCGGGGGAATGGGGCTGGACGGCCAGCATCCCCGGCTTTGGCCTGCTGGCGGACGACTTCACGGACCCGGCCCTGCGCATCACGCGCCTGGACGGCAGGCATGGCGAGCTGCTGCCCGGCGTGCGCATCCCGCTCGCCCCGTTCTGCGGCGAGCTGGGCGTCGCGCCGCCGACCGAGGGTGCCTTCTCCACGATTCCGCCTGACGTCTACGGCGGCAACATGGACACGCGGCATCTCACCGCCGGGACGAAGCTGTACTTGCCGGTCTTCGCGCCGGGCGCCCGGTTCTCGCTGGGTGACGGCCACGCGGCGCAGGGCGACGGCGAGGTGTGCGGGACCGCCATCGAGACGAAGATGCGCGTCCAGCTGCGCCTCACCGTTCGCAAGGACCTGCACGTCCCGGCACCGCAGTTCCTGACCGCCGGGCCGCTGGCGACGTCCACCAACACCGGCCCTTACTACGCCACCGACGGCCTGGGGCCTGACCTGATGGCCGCGGCCCGCGACGCCGTGCGGCGCATGATCGAGTACCTCGGCCGGGAGCACGGCCTGGCGCCGGTGGACGCCTACATGCTGTGCAGCGTGGCGGGCGACCTGAAGATCAGCGAGATCGTGGACGTCCCGAACTTCATCGTGACCATGTACTTCCCGCTATCGGTCTTCTCCTAGGCCGCCACCGCGCGCTCTGGCGAGCCTCGGCTCGGCGTCATCCGGTTGTCTCGCCTCCGTAGACCTCGCCCATGCGGTTCAGCGCCTCCGGGTCCCTGCTGCGCAGCACGAAGTACAGCACGATCCCGATGAGCATCCAGACTCCCGCGATCGGGCCCGTCCATGCGAGCGCGCCCGTCCAGGCGGGCAACGGCAGGTTGATGAACGGCACCGTCACTCCGCCCAGCGAGGCCATGAAGGCCGGAATCATGAAGAAGATGCCCAGCAGGGGCACGACCAGGTGCTTGATCACGTTGAACTCATCACGTCGCTGGCGCAGGTAGTACCCGATGACAGAAGCGTTTACCGCGATGTACATGCCGGCGAACAGCAGGCCGAGCATCGTGCCGATCCAGACGTAGATGTTGATCGGCCCGAGCCCCGGGTTCGGATCATCGGCCAGCACGAGCCCGCCGACGATCGCCACCACGATGGCGATGATCACCTGCGCGTGCACGGCGTTCACCGGCGTGCGGTGCACCGGATGCAGCCTCGCGAACCAGCGCGGAAGGAGCCCTGCCCGGCCCATGGCAAAGACGGAGCGCGTCGCGGCCGTGGCCGACGAGTTCGCGTTCGCCAGCGACGAATTCAAGATGGCAAACACGACCAGGATGCCGCCCAGTGTGCCGAGCACGGCCGTGGCCATGAAACCCCACGGATCGCCATCGTTGAAGGCGTAGAACGTCTTCATGTCGTGATCCTGCCCGAAGAACACGGTGCCGGCGTAGTAGTTGAACACGTAGAACGCGCCAACCACGATCGTTGACCAGATCACGGCTCGCGGAATCGTCGTTCGCGGCTCGCGGCTCTCCTCGGCCAGTGGCGCGGCGGCCTCGAAGCCGATGAAGGCGAGCAGGCAGAACACCATGCCCTGGAATGCCGGCTGCACGCCCTCGTCACCGGGGATGAACACGTCAAGCGTGTTCGCTGCGCCTGCCTTCGCGATGAGCAGCAGCGAGATGAACAGGAAGATGCCGATCTCGATGACGCCCAGCACCAGGCCGGTTCGCGTTGAAAGCTGCACTCCGCTGTAGATCAGCCACCACAGCACCAGGCCGCAGAGGACGGCCATCACGATCCAGAGATACTGGAAATCGCCGCCGATGTTCAGGTACTGCGACAGGAAAAGGGCGCCGAAGAAGCCGAACGCGGCAAGCAGGATTGGGGCGATCAAGGGCTCCGCAAGCGCGAAGGCCCAGGCAACCAGCCATCCGAAGAACGGCCCAAGGCCATTCGCGACGTAGGTGTACATCCCGCCCGCGGAGGGCAGGTGCTTGGCCAGCTGTCCGATGGAATACGCCGTGAACAGGCAGGCCACCATGGCCAAGAGCACGGCCAATGGCGTGATCCGACCGGCAAAGGTCGTCGCGAAACCAATCGACAGGGCGGTGGCGACGGCCGGCGCCATGTGGGTGATCGATTGGAAGAGGACCTCGGGCAGGCCAATGGCATTGCGCTCGAGGCTGGTCGACGGATCCGCGGGGACGCTGGTCGCAGTCATGCAGGGTTCCTCCGCTCCTCGCTTCCCCCGGCTGGGCCAATGGTAGGAAGGGAGTCAATCCGTCGCTGCGACGAAACGCTGCGCCGGTTCAGTTCGGTGCGGAATAGTCCGTCAGCGCGTTGGTTCCACGGCCGCCCTTGATCAGCTGCTCCATCACCAGCCCGACGCCACGCGCGTAGAACTTGCGCTCCACGATCGTCGGCTCCAGAGGGGTCCAATCCTCGGTCACCCATACGTCACCGAATGAGCGGAATGGCGTGTCGGCTGTCGCCGTGGTGTCCACGACCTTCGCCAGATCCTCTGCCGAGCCCTTCAGGAACTCCTGGCGGTAGGTCAGCTCCACAATCGGGCTGGCGGGCATGATGATCCCCGGCTGCGCGCCGCCTACGCCCGCCTCCCACGAACCCTCGCGGCTGGGATTGCCGTTCGTGTACTCGGCGGTGTCCTCCCCCATGTACCAGACGTTGCCGGCAGAGTCCTGCGCGTACCAGTCGAAGGTCAGCTCCTTGAGCCGGCCCTCGGCGTGGACCTCGTCACGCACGACCGTGCAGCGAATCCCCATCACGAGTTTGGTCTTCGAGGTGACCTGCGTGATTGTGGTTTCACCGGCGTCCGCTCCGTGGGCCTTCAGCACCCAGCGCGTACCGGGCACCAGCGGGAAGTACGGGTTGTCGACCTTGTCCACGAAGGTCGTGGGATTGACCGGCGGCTGGTAGGTCGCGCCCCTGTCATATGCGGCCGGGAACGGAGTCACCGAGGCCGATGGCGTGGCCTGCCTGGAGGCGCTCGGCGCAGTCGTGCTGCACGCTGCGAGCAGGGTGATCAGGGCGGTCGCGAGTGGGACGGATCGGCGCATGTCCATACCCGGATCGAGCAGGAACAAGGCCAAAAGGTTTCACGCCAGCGCGAGGAACGCGTGCTCCACCACGTTGCGCACGATGCCGTCGCTCTTGTGCGTGCCATCCAGCAGGCGGCGCGCCTGCTCCAGCGTCACCCAGCGCGGGTCGAGGTGCAAACCCTCCTCGAGCCGGGGATGCCCGAGGTCACCGCTGACCTCCACCAGGTAGTCGATCTCGCGGCGTTCCAGGCCGTCGTCGCCGGTCCACGACAGCGGGTCGAGGGCGGCGATGACCCGTCGCAGCTCCCAGCCCGTCTCCTCGCGCAGCTCGCGCGCGAGGCACTCCATGATGGATTCGCCGGCCTCCAGGTGACCACCCACCAGGTCCCACGCTCCGGGAAACAGGGAACGGGACTCGCTGCGCCGCTGCATGAAGATGTGGCCCGCGCCGTCGTGGATCACCGCGCCGACGATCCAGCGCTCTCCCGCGGCCGGTTCCGGGATGAAGGGTTCGCTCACGCGGATCGGGGCTCTACCCCATCGACCAGCCCGTCGCGCATGTGGATGATGCGGTCGCACGTTTCTCCGACCTCGGAGTCGTGCGTGACGAGCAGCAGCGTCTGTCCGCGCTCACGGTTGAAGCGCCGCAGCATCTGGAGCACCTCCTGGCTGCGTGCCGAATCCAGGTTTCCCGTCGGCTCGTCGGCCAGCAGCAGCATCGGCTCATTGACCAGCGAGCGCGCCAGCGCCACCCGCTGCTGCTCGCCGCCGGACAGCTCCATCGGCCGATGGCCATGACGTTCGGCCAGGCCCACCCAGCCCAGGGCGGCCATGGCGGCGTCGCGAGCCCTGCCACGCGGCACGCCCGCGTACTCGCCGGCGAGCGACACGTTCTCTAGCGCCGTGAGCGTCGAGACCAGGTTGTACGACTGGAACACGAATCCCATGGTGTCGGCGCGCATCCGGGTGCGGGCCCGATCGGGCAGGCTGCCGACCTCCTGGCCGTTGATGCGCAGCTCCGGAGGCGGCCCGCCGTCACGGTCCGGGCCATGAAGCAGCCCCAGGATGTGCATCAGGGTGCTCTTGCCGGAGCCGGACGGACCCATGATCGCCACCATCTCGCCCCGATGGATGTCGAGGTCGACGCCGCGCAGCGCCTCGACCTGGTTGCGGCGGCTGAGGCGATACGTCTTGCGCAGGTTGCGCGCCTCCAGCAGCGTGGCCGGCTGCTGCGGCGCAATCGGCTCGATCGCCTGCTCCGCCGTCATTCGTACCGCAGCGCTTCGACAGGGTCGAGGCGCGCCGCGCTCCATGCCGGGATGAGGCCGGCCAGGATGCCAAGGATCGTGCTGAAGGCCAGGGCGAAGGCTGCGGTCCCCCAGGTCAGCTGGAAGAGCACCGTGCCGGAGTCGCGCCCCGCCTCGTTGGCGATCACGACCACCAGGCCCCCCAGACCGAGGCCGATGAGCCCTCCGATCAGCCCGATCAGCCCCGCCTCGGTCACCAGCTCCCTGATGATCCTGCCGCGCGACCCGCCGATCGCCCGCTTGATCCCGATCTCGCGCGTCCGCTCGGCGACAGACATGGCCATGGTGTTGATGACCGACAGGCCGCCGACCACAAGGCTGATCACCGCCACGCCGATGATGATGGCGTTGAAGATGGCCGTGGCCGAGCCGACCTGCTGGTCGAACTCCGTGCCGGTCAGCGTTGACGCGTTATCCACGTCCGCCTCGATCCGCTTCGCCACCACGTCCTCGCCCACGCCCGACTGCGGATAGACCACCACCTGGCTGATCACCTGGTTCGCCGGAATCGCCTGGCGGATCTGGGCCGGCAGGCTGTCGTGGAAGAGCTGCTGCGCGGCTGCCAGCGGCATGAAGGCGGACGAGTCGGGCGCGGTGAGGGTCGGCTCCAGCAGGCCCACCACCTGGAAGTCGGTGCCGCGGATCCGCACGTGATCACCCGGCTGCATCTTCTCCTTGCGGCCCAGGTCGCTGCCCATCACCACGACGTCGGACCCTTCGTCGTCGGGCGTCAGCAGCCGGCCCTGCACCGGGTTCAGCGGAAACGTCTCGTGGCCCTGGTCCGCCCCGGCTACCGACCCGATGATGGTTTCGGAGCCACCGAAACCCCCGCCGCCCTCCGGGTCGTAGATCATCTGGACCTCCGGCACAGCGGCTGCCACGCCGTCCAGGCCTGCGATCTGGTCAGCGACATCGGTGCTCATTGGCGCGCCGCCGATCCCCACCCCGACGCTCGACTTGTCGGTGACCAGCACCTTGCCCGCGAAATACTGGCTGCCGCCATCCACCAGCGCGTTGATCTTGTTGGCCATGGAGCTGAAGACCACCAGCGCCCAGATGCCGATGGTGATGCCCAGGATGGTCAGCGTCGTTCGCAGCTTGCGGCGGCTGAGCTCGCGCAGCAGGCGCATCGGTTCCTCCGTACGAAGGCCGGCCTCGCGGCCGGCTGCCGATAGCCTAGCGGTACACGCCGCCGCCCATCACCCGCCCATGAGCCCTGGAGGAGGTCATGCTTCAGCACCTCGATTACGTGTACAGCCCGTGCGCCGATGTTGCCGCCGAGCACCGCTACCTGGAAGCGACGCTCGGCGCGCGGGTCATCTTCGCCATCGACGGCATGGGCGCTCGCGTAGCGATGCTCGAGCTCGGGTCCTCTCCGCCGCACCTGCTGCTGGCCGACCACCTCGAGGGAGATCGGCTCGTGCTCGTCTACCGGGTGGACGACCTGGATGCCGCAATGGCCGAACTGAAGGCGCGCGGCTGGGCCGGCGGCACGCGGCTGGAGATCCCGCAGGGACCCATCTGCTCCTTCACGACGCCCGGCGGGCAGCGGCTGGCAATCTACCAGCTCACCCGGCCAGGCGTCGTCGAGTCGTTCGCGGGACGGCGCGACTTCTAGCCGGCGGTCGTCTCGTCGCCGGTGTCGCCCGCTTCGTACTTCTCGAAGTTCTCCGCGAACATGGCCAGCAGCTGCTGGGCCTGACGGTCATAGGCGCCCCTATCCGCCCACGTCTGGCGAGGCTGAAGCACCTCCGACGGGACGTCGGGGCAGCTGGTCGGCACCATCAGGTCGAAGTTCGGGTCGCGGACCATCTCCACGTCGTCGAGCTGGCCGGCCAGTGCGGCACGGACCATGGAGCGGGTGTAGTTGATGTTCATCCGCTCGCCGACGCCGTAGGGTCCGCCCGTCCAGCCGGTGTTCACCAGCCAGACCGGAACATCCTGCGCATCCAGCCGATCGCCCAGCATCGTGGCGTAGTCACGCGGATGCCGCGGCAGGAACGGCGCGCCGAAGCCGGCGGAGAACGTGGCCTTCGGCTCCTTCACGCCCACCTCGGTGCCGGCCAGCTTGGCGGTGTAGCCGGAGATGAAGTGGTACTCGGCCTGTTCCCGACTGAGGCGCGAGATCGGGGGCAGCACGCCGAACGCATCGGCCGTCAGGAAGATCACGTTCTTCGGCTGCGGCGCCATCCCGGTCTCCGACGCATTACCGATGAAGTGCAGCGGATACGCCGCGCGCGTGTTCTCGGTGATGCGGTCGCTGTCCAGGTCCAGCTCGCGCGTCTTCGGATCGAGGTCGACATTCTCCAGGATCGTGCCGAAGCGCTTGGTGGTGGCGAAGATGTCCGGCTCGTACATGGGGCTGAGCTTGATGGTCTTCGCGTAGCAGCCACCCTCGAAGTTGAAGACGCCGTCAGGGCCCCAGCCGTGCTCGTCGTCCCCGATGAGGGTGCGCAGCGGATCAGCCGACAGCGTGGTCTTGCCGGTGCCCGAAAGGCCGAAGAAGATGGCCGTGTCGCCGTCGGCGCCCACGTTGGCGGCTGAGTGCATCGGCAGCACGCCCTCCTCCGGCATCAGGTAGTTCATGACGGTGAACGCCGACTTCTTGATCTCGCCGGCGTACCTGGTGCCGACGATGATGATCTCCATGCGCTTGAGGTGGAGCAGGATCGCCGTCTCGCTGCGCACGCCCTCCGTCTCGGGATCGGCCTTGAAGCTCGGCACGTTGATGATGGTGAAGTTCGGCGTGAAGGCGGCCAGCTCCTGGGCATTGGGACGCCGGAACAGGTTGCGCGCGAAGAGGCTGGCCCATGCGGTCTCGGTATAGACCCGGAGCGAGCGGCGGTGGGCAGGATCGGCGCCGATGAACAGGTCCTGCGCGTACATGTCACGCTCGGTCAGGTAGTCGACGAGCCGGTTCCGGAGGCGGTCGTAGTGCTCCTCGCTGATCGGACGGTTCACCTCACCCCACCACACCGTGTTCTCGGTGCCGGGCCCGAACACCACGAACTTGTCCTTGGGGGAGCGTCCGGTGTGGGTGCCGGTGCGCACGACCAGTGCGCCGTCGGCAGCGATGATGCCCTCGTCGTCGCGCACCGCGCGCTCGTAGAGCTCGGCGACCGGAAGGTTGGCGCGCACGGAGCGGCCGAGCGCACGGGGAGCGGCAGTCGCGGTGGTCATGAGGTCTGAACTCCTTTGCGACGCGCGCCCGTGGCGCGCGATGTCATTGGAGGTGGACCGGCCGCGCTTGGTCGGGGCCGTCGCGCCCCGAGGAGTCGGCTTTCACAGCCACCAGGTTGTTTGCTTCTCCCAATCGTACGGCAGGTCGCGTGCCATGGCGACTCCGCCATTACTCCTAGGCGCGTGGAACGGCTGGCTGTGCGGCGAGTTCGTCGACCCACTCCTCCAGCCGGGGCAGGTGCTCCATCACGTGATCGGGACCTGCCTTGCGCACCCAGAACTCGGCCGCCGGCGTCAATTCGGGGAGCTCATGCCACGCTCGTACGAGCTGGTTTCGAGCCGAAGCGAGCTGCAGGTGCACGGTCTCCCACGGCACGTCGTGCATCGCCTTCAGGTAGCGCTCATTGGCAGCGTCGATGTCCAGCTCACCCTCGCGGTAGGTGCCCGCCGCGATCTGTCGCAGCACCTGCGCACCTTCGGCCATCCAGGTGCCGATGTGTGCCACGGCGTCCTTCGCCGTCCAGCCCTCCTCGAAGTAGCCGGGCCGCTCGGCCATCTCGGGCGTGATCCGCGCCACCACGGCATGCAGCCTGTGCCACAGCTCCGCCTCGCCTGGGAGGTCGCGATGGGGCGAAGATTCGGTCATCGTGGCAAGTCTACGCTGCGGCCGGCGTTGAGCGCAGTAGTTGCGTATGCAACAATCGCTGGCATGGACTACGAAGCATTTACACGACAGCTGAAGGCGGACATCCGCGAGCACGGCAGGCCGCAGGACGGTCCCATGGCCGACCGGCCGCTGATGATCCTGACCACCACCGGGGCGAGGTCAGGCGAGCCGCGCGAGGCAGTCGTGACCTATACCCGCGACGGCGACCACTACGTCATCGCCGCCAGCAAGAGCGGCGCGCCTACCAATCCGCAGTGGTACTACAACCTCCTGGCGCATCCGGAGGTGAAGATCGAAGCCGATGGGGAGGCGTTCCCGGCTCGCGCGACGGTGGCCACCGGTTCCGAGCGACAGCGGCTGTGGGACCAGCACGCCGAGGAGCGACCCGAATTCAAGGAATACCCCAAGAAGACGGATCGCCTCATCCCCGTGCTCACGCTCGAACGCATCGAGTAGGCCGGCGACATACTGGGCGCATGCCGCTCCCCACGCCACGCGCCGTGCTGCTGGACCTGGACGGGACGCTGGTCGACACGGTCGAGACGCGCATCGAGGCGTGGCTGCGCACGTTCGAGGAGTTCGGGATGCCCGCGGAGCGCGGCTACGTGGCCGAGCTCATCGGCTCAGACGGCAAGCACCTTGCCCGCGAGATGGCAGCGGCGGCAGACCGGGAAGTGGATGACGAGCTGGCGGAGCAGATCGACCATCGCGCCGGCGAGATCTACTCGGATCTGAACATCGATCCGCGGCCGCTGCCGGGCGTGGGGGAGTTGCTGGATGCCCTCGAGGCGCGTGGAATCCCGTGGGCCATCGCCACCTCCAGCCGTAGGCAGCAGGTCGGCCGCTCCGTGCAGGCGCTGAACCGCCCGCATGAGCCGATGATCGTCGACGGCAGCTCGGTCGAACGCGCCAAGCCGGAACCGGACCTGATGCTGGCCGCCGCCGCGCAGCTGGACGTGGCGCCGAGCGATTGCTGGTGCGTCGGCGACAGCACCTGGGACATGCGCGCGGCAACGGCAGCGGGCATGACCGCCATCGCCGTGCTGGCTGGCTCTGCGGTCAGCGCGGACGAGCTTGGCGCCGCCGGGGCGACCCTTTGCGTGGCCCGGATGGATGAGCTGATCGCCGCGCTGCCGGCGTCGAACGCCGGCGCGAGGGTTTAGCGCTCGGCGCCCACCGGCTCGCCGTCGAACGCCGCCCGGAGCGCGGTGATGTTGAACTTGCCGAAGGTGCGCAGCATCGCCTCGTTGACGCGCTGCGCCTTGACCGGGTCCGGATCGGCCATCAGCTGCTCCAGCTCGACCGGCACCACCTGCCACGAGACGCCGAAACGGTCCTTCAGCCACCCGCACGGCGCCGGCTGGCCACCGTCCACCAGCCGATCCCAGAAGCGGTCCACCTCTTCCTGCGACTCGCATGGCACCACGAACGAGATGGACTCGTTGAACCTGAACTCGGGGCCGCCGTTCAGCGCCACGAACCGGCTGCCGTTCAGCTCGAACTCGACGGTCATGACGGTGCCGGCCGGCAGCGGGCCGGCCGGACCGTACTTCGTGGTCCTGCCGATC
>DATAOD010000230.1:0-3779 GCA_036265975.1 Candidatus Limnocylindria bacterium
CCAGATGATCCCGCTGAACGTGGCCAACGGGCCCAAGAGCAAGGCCTTCTCCGACGTGCGGGTGCGCCAGGCCCTGGACCTCGCGATCGATCGGGAAACTCTGGTCAAGACCGTGTTCGGTGGCGAGTACATCGAGGGCAACCAGTTCATCAGTCCCGCGAACCCGTACTACGACAAGAAGACCCCGGTGGCCAAGCGTGACGTGGCCAAGGCCAAGCAGCTCCTGAAGGATGCGGGCCAGCCCACCTTCACCTTCACGCTGGTGGTTCCGCCGGAGCGCGATCGGCAGGAAGCCTCGCTGATCCTGCAAGCCATGTGGGCGGAGGCCGGCATCACCGCGAACCTCCAAACCCAGGAGAACGTGACGATGCTGCAGTCGGGACGCAAGGGCGACTTCGAGGCCTACTTCACGTTCTGGAGCGGCCGGCCCGATCCGGACGGCAACGTCTACACGTTCGCCACGTGCAAGGGCGCGCAGAACGACCAGCACTACTGCAACACCGACGTGGACGCGCTCCTGACCAAGGCGCGCCAGGTGGCGGAGCCGGCCGAGCGCAAGAAGCTCTACGACCAGGCCACCGAGATCATGGCCAAGGAGGTGCCGCGGCTCATCCTGTGGCACCGCCGCGTGTTCACCGGGTTCAGCACGCGGGTGTCGGGCTTCACGCCCTACCCCGACGGCATCATCCGGTTGCGGGGCCTGAAGCTCTCCAACTGAGGCGCCGCCCCGCATGGCGCTCTGGCTCTACGTGGCGCGCCGGCTGGCGGTCCTGGTGCCCACGCTGTTCTTCGTCTCGGTGCTGATCTTCGCCCTGCAGCAGCTCCTGCCCGGCGACGCGGCGGTGGCGCTGGCCGGCGAGGAGAACGATCCCGAGGCGGTGGCGGCCATCCGCGCGCGCTACCACCTGGACCGGCCCATCCCGGTGCAGTACGGCATCTGGCTCGGCCGCGTGCTGGTGGGCGACTTCGGCGAGTCGCTGCGCAGCCGCATCCCGGTGCGCGAGCTGCTGGTCTCGAAGCTGCCGGTCACCGTCGAGCTGGCCCTCTGCTCGATGCTGATCGCCCTCTGCATCGGCATCCCCGCCGGCATCCTCTCCGCGACCCGGAAGGGCACCGCGGTCGACGTGGTGGCCAACTTCTTCGCGCTCTCCGGCCTCTCGGTGCCGCACTTCTGGCTGGGCATCATGCTCATCTTGCTGTTCGCGGTGCGCCTGGGGTGGCTGCCCGCCTCGGGCTACGTGCCGCCGTGGGAGGACCTACGCCGGAACCTGACCACGATCCTGCTGCCCTCGGTGGTGCTGGGCACCGGGGTGGCCGGCGTCATCATGCGCCACACGCGGAGCGCGATGCTCCAGACCCTGGGCGCGGACTACGTGCGCACCGCGCGGGCGAAGAGCGTGCCGGAGCGGCTGGTGATCCTGAAGCACGCCCTGCGCAACGCGCTGATCCCGGTCATCACCCTCGGCGCGATCGAGTTCGGACGCCTGCTCTCCGGCGCGGTGCTCACCGAGCAGGTGTTCGCCATCCCCGGCTTCGGCAAGCTGCTGGTCGACGGCGTGTTCAACCGCGATTATGCCGTCGTGCAGGCCGTCGTCCTCGTGTCGGCCACCCTCTACGTGCTGCTGAACCTGGGCGCGGACGTGCTCTACTTCCTGGCCAACCCGCGCCTGCGGGGCAGCACGTGAGCGCGACCCCGGTGGTGCTGGCGGGCGCGGCCGCGGCCGCGACGCCCCGGCGGCGCTACAAGGCGGCGCGGCAGCTTGCGCGCCGGCCCGCCGCCGTCGCCGCGCTGGTGATGGTGCTCGCCTTCATCGTGGCCGCGGTGGCCGCGCCGCGGCTGGCCCCCTACGACCCGAGCGCCATCGACTACCGCGCCCTGCGCAAGGCTCCGTCCGCCGCGCACTGGCTGGGCACCGACGAGGTGGGGCGCGACGTGCTCTCGCGCGTGCTGTGGGGCGCGCGGGCGTCGCTGCTGGCCGGGGTCATCCCGGTCTCCATCGCGGTGGCGCTGAGCGTGCCCCTGGGCCTGTTCTCGGGCGTGGTGGGGGGCTGGACCGACGGGCTCATCATGCGCATCAACGACGCCATGCTCTCGATCCCGTTCCTGATCGTGGCCATCGCGCTGGCCGCGTTCCTGGGCCCGGGCCTCGGCAACGCCATGATCGCCATCGGCATCGCGGCCTTGCCCACCTTCGTCCGACTGGTGCGCGGGACGGTGCTGGCCATCCGCACCGAGGAGTTCGTGGAGGCCGCGCAGGCGCTGGGCTGCTCCCGCCCGCGGGTAGCGGTCCGCCACATCCTGCCCAACACGCTGCCGCCGCTCTTCGTGCAGGCGAGCATCACGGTGGCGGCCGCCATCATCGCGGAGGCGAGCCTGTCCTTCCTGGGCCTGGGCCAGCAGCCCCCCGCGCCGTCCTGGGGCAGCATGCTGAACGCGGCGCAGCGCTATCTGTCGCAGGCGCCGTGGATGGCGCTGTACCCCGGCCTGATGATCTTCGGCATCGTGATGGCGCTGAACGTGCTGGGCGACGGCCTGCGCGACGTGCTGGACCCGCGGCACCAGTAGGGCTATGGTCGGGTGGTGAGCGTCGTCAGATCCCAGGAGGTAGTCCCCATGAGCCAAGTGTGCATGACCCCGATCACCGGTCCGAAGGCCTGGCGCGGCGAGACCCTCGCCCGCGAGACCTCGTGGATCGTCACGCTGACCGACGCCGAGATCGCCGACATCGATCGCGCCGTGACCACCGCCCGGGCCTCCGGCCTGCCCCTCGAGCAGATCCAGCGCGAGCACTTCCCCCTGACCGTCATGCGCAAGCGCCTGGAGCAGTCGGTGGCCGACATGTACGAGGGCCGCGGCTTCGTGGTGCTGCGCGGGCTGCCGGTGCAGCGCTACCGCGACGAGGACGTCGGGCTCATCTTCTGGGCCTTCGGCCGCTACATGGGCGCCCCGCTCTACCAGAACCCCCAGGGCGAGCTGCTGGGCCACGTCTTCGACCACGGCCGGACCTACGGCAACATCGACGTGCGCGGCTACGAGACCAACGCCTACCTGCCCTACCACACCGACGCGGGCGACGTGGTGGGCCTGCTGTGCCTGCGGCGCTCGCTCGAGGGCGGGCTCAGCAGCATCGTCAGCTCCACCACCGTGCACAACGAGATCCTGAGCCAGCATCCGGAGTACCTGGGCCTGCTCTACAGCGGCTACTACTACATCCGCCGCGAGGCCGCGCTGACCGAGCGCGGCGTCTCCGACCGCCCCATCCCCGTCTTCGGCTACCAGGACGGGCTGGTGAGCTGCCGCTACATCCGCAACCAGATCAACGCGGGCGCGGTGAAGCGCGAGGTGCCGCTGACCACGTTCGAGCGCGCCGCCCTCGACTTCATGGACGAGCAGACCCGCCGCCCCGACCTGCGCCTGGACATGGACCTGCAGGCCGGCGACATACAGTTCATCAACAACTACACGATCCTCCACTCCCGGACCGGCTTCGTGGACGGCCCGGAGCCGGACCAGAAGCGGCACATGCTGCGGCTCTGGCTGAAGTTCCCGAAGGTGTGGCCGCTCAGCCCGGAGTTCCCGACCCACATGGGGTACACGCCGTCGAAGGACACCCCGGACCTGGTGGAGGCGGAGCGGTAGGACCCTACAGCCCCTCGCCCGCGTCCTGTCGCGGCTCGAGCGGCACGCGGCTCTCGTGGCAGCCGTACGCGTGCGGCGTCAGCTCGATCACGGTGTGCAGCGGGATGGGCAGGTACGGGCACCGCTCGCGCGGCACGCC
>DATAOD010000231.1:0-3181 GCA_036265975.1 Candidatus Limnocylindria bacterium
CGACCGGTATCAGGCGTAGGCGTGAGGGCCGTGTGGGATTCGAACCCACGACACGAGGATTAAAAGTCCCCTGCTCTAACCACTGAGCTAACGGCCCACGAGATGCAGCATAGCCCGACGCCATGCCCGATCTGATCAGCGCGGATTACGGCGTCACGCGGCTGCTCATCGAGCGTGGGCTGGCCGCGATCTACCTGATCGCGTTCGTGGTCGCCCTGCGACAGTTCCCGGCGCTGGCCGGCGAGGACGGGCTGCAGCCGGCGACGCACCTGCTGGCGGCAACGTCCTTCTGGCAGACGCCCAGCATCTTTCACGCGCGCTACTCCGATCGGCTACTGCGCCTGGCCGCCGTGATCGGTGGCATCGTGGCAGTCACGCTGCTCATCGGCCTACCCCAGGCCGCACCGCTGCCGGTGACCATGGCCGCCTGGCTGGCGCTGTGGGTGCTCTACCAGTCGATCGCCAACGTCGGCGGCACCTTCTACTCGTTCGGTTGGGAGTCGCTCCTGCTCGAGGCCGGGTTCCTGGCGATCTTCCTGGGCAATGCCAGCATCAGCCCACCGCTGCCGATCATCCTGGCCTTCCGCTGGCTCGCCTTCCGCGTCGAGTTCGGCGCCGGGCTGATCAAGCTGCGCGGCGACCCGTGCTGGCGCGACCTGACCTGCATGGACTACCACCATGAGACGCAGCCGATGCCGGGACCGTTGAGCTGGTATTTCCACCACCTGCCGAAGCCGATCCATCGGCTGGAGACGCTGGGCAACTTCGTCGCCCAGCTGGTGCTGCCGTTCGGCCTGTTCCTGCCGCAGCCGTTCGCGTCGATCGCCGCGCTGCTGATGATCGCCACCCAGCTGTACCTGGTGGTGAGCGGCAACTACGCGTGGCTGAACTGGGTCACCATCGTGGTGCTTGCCGCGGGGATGGGCGACGGCTTCCTGCGCTTCTTCGGCGTCCCAGTGCCCGCTGCCGCGGCCAGCGCGCCGACGTGGTTCGCCGTACTGGTGGTAGCCGTCAGCATCCTCATCATTGCGCTCAGCTACGAGCCGATTCGTAACCTGCTGAGCCCCAACCAGGCGATGAACGCCTCGTTCGATCCGTTCCGCCTGGTCAACACGTCCGGCGCCTTCGGCTCGGTGACGCGGAAACGCTACGAGGTGGTGGTCGAGGGCACGGACGCCGCCGACCCGGATGGTGCGACGTGGCGCGAGTACGAGTTTCGCGGCAAGCCCGGCGATCCGAACCGGCGCCCGCGCCAGTACGCGCCGTACCACCTCCGCCTCGACTGGCAGATGTGGTTCCTGCCGCTCTCGCCGCTGTACGGGGAAGGCTGGCTATCTGCGCTCCTCATCCACCTGCTGGAGGGTGACCGCCGCGTCGCGGGACTCCTGCGCCACGACCCGTTCCCGAATGCGCCGCCGCGGTTCGTCCGGGCGCGGCTGTTCGAATATCGGTTCACGACCTGGGCCGAACGCCGAGAGACAGGCGCCTGGTGGCAGCGACGCGCGGTCGGTGAGTTCGTGCCCCCCATCGGCCTTCGCGGCGCCGCGACAGGGCACATGGGCGCATCGGCCTGATCGACCGCGGCGCGTGGCGTGCTAGATTCGCCCTCCATGCGCACGATCCTGCTGTGGATGGCCCGCAACCGGTGGCTCAAGACGTACCTGCCGCGCCTCTGGTTCGCGCGGCGGGCGGTCCGCAAGTTCATGCCCGGCGAGCAGATCGAGGACGCGCTCGAGGCGGCCGAGCAGTTCCGGCCGCTGGGCATCGGCATCCTGCTGACGCACCTGGGGGAGAACCTCACCAGCCTGGACCAGGCGCAGGCCGTCGCCGATCACTACCACGACCTGCTGAAGAAGATCATGGCCCGCGGCCTGGACGCGGAGATCAGCGTCAAGCCGACGCAGCTCGGGCTGGACCTGGACCCGGACGTGACGCTGCGCCACCTCGGAGAGCTGGCAGCCCTGTCGGCGGAGGCGAAGGGCAGCCTGTGGCTGGATATGGAGGGGTCGGCCTACACCGGGCCGACGCTGGACCTGTATCGCTCGCTGAAGGCGGAGCATCCGAACATGGGCATCTGCCTCCAGTCGTACCTGCGCCGCACCCCCGACGACATCGCCTCGCTGATCCCCCTCCAGCCGCAGATCCGGCTGGTGAAGGGCGCGTATAACGAGCCGGCCGCGATCGCGCTGCGCAGGAAGGCTGACGTGGACGCGGCCTACGAGGAGCAGGCCAAGTCGATGCTGCCTGCCGTCTTGGCCGGCACGCTGCGGCTTGGGCTCGGCTCGCACGACGTGCGGCTGGTGGAGCGGATCGCGCAGGCGGCGCGCGACGTGGGCATGGCGGTCGACGCGTTCGAGGTGCAGATGCTCTACGGGATTCGCATGGACGAGCAGCGCCGCCTGGCGGCCGCCGGCTATCGGGTCCGCGACCTGATCTCGTACGGCGATGCGTGGTATGCGTGGTACCTGCGCCGTCTGGCGGAGCGGCCCGCCAACGTCTGGTTCGCCCTGCGTCAGATCATCGGCTGAGGAAAGGAACCGGAGGTCGTATGCGAGTCCTGCTGGTGGGTGTGGGCACGGTCGGCGAGGCCATCGCCCGAATGGTGGCCCAGCGCGACTGGTGCGAGCAGCTGGTGCTGGCCGATTACGACCTGGCCCGGCCGCGCCTCCTGCAGTCCGCGTTTGGCGACCCCGGCCGCTTCCCGGTGGAACAGATCGACGCGCGCGACAGCGCGGCGGTGGCCGAGCTCGCTCGGCGCCACGGGTCGACCCTGGTCATGAACGCGGTCGACCCGCGCTTCGTCATGCCGCTGTTCGACGGCGCCCTTGCGGCCGGCGTCGACTACATGGACATGGCCAACAGCCTGTCGCTGCCCCATCCGGACGACCCGTACGCGAAGCCGGGCGTCAAGCTGGCCGATGCGCAGCTGGCCAAAGCCGCCGAGTGGGAATCGGCGGGACGGCTGGCGCTCATCGGGATGGGCATGGATCCGGGCCTGACCGACGTGTTTGCTCGCTACGCCGCTGATCACCTTTTCGATCAGGTCGACGAGGTCCACATCCGCGACGGCGGCGACCTGCACATTCCCGGCTTCGCCTTCGCGCCGGTGTTCAGCATCTGGACCACCATCGAGGAGTGCCTCAACCCGCCGGTGATCTGGTCCGATGGCGACTGGCACACC
>DATAOD010000232.1:0-1657 GCA_036265975.1 Candidatus Limnocylindria bacterium
GCGTGGTGAGCTACAGCGTCCGCTTCCGCGGCCGCGGCTACCCGAACCAGAGGATCTTCCTTGGGCGCAGCGATGAAGGCATGAACCGCGCTGGTGCCGAGCACGAGGCCCGGCTGATTGCCACCCAGATCCTCGCCGGGACCTGGATGCCGCCCTTGAAGGCCGACTATGTCGACACGATAGGAGCAGTACGAGCGTTGTCCGAGGAAGCTGGCGGCGCGGTGTCGAGTCGCATGGAACGCGATAGTCGCAGCGCGACTGCTGCTTTCTCTTTGAACGGGCCCGCCTTGTCAAGGGGGTCGGGTGCGGTTGTGCGCCCCGTGGTCGCGACCTGTGGCGGTCGGGTCGCGTGCTCCCGATGGGTGAGGTTGGCTCATTTCTCTTTCGGCGCTCGGGGCCTCGCAGAGCGTTCGTGGGAGCTGTCTCGGCTTCTCAATTCCACGCAGGGCCGTCAGGCGGCCAGAAAGCAGCTGGAGCTTGCCGAGACAAGGGCTTGATCGCCGCCCCGGGGGCGGCTCGGCTTGAAGGGCTGCTGGCGGGACAGGACGTGCCAGGAGGCGATCAGGATCTTGCGCGCGACCGCCGCCTTGGCGGGGTTCCTGCCCTGGCGCTGGGCGAGCCCGCTGTAGAGCCGATGCCAGGGGTTGGAGGGCCGCCACGCGTGCTGGGCGGCCTCGACCGCGGCCCAGCGCAGCGTGCGCGAGCCGGCCTTGGACAGCGCGCCGGTGCGCGAGCGATCGCCGGACTGGTTGACGCGCGGCGCCAGGCCGGCGTAGCCGATCAGCTTGCGTGGAGTGGAAAAGCGCGCGACGTCACCGATCTCGGACGCGAGCGTTAGCCCGAGCAGCTCGCCGATGCCGGGAATCGTGGTCAGCAGCAGCACGCGTGGATCGGCCCGAGCGAGCGGGCCGAGCTCGGCCTCCAGCGGCGCGATCCGCCCGTCGAGTAGATCGATCACGGCGAGCGCCTCGGCGATCGAGCGCCGCCACACCGCCGGCATGCCGCGCGACTCCAACAGCTGCATCGCGTCGTGGGCGCGCAGCCGCTCGAGCGACAGCCGCAGGCCGAACTGGGTGAGCAGCCCGAAGATCCGGTTCATCGCGGAAGCGCGCATCCGGACCAGGTGCATCCGGCGGCGCAGCCGCTCGCGCAGCGCGCGGTCATCTAGCGACGGGATCCACAGCTCGGGCACCAGATCGCGCCGGCACAGCTCGGCCAGCACGCGCGCGTCGACCTTGTCGGTCTTGCACGCCAGCGGCGCAACGTCACGAACCTTGCGCGCGTGCGCAACCTGCACCCGCCAGCCGGCCGCCTCAAGCCGGTCGCGCACCCAGATCGCGCCGCTCATCATCTCCACGCACGCCTTGACCTCCGTGCCGAGCACCAGCACCAGCTTGCCCAGCCCGTCCTCATCGGCCGGCACGGCGCCCTCCTGGCTGATCGCGCCGCCCTCGCTCAGCGCGCACCAGGCCGCACGCCGATACGCCCAATCGATGCCGACGTAACGCGTCGCCGCGACCGGCTCACCGCCGACGCCGGTCGTCGCCATAGCCTTCGCCATGGTCGGCTCCTCCTATTCGGTTGCGGAGCGGCGCGCGGGGGTCGAGCCCGCACGGCCGAACTTCACCTCCGCGATCGACGCGGAGGATCCGACCAC
>DATAOD010000233.1:0-19549 GCA_036265975.1 Candidatus Limnocylindria bacterium
GGCGACTGCGGGCGGAGCTGTGGAATGCGCGGCGGGACGCCTACGCCGCGGCGACAGCCCCGCTGCGCACGCAGGTGGAGGAGCTCGGCGGCCGGATCGCCTATGCCAGCAGCAGCGCTCCCCTCGTGTTCACCGACCTGCCCGCCGCCGCCGTTACGGCGCTGGCTGATCGGCCGGACGTCACCGCCCTGGGCCTGGAAGGCACCTGGCAGCCGGCGATGTCGGTGGCCGGCGACGCCGTGGACGCGAGCTGGACGTCCGGCGGGGGAGACCGGGGCAATGGCGTCCGCGTGGCGGTGGTCGAGTACCACAACGTCCATCGCTCGGGCGACCTCTCGGGCACCGTGGTGAAGTCGCACAGCACCTCGGGCAGTCTCGCCTACGCCGGCGGCAGCACCTTCGACCATCCCACGTGGGTGGCGGGGGCTATCGCCGGCCAGAGCGGCAAGTACGCGGGCGTCGCGCCCGGAGCCGACATCGTCTCGTCGGGTACCGGCGGCTACAGCGCCTCGCTGGCCTATGACCGACGCGTGATCGCGGCGGCGGATTGGGCGATCTCGCCATCGGGCGGAAACGCCGATGTGCTGAACACCAGCCTGGTGCAGGACACGGCGACCGGCGCCGAGGAGGCGCGCCGCTATTTCGACTCGGTGGCGGACGACGACCTCCGCCTCGCCATCAGCGCGGCCGGCAACTACGTGAACTTCAACGGCTGGCAGATCGGCTCACCGGGGACTGGCTACAACGTCCTCACCGTGGGCGGCATCGACGACCGCGGGACCCGAAGCCGGAACGACGACCAGATCTGGTACGCGCCGGGCTCGAACGGGAGCAATTGGCTCGACCGGCCATCGGATCCATGGAACTCCCACGGCGATTTCAACAAGCCGAACCTGGTGGCTCCTGCCGTGAACGTTCGTACGGCGAATGGGCTCGCCGCCAGCGGGACCAGTGTCGCCACGCCCATCGTCTCCGGCGTCGCGGCGCAGATGCTGGCCAACGAGCCGGCGCTGGTCGCCTGGCCGGAGGCCGCGCGCGCGGTGCTGATGGCCGGCGCCATCCACCGCGTCTCCATGCCGGATGGATCGCGCAACGTGGACCACGAGGGCGTGGGCATGTCCTGTGCCGTGTGGACCAACCGCGTCGCACACGATGGCGACGGCACGCTGGGGGGCTATCGCCTGGGCTCCATGTCCGCAGGCGACCACGTCACGCAGCAGATCCAGGTGCGCGCCGGCGATCGGTTGCGGGTGGCCCTTGCGTGGAACAGCCACACCGCCGGGTCGGGCAACCTCAACAAGACCGACGTGCTGCGCAGCGACCTTGACCTGCGCGTGATCGCGCCCAACGGCAGCGATGCTGGCTCCTTCACCATCGACAACGCCTACGAGTTCGTCGAGCTCCAGATGCCCGTCAGCGGCACCGCCACCATCGAGATCCGCCAGTCGCGCTTCGACGGCAGCTCGGAGACCTACGGGCTGGCCTGGGCCAAGGTGCGGGACGCAACGCGGCCGCAGGTTGACAGCCGCGCGCCAGCCAACCACGAGCAGTGGGCCGTGCCCAGCACTCCGCTGCGGGTGAGCTTCGATGAACCGGTGGAGAACGTGAGCGGATCGACCTTCACGCTGACCCGCAGCTCGACCGGCCAGCAGGTGGCGTCCAGCGTCACCTACGCCGCTACCGGCCACCTCGCCACGCTGCAACCCGCAGACGACCTTGCCGCCGGCTGGTACGAGGCCCGGCTCAGCGGCGGCATCACGGACCGGGCGGGGAACTCGCTGGCCGCCACCAGCTGGACAGTGCGCGTCCGTCATCCGGCTGCCGACACCGGCGGCGGTGCCGGACGCCGCGCGTCGCTGAAGGCGGGCAGCCACCACGGCTACCACTTCGACGCCGCCGGGCGCATCACCGACAGCCGAACCGTCAGGCTCTCCGCCACGACGCACGTGGACGTCAGCGCGCGCGCCGTGCAGCCCGGCCGCATCGGCTACTGGCTGGAGATCGCCAGCGGCCGGCTTTCCGGCTACTGGGTGCACGAATCAAGCTCGTCAGGCATCTCAGGCAGCATTGGCACGGTCGACCTGCCGTCCGGCCAACCGCTGGTGCTGGACCGTGGCACGCACACGGGTCGGCGATTCAGCGGGGCCAGCGTCACGAAGTCCAGGACCTGGCGCGCGTCGACCACCACGAGGGTTGAAGCCTCGCGCCGGACGGTGATCAACGGCATCCCGCGCCTGCTGGTCTCCGGTGGCGCCCTGGACAGCTACTGGGTCACCGAGTCGAGCGGCGCCCACCTGCCCGGCGCCGTGCAGCTCACCGACCTCGACCGCGCCTCGGCGAGCGTCGAGGCTGGCAGGCGCACGGGCCGGCGCTACTACGACAGCGGCCGGATGCGCTCCTCGAAGACGGCGTCCATCGCGTCCGCACAGACCACGCAGCTCAGCGCCTGGGCCATCGTCAACGGCATACCCAGGGTCTTCGCCCTGAGCGGGAGGTGGGCGGGGTACTGGATCTCGGCCTCCGGAGTCAGCCTCAAGTGAGGCCGATGGCGCCGCTGCAGCCTGCCGTGCGGCACCTCCCATCCGCCCTGGTACTGCTTCTGCTGGTCGCCTGCAGCGCGCCTCCCCTCTCGCCAACTCCCTCACCCACAGCACGGCCTTCCAGCCCGTCCGTCACGCCGACCACAAGCCCCAGCGGAGAGCCATCTGCGTCGCCGGGTCGCCCATACGACGCCGCGGCGGTGCTCGACGCGATGCGGAGCTCGCGACGCCCCGGCGGCGTGCCCGCCGAGCTCCAGACCACGGAGATCGCCACTGCGGTCGCCCGCCGGCTGTGGACCTGGGACGGCAGCGGGTGGCCGGAGCTGGTCATCGGCGGCGCCTGCGGCCCCGAATCATGCTCGCTGGACGTGGCCGGCTCGCCCGAAGGTGCCGGCACCGATCTCTACTCGTTCCACATCGATCCGGGCACCGGGCGAATCATCACGCTGAGCACTGACCTGCACGGCTACCCGCCGGCGCTCGACGCGCAGCTGCGCTCCGTGGCGGAAGCAAAGGCCACGCGCACCATCGGCAAGCTGTCGTATACGTCGGCCAGGTGGCTGCCTCCACCCGATGCCGGACGGTACTGGGCCGCGTATCGATCCGGAGGCGAGGAGGGCTCGCCGGGCATCGACCTTTTGATCGACCTCGCCGCGGGCAGGGTGCTGAGGCGTCAGCCCCGGCCCGGTGTCTAGGGAACAGTAATGGGCACCTCGGCCAGGTCGAGGTCGGCAATGCGCCAGGCGCGCAGCGACCACTCCGCGTTGCCGTCCGTGGCTCGCGGGAACGGCCGCCCGGCCAGGACGTGCAGCGCCATCGGGTAGCGGGCCTCGCGCAGGTCGGTGGCCGAAGGCCGCGGCTCCCCGCGCGGATGTGAATGGAAGACCGCCACCAGCGCGTCACCATCGGCCTCCATGGCGTACGTGAGGCGCACCAGGTCGCGCGGATCGACGCTGAAGCGATACGGCGATGCGTGCTCGTTGCGCGTGGGGTGGAAGCGCCGCACCCTGCCGCTCGACGCGTCGCCCGCCAGCAGGCCGCAGGCCTCGTTGGGAAGCGCATGCCGGGCGTGGACAAGCAGTGCGTCCGCGATCTCCTGCGGGATGAGGATCGGGGCCGCGACGGCAGCCACGCTCATGCCGGGGCGGCCGAGACGGCGAGTCCGCAGGCGGGACAGTCGGGATCGCGCGGCACGCGAATCTCGCGGAACTCCATCGCGCGCGCGTCGATCATCAGCAGCCGGCCAACCAGCAGGTCGCCGGTGCCAAGGACCAGCTTCAGGACCTCGTTCGCCTGCAACGTGCCGGCCAGGCCGGGCAGCGTGCCCATCACCCCCGCCACGGAGCAGGCGGGCACCAGCTCGCCAGGTGGCGGGCTGGGGTGCAGGCAGCGGTAGCACGGCCCCTGGAACGGGAGGATGGTGGTCACCTGGCCCTCCCAGCGGTAGACCGAGGCATGCACCAGCGGCTTGCGCAGCCGGACTGCCGCGTCGTTGATCAGGTAGCGGGCCCCGAAGCGGTCCGTGCCATCCACGATGACGTCGTAGTCCGACAGCAGCCGCTCGGCATTCCGCGCGTCAAGGTGCTCGCGGTGCTCGACCACCCTCACGTCCGGGTTGATCGCCTCCAGCGTGACCCGCGCGGAGGCGGTCTTGGCCTGCCCGATGCGTCCGGTGGTGTGCAGCACCTGCCGCTGCAGGTTCGAGAGGTCCACCACGTCATCGTCGACCAGCCCGATGGTCCCCACCCCGGCCGCTGCCAGGTACAGCGCAGCGGGCGACCCCAGGCCCCCGGCTCCGATCACCAGCACCCGGGCGTCCAGCAGCCGCCGCTGCCCGTCCGTGCCCACCTCCGGCAGCAGCATCTGCCGGCTGTAGCGGCGTGACTGGTGCTCGGTGAGGGGCTGGACCGGCTCCTCCCACGCGCCACCGGCCGCGCGCCACGCACCGAGCGAATCGTGAAGGCTGACCACCTGGCCGTAGCCATGCGCCCCGAGGTAGCCCGCCGCGCGCGCCGAGCGCGCGCCCACCGCGCAATGGACCAGCAGCCGCTCATCGCGGTCCGCCAGGACCTCGGCCATGCGCGCCGGCAGCTCGCCCAGCGGCAGCAGGGTGGCGCCGGGAATGTGGCCGGTGTCCCACTCGGACGGCTCTCGCACGTCGAGGATCCGGTAGCCATCGGCCGCCAGTCGGATGGCCTCGGCCGCGTTGACCTGGCGAATGAGAGGCGCGGTGTCGGTCATCGGGCCCTGATCAGGCCAGGCTCGCCTCGGCCTCCTCCGGCCAGGCGACCTCGGCGCCGCGCACCGCGCCCTGCAGCACCTTGTAAGAGAGGAGCGCGCACTTCAGCCGCGCCGGGCCGATCGGCACGCCCAGGGCGTCCAGGACGTGCTTGGGATCGATGGCCTTCACCTCGTCCACCGACTGCCCGCGCAGCTCGTCGGTCAGGATGGATGCCGATGCCTGGCTGATGGCGCAGCCGCGACCGTCGAAGGCGACATCGGCTATGGCCGACTTCGCCTCGTCCAGGCGAAGCGTCATGCTCATCTCGTCGCCGCAGGTCGGGTTCGAGTCGGCGAAATGCAGGTCGTAAGGGTCGAGCACGCCCTTGTTATGCGGCTCGCGGTAGTGCTCCAGGATGAAGTCGCGGTACAGGTTGTCCATGGGCCTCAGGCGCCACCGCCGAAGATCTGCTGGGTTGCCTTCACCGCGCCGGTGAGCGCCTCGACGTCGTCGAGGTCGTTGTACACGTAGAAGCTGGCTCGGGTGGTTGCCGGGATGTCGTAGCGCAACATCACCGGCTGGGCACAGTGGTGGCCCGCCCTCACCGCCACGCCCTCGTGGTCGAAGATGGTGGCCACGTCGTGCGGGTGCGCCTCGTCCAGCACGAAGCTGATGACGCCCGCATGGATCTCCGGATCGTCCGGGCCTAGCCGCCGAACTCCGGGGATCTCGCCCAGCGCCTGCCACGCCGCCTCGAACAGGTACCGCTCGTGCTCGCGCACGTTGTCCATGCCCAGCGCCGTGAGGTAGTCGATGGCCGCCCCCAGGCCGACCGCCTCGGCGATGGCCGGCGTGCCGGCCTCGAACTTGGCGGGGACCGTGTTCCACTCCGCGCCTTCCAGCGTCACGCGCAGGATCATGCTGCCGCCGGTCATGAATGGCGGCATGGCGTCGAGCAGCTTGCGACGGCCCCACAGCGCGCCGATCCCGGACGGGCCCAGCATCTTGTGGCCGCTGATGGCCAGGAAGTCGCAGCCAATGGCCTGGATGTCCAGCGGCATGTGCGGGGCGGACTGCGCGGCGTCGACCAGGAACAGGGCGCCGGCCTCGTGCGCCAGCTTCGCGATTTCCCCGACCGGATTGATGGTCCCCAGCGCGTTGCTCACGTGCGCGCAGGCGAGCAGCTTCGGTCCCGCGGCCAACTTGGCGCGCAGGTCGTCCATGTCCAGCCGCCCGTCGTCGGTGATCGCCACGTACTCCAGGATGGCTCCGGTCTCGGCCGCCAGCTGCTGCCAGGGCACGATGTTGGCGTGATGCTCCAGCTGCGTGGTCACGATCCGGTCGCCTTTGCGCAGGTTGCTGCGGCCCCAGCTGTAGGCGACCAGGTTGATGGCCTCGGTGGCGTTGCGGACGAACACGACCTCGCGCTCGGACGGCGCATTCAGGAAGGACGCCACCTTGCGGCGAGCGCCCTCGAAGCGGCCGGTGGCGTCCTCCGACAGCTCGTAGATGCCACGGTGCACGTTGGCGTAGTGGTGCGCGTAGGTATCGGCCACCGCGTCGATCACGACCTGTGGCTTCGGCGCGCTGGCGGCGGCGTCCAGGAAGACGAGCCGCTTGCCGTTGCCCGTCAGCTGCGAGAACACCGGGAAGTCGGCGCGCAGCGCCGACCCGGAGAAGGCCCCGGGAATGGATCGGGCAGCGGGCTGGACGGCCATCGGTGCCAGTTTAGACGTGCTCTGCCACGGGCTCGGTGGATGCGGGGGCCCCGTCCGTCGCATCGTCGGACGCCTGGTCGCCGGTGCCCTCCGGCAGGCCTACCTGCTCGCGGACCCAGTCATAGCCGTTCGCCTCGAGCTCGCGGGAGAGCTCCTCGCCGCCGGACATCACGATCCGCCCGTCCAGCAGCACGTGCACGAACTGGGGGGTCACGTAGTTCAGCATGCGCTGGTAGTGCGTGATCATCAGCACTCCCATCTCTGGGGAGAGGGTGGCGTTGATGCCCTCCGCCACGTTGCGCAGCGCGTCGATGTCCAGCCCGGAATCCGTCTCGTCCAGAATGGCCATGCGCGGCGCCAGGATGGCCATCTGCAGCATCTCCAGCCGCTTCTTCTCGCCCCCGGAGAAGCCGTCGTTCACATACCTGCTGGCAAAGGAGGGATCGACGTGCAGCAGCGCCATCTTCTCCTCCATCAGCTTGCGGAACTTGGCGAGCGGGATGCCGGTGTACTTGATCGACTCCTGGCCGGACTCGTCGGCCGGCTTGGGGTGATGCACCGCGTTGTAGATGTTGCGCAGGAAGCTGGCCACCGTCACACCGGGGATGGCGCTCGGATACTGGAAGGCCAGGAACAGCCCAAGCCGCGCCCGCTTGTCCGGCGACATGCCCAGCCGGGTCGGTCCCTTCAGCAGGTCCACCCCCGCCCAGCTGATGGAGCCGGCGTTGACGATGTAGTCGGGGTGCCCCATCAGCGTGTAGGCCAGACTGGTCTTGCCGGAGCCATTGGGACCCATCAGGGCGTGGACTTCGCCCTGGGCGACGTCCAGGCTGACTCCCTTGAGGATCTTCTTGCCCGCGATGCTCACCTCGAGGTCGCGGATCTGCAGCGTGTCGGTCATGTGCTGGTCTTGGTTCTCCTTGCCGGTGTGGTCGGCGCCCTTAGGACGCCGGCTGGCTTGGCCTTGTCTGTGATTGGGCCGATGCGGCGGCTCGCGCGGCCGCTTCCTGCGCGGCGTGCTGAGCCACTCGGCGACGGCGAACGGTGATCGGATATGGCGGGCCGCCGGCGGACAGCGCCACCTCGGCCAGGTTGGTGGCCGATAGCGCGCCCTCCAGCGTCTCGTGGACGCGCTGGAAGACGTCGTGCACGCTGCAGTCCTGCGGGCGGGCGCAGGTCTCCAGGTTGTCGGCGCCGGCGCATGGCATCTCCAGGATCGGCCCGTCCAGGGCGCGCATGGCATCGACCAGGCTGATCTCCGCGGCGGGCCGCGCCAACGCATAGCCGCCCGACTTGCCGCGCGTCGCGGTCACCAGCTCGGCACGCCGCAGGTCGGCGACGAGCTGCTCGATGTACGCGTGCGGCAGCTTCTCGGTGCGCGCCACCGTCCTCAGCGAGACGGGACCGGATCCCTCGGCCCGTGCCAGGGCCACCAGCACGCGGATCCCGTACTCGGCGCGCGTCGAAAGCCTCATGGCAGGTTCACCACCACCGCGCCGTCGTCGACATGGACCTCGTAGGCCTGCACCGGCCGCACGGGCGGCAGCGCCAGCACACGGCCACTGAACAGGTCGAACCGGCCGCCGTGGCGCGGGCACTCGACGGCGTCCCCGTCCAGCTCGCCCTCGCCCAGCACGCCACCGTCATGGGTGCACACGTTGTCGATGGCGCCCCATTCGCCGTCCTCGGTCAGCCCCACGCACAGCGAGCGGCCGTCAATCTGCACCACCCGCACGGTGCCGGGCTCCACGTCGGCTGCGCTGAGGCCGGTCGCGAATCCGGAGCGCGCGGTGGTCATGCCGCCGCCTCCCCCGCATCAGGCTCCAGGTCAGAGCCGATGCGCCCGCTGAGGGCCCCAAGCACCGCCTCCTTGATGCGTTCCGAGGGCACCTGTGCCACGACCTGCTCGAAGAAGCCGCGCACGATCATGCGCTCCGCATCCTCGGCCGGCAGGCCCCGCGACTCTGCGTAGAAGCGCTGCACCGGGTCGATGGCGCCTGCGGTGGCCCCGTGGCCGCAGCGCAGGATGTCGTTCGTCTCGATCTCCAGCACCGGGATCGGCTCGGCGCCGGCCTCCGGAGAGAGCAGCAGGTTGCGGCATTCCTGGTAGCTGCTGGTGCCCTTCGCCTCCTTCTCGACCCGCGTCACGCCGTAGAACGCGGCACGCGCCCGGTCGTAGAGGGCAGACAGGTAGAGCAGGTCCGACGTGGTGTGGCTGGCGATCAGGTCCTGCACGGAGTTGATGTCAATGTGCTGCGCCTCGCCGGCGGCCAGCAGGCCGAGCAGCCGCGAGCTGCCTCCCTTGCCGCTCATCCGCACGTCCACGCCCAGCTTGGTGGTGGCCGAGCCGATCTCCGCGTTGAGCGTGATGACCTCGGCGTCCTGGCCGACCTCGACGCGCTGCGCACCCACGTTCCAGGCGGCGTCCCCCAGGCGCTGCAGGCTGGCGTAGCGCACCCGCGCACCCTGTCCGGCCACGACGTCCGAAACGCCGCCGAACCAGCCGGCCACGCCGTCATCGGAGTGGATCTCCTCCAGCAGCGTGACGCTGCTCCCCTCCTCGGCCACGACAAGGCTCACGGGGAAGGAGGCCGGTCCACTGCCAAGGTCGACGCGCGCCAGCAGGGTCTCGGAGATCTCGACGCCGCGCGGCACGTACAGGAACGTGCCTGACTGCCACTCGGCGTGAGCCAGCGCCCAGAAGTGCGCCTGCGCGGGCAGAGTCTCCCGGCGACCCAGGAAGCGCTGCACCAGCTCTGGCCGCTCCGCGGCCACCGAGGCAAGGTCACCGAACACGACGCCCGCATCGGCAAGATGAGATGGCAGGTCGAAGGTGCCCGCCATCGGGACCGCGGTGCTCCTGGCTTCCCAGGGCAACCCGTCCAGCGACGTGCGGCGCCACTCTTCTTCCTGCCCGCTGGGGGCCGGCGTGGCCTCCAGCCGGGAGTGCCACTCGCCGCGCAACGCGCGCAGCCAGTCGGCCTCCCGCTCGGCCGGCGCTGCTGCCGGCCGGGTCGAACGGTCGATGGCCATCGGCTAGCCGACCGCCCCTTCCATCTGGAGCTGAATGAGGCGGTTCATCTCGACCGCGTACTCCATGGGGAGCTCCTTGACGATGGGCTCGATGAATCCGTTCACGATCATGGCTGACGCCTCAGCCTCCGACAGCCCGCGGCTCATCAGGTAGAACAGCTGCTCGCTGCCCACCTTCGAGACCGTGGCCTCATGGCCGATGGTGACGTCCTCCTCGTCGATCTCCATGTACGGATAGGTGTCGGAGCGCGCCTCGTCATCCAGGATCAGCGCGTCGCAGCGCACCGTGGACTTGGACTTCTCGCAGCCCGGATAGACCTTGACCAAACCGCGATAGCTGGTGCGGCCGGTTCCCTTGGAGATCGACTTCGAGGTAATGAGCGACGTGGTGTTGGGTGCGGCATGGATCACCTTGCCGCCCGCATCCTGGTGCTGCCCGTCGCCGGCAAACGCGATGCTGAGCACCTCACCATGCGCCCGCTCACCCAGCAGGTAGATGGACGGGTACTTCATGGTCAGGTGCGAGCCCAGGTTGCCATCCACCCACTCCATGACCGCGTCCTCGTAGGCCACGGCCCGCTTGGTGACGAGGTTGTAGACGTTGTGGCTCCAGTTCTGGATCGTGGTGTAGCGGACCCGAGCGCCCTTCTTGACGATGATCTCGACCACCGCGCTGTGCAGGCTGGCGGTGCTGTAGGTCGGGGCTGTGCAGCCCTCGACGTAATGGACGCTGCTGCCCTCGTCGGCGATGATCAGGGTCCGCTCGAACTGCCCCATGTTCTCGGTGTTGATCCGGAAGTAGGCCTGCAGCGGCAGCTCCACGTGCACGCCGGGCGGCACGTAGATGAACGACCCGCCGGACCAGACTGCTGTGTTCAACGCCGCAAGCTTGTTGTCGTTGGCGGGGATGATCGTGCCGAAGTACTCGCGGAAGAGTTCCTCGTGCTCCTTCAGGGCCTGGTCGGTGCCCATGAAGATCACGCCCTGGGCTTCCAGCTCTGAGCGGATGTTGTGGTAGACGACCTCCGAGTCGTATTGGCCACCGACGCCCGCCAGGTACTTCTTCTCTGCCTCCGGGATGCCCAGCCGGTCGTACGTGCGGCGAATGTAGTCCGGCACGTCGTCCCAGCTCTGGGCCGACTTGCCGGTGCCCGTGACGTAGTAGTAGATGTCCTGGAAGTCGATGCCGGTCATGTCCCCGCCCCAGGTGGGCAGCGGCCGCGACTCGAAATGCCGGTACGCCTTGAGCCGGAGCTTGGTCATCCATTCCGGCTCGCCCTTGATGCGACTGATCTCGGCCACGACGTCAGCATCCAGCCCCTTCTTGAACACGGGCAGGGGCTGCTCGGAATCGTGCCATCCATACTTGTAGCTGTCCGGGATCTGCTCCAGGGCCGGGTTTGGAACTGCCATTTCGCCTCGCGTGATTGGTCGTGCGTTGATCGGTCGGGTCAATCCCGACTCAATGGGTCGGTTTTGCCCTCACATTGTGCCCCCTTCCCCCTTCGCGGTCAACGGACCCCTCCGGGCGCGCCGCCATCCGCCCAATACGATCGTCTTGGTGTGAATTAGACGAGACTCAGCACCTCGCTCTCCCCATCCCACGCGCGAGGGAGCTTCCGAGGGCCACCCGCACAGCGCCGCACGCCACGCTCACCGCCCCGCGCATCAAGCGCGGGAAGCCAATGCGTCGCGCGCGAACCGCTCGACATCCCGCTGCGTCGGCCCACTCTCGATCAAGGCCCGTGCCTCCTCGACGGGGAGCTGCGAATCCCTGATCGCCAGCTGCGCCACCCGGCCGTCGACAAGGTAGGCCCATCCGCCGGCCAGCTCCACGATCTCATCCCAGCGCGGCGCCCAGCCGACGACGTCCAGCTTTGCGTCCGCGAACTCGGAGAACACCCACGGCGTGCGCCGCTGCGGCAGCGTCTCCCCCAGCATGGCCAGGGCGGCGCGCTCGCCCGTTTCACGGGCGGCGTGCCAGTGCTCCACGCGGGCACGATCGGCCACGCGGGCGACGTCGCCCGCGGCGTACATGCCGGCGGAGGACGCCTGCTGGCCATCGTCCACCAGGATGCCGTCGTCCACCGCCAGGCCCGCGGCCTCCGCCAGCTGCACCCGGGGCGCGACCCCCACGCCGGCGACCACGAAATCGGCCTCGAGCTGCCCTTGGGCAAGGTTCACGCCGGAGGAGGTGACCGCCTCGCACGGAGTATCCAGCCGGACCTCCACGCCTGCGGCCGCCAGCCGCTCGACCGCCCAGGCGCTGACCGCCGGCCCGAACGCGCCGCCCCACAGTCCTCCGGCCAGCTCGACGACGGTGACAGACACGCCACGGGCGGCCAGCGAGCCCGCCACCTCCACCCCGATGAATCCGCCGCCGATCACCACCGCGCGGCTGCCGGCAACTGCCAAGTCCCGGATCCGCGCGCCATCGGCGAGGGTGCGCAGCAGCAGGGCGTGCTCGGCGCCGGGGACCGGCGGCCTGCGTGGCGTAGCGCCGGTGGCCAGCAGGCATTGCCCGCAGCGAACCGAACCTCCGTCGGCCAGCGTCGCGCTTCGGGCCCCAGGGTCCAGCGACGCGACCGTGGTCCCGAGCCGCAGCTCCACGCCGTGGCGCTCGTACCACGACAGCGGCTCCGCCAGCGCCAGCTCCTCGGGCAGCTCGGCCTGCAGCAGCTCCTTGGAGAGTGGCGGCCGGTTGTACGGGCCCGTCGCCTCGTCCGAGACCAGCAGGATTGAGCCGGCGAATCCGCGGCGCCGGAGCGTGCGCGCGCAGCGCGCGGCGGCGACCCCGCCGCCGACCAGCAGCACGTCAACCGAGTGCGGCTCCATCGGGCCATGCTACGGCGCCGGGCATTGACAAGCCGTCCCGCGCATGGGTACCGTCGCGCCAGCCGCCAGAGCGGCACACGAACGCAGATGAAGGGAGCACGCCAGATGACCACCGCCGCATCCGCGCGCCCGCATCTGCCAGAGGATCGTCCCAGGCCCTGACCCGGCGACGCACCTCCCCAGGCACTCGACGGGCGCGCGTCACCCCACTGACCGACTCGCCCCCCGAGTGGAGATTCACCCTTGGCACTCATGCCTGTTGACGCGGGCGTCGCCACGACGCCCGCAAGCCTCAATGGAACCATCCTGCGCGCGCAGAGCGGCTTCTATTCCGTCCTGGCCGATGACGGGAGCATCGTCAACGCCCAGCTGCGCGGCTTGCTGAAGAAGGATCGCCAGTCGACCGACCTGGCGGTCATCGGCGATCGCGTGCGCGTCATCGGTCAGCCCGATGGCACCGGCACGATCGAGCAGGTCGAGGAGCGGCGCAGCAAGTTCAGCCGCCGCCAGCCCGGTCCACGCGGGTCCTGGAAGGAAGACCTGCTGGTGGCCAACGTCGACCGCGTGCTGGTCGTGTTCGCCTGCGCCGACCCGATGCCGCACGTCCGGATGCTCGACCGCTTCCTGGTGGTGGCGGAGCACAACGACGTGCCGGCCACGGTGGTGGCCAACAAGATCGACCTGGTCGGCATGCAAGCCGCCCGCGCGACCTTCGACCCGTATGAGCGCATCGGCTATCCGGTGCACTACGTCTCGGCTCGGGAGGGGATTGGCGTCGAGGAGCTGGCCGATGACCTGGCCGGCCGAGTCAGCGTGGTGACCGGGCCGTCAGGGGTGGGCAAGTCCACGCTGCTGAACGCGATCCAGCCGGGCCTGCGAATCGACACCGGCGACGTGTCGGAGGTGGTGCACAAGGGCCGGCACACGACCACGACGGCGGAGCTTCATCGGCTCACCGGGCCTGGCGGTGGCTTCGTGGCCGATACGCCCGGCCTGCGCGAGCTGGGCCTGTGGCAGGTTCCCCCCAACGAGCTGGCATGGTGCTTCCCGGAGTTCGAGCCATTCCTGGGCCGCTGCGCCTTCAATGACTGCCGGCACGTGGCCGAGCCGCGCTGCGCGGTCCTGGCCGCGGTGGCAGCCGGCCAGGTCAGCCCGGAGCGCCACGACTCATATCGGCGGCTGCTGCTGAACGAGGACTGAGCTACCCGACGTAAGCGTGTTGCAACAGGGTTGGCCGGCCGCGCGTTTGACGGGCACGCCCGCGCAGCCATCCGGATCCACCGGACGATCGCGGTCAGCTCCGGAGGTCCGCCTGTCATGCGACGTGGTGCTCGATTCCTGCTCACATTCATGCTGCCCGTCGCACTGCTGGCGTCGATGCCCGCGGTCGCGGGCGCATCTGTCATCCAGGACTATGCGCGCGTCCTCCGCTCACGCCATGCCGGCGCGACCTTCGTCCAGCAGGACGGCTGCGTCCAGACCGAGCTGTTCGTCAGCGCCATGGATGCCACCTTCGGCAGCCGTCTTGGCCCCGTCAACAAGCAGGGCCTGGTGGGGATTTTCCTCGCCCGCCGCGACACCTGCGCGGAGCCGGGGCCAAAGGGCTATCCGCTGGTCTATGCCGCGGACGGCAGCACGCTGGATCGGCTGTCCAGCACGCCGCAGTTCGGCAGCGCATGGCTGGACGCGACGATTCCGGCCACGGACATGGATGGCAACCGCGTGAGCGTTGACCTCCACCTGCGCTGGACACCCACCACTGCGTTCGAGCGATCCCGCATCTCCGGCAATGCCTGGCTGCCGGAGGGCGTCAAGCGCGGCGCGCACGTCCACACCTTCTCGCATGGGCTGCGCGCGGATGCCCTGGCCTGGGGCGAAATCTCGGTCGACGGCCAGGCGCTGAGCCTGACCCCATCGCTGGATGCCCAGCTCGAGCAGGTTCGCTACTTCTGCCAGATCATCCAGCACCCGCAGGGCGGAGCCGAGGTCGCCTGCTAGAGGATCCCTCTCGCCTCGAAGGCCGCCCGAGCGGCATCGGCCTCTGCCGATCCGTACCGCTCGTCCACCGCGCTCACGATGCGCAGCGCCAGGGCCGGCATGGTCGTGCCGGTCCAGTCGAACTGGGCAAGCAGGATGGCGGTGTCGGCGTGGACGCGGCCGATGGCGTGGTGCAGGTCATACAACGCGTGCGACCAGATCTCGCCGTCGTTGTGCACTTCGCCGCTGAGGTCATCGGGATAGGTCAGGTCCTCGTCCAGGCGCCGCAGGCAGATGCTGCCGTCGCTCGGGTCGTCGTAGCTGGTCGCATCCCACTTGGCGATGCAGGCGGGATCGAACTGCGAACCGACCACGGCCTGGGTCACGGTGTAGGCCCAGTAGTCGCCGAAGCCCTCGCTGATAGCACCGGCTTCGTCCGAGCTGAAGAACGTCGCCGACTGGCTGAAGTGGATCTGGTGACCGAGCTCGTGGAGGATGACGTCGCCGTCTTCGGCGTCATCGACGCCGCCCTTGCCGAAGCGGAGCTCGTCACGCGGATGGGTGGTGGCAAACGAGTTGTCGTAGCCCAGCTGGTTGAGCCGGATGCGCTGCGCGTCCGCATTGACCTCCGGGAAGGTGTGGCCGTCGAAGCCCAGCGAACGCAGGTAGATCTGCGATTCGGTCACCCAGTAATAGGCCATGACCTGCTCGAAGCGATCGTCATGGCGCTTGTAGTTGTAGGTGCAGTCCGTCTCGAACGCCGGGTCGCCGGTTTGGCTGACGACGTAGGCATAGCGACCGTGCAGGAAGCCGGAGTCGTCCAGGAACCTGAGTGGGACGCTGACGCGCTCCGAATTCAGCGCCGGGTAGTTCGCATCCTTGCGGTCGCGCAACGTGGTGTCACCGCTCGACGCCACGGGGTTCTCCCAGAACACCTTGCCGGTCGGCGCCGCACAGTGGCCGGCGCTCTGCTTGGCCAGCAGCAGGCCAGGCCCCAGCGAGGCGGGCCCGAGCGCCGCGGTCGCGGCGAGGAGCAGGGCAAGACCAAGGCGCGTGGTGCGTCGAGCGGGCATGGGATGGGTCTCCTCAGGGATCGGATGGGCCACGTGCAGCAGGCGGCGACGGTACCCGCGTGGCCAAGGTGCGTCAACGCGAGGACGGATCACGCGTTGCCGCCCCGCACCACGGCGTTTTGGCAGGTTCCAGGGTTCCAAGGCAGCGCGCTGCGGCGTATCCTCGCCGCCTCATCCGAAGAGGAGGCGGGGGCTCGCCATGGCGCGAGACGAGAAGCTGGAGCTGCTGCATCGCATCCCGCTGTTCAGCGCCTTTGACCGTCGCGAGCTGAAGCGAGTGAGCATGCTGGCCGATGAGGTCGAGGTTCCCGCCGGACGCCGCCTGATGGCGCAGGGCGACCGCGGCGCCGAGATGTTCGTGATCGAATCCGGACACGTGCGGGTCGAGCGGGACGGGAAGCTGATCAACACCCTGGGGCCAGGCGACTTCTTCGGCGAGATCGCGTTGCTGGATGGTGGACCCCGCACGGCAACAGTCACTGCAGATGAACCGTGTCGGCTGCTGGTGCTGACCCACCGCGAATTCCACGCCCTGATGGACGAGTTTCCCAACGTCGGCGCGGAGGTCCTGACCGCGCTCGCGCACCGCATCCGACGCCTGGAGCCCAACCAGCCTCACTGACCGTCGCCGGCCGCGGCTGGTCTGACCCCAGAACCAATCGGCTTGACAGAGTGCCATCTCACATGGTTACTATCTCGACCAACTTGCTCAACATGAGCAGATTGCTGAGATTAGGGAGATGCGCATGAAGGTCGCTCGCCTGCTGGCCACGACCGTCCTGGTGCTGGGCGCGTGCAGCGGTCCGGCGTCGCCCGGTACGGGCTCCAATTCGGTGGGCATCACGCTCCGCCTGGGCTACTTCCCCAACGTGACCCACGCCACGGCCATCGTCGGCGTCGAAGAGGGCATCTTCGCGGACAAGCTGGGCGAGGGCATCCATCTCACCACCCAGACCTTCAATGCGGGGGGCGACGTGGTCGAAGCGATCTTCAACGGCGGGCTGGATGCGAGCTACGTGGGCGCCAACCCGGCAGTCAACGCATGGGCGCAGTCCAACGGCCAGGCCATCCACATCATTTCCGGGGCGACCTCGGGTGGGGCGTTCCTGGTGGTCAGTCCGGACATCACCACCGCTGAACAGCTCGCGGGAAAGAAGCTCGCCAGCCCCCAGCTCGGCAACACGCAGGACGTGGCATTGCGGGCATGGCTCAAGGAGCAGGGATACACCACTGACCAGCAGGGGGGAGGTGACGTGTCCGTCCAGCCACAGGCCAATGCCGACATCCTGACCGCGTTCGCATCGGGCCAGATCGATGGGGCGTGGGTGCCCGAGCCGTGGGCGACCCGGATGGTCAAGGAGGCGGGCGGTCACGTGCTGGTCGACGAGCGCGACCTCTGGCCCGACGGCCGGTTCGTCACCACCCAGCTGATCGTGGCCACCGCCTTCCTGGATGCGCATCCCGACGTAGTGAAGCGGCTGCTGGAAGGGCAGGTCGCGGCCAACACCTTCGTCAACGACAACCCGGCGAAGGCCCAGGCCGACGTCCGCAAGGCCCTCAACGAGCTGACCGGCTCCGACCTGGACCCGGCCATCCTGGCCGCCGCCTGGAAGAACATGGAATTCACCAATGACCCGATCGCGGCCACGCTCACCGAGTCAGCGAGGCACGCCCAGGAGCTTGGGCTGCTGGCGCACGTCGATCTGTCCGGCATCTACGACCTCACCCTCCTGAACCAGGTCCTGGCCGGCGCCGGCGAGGACCCGATCGCGACGCCATGACCACCGTCGAGCGACCGCCGTTGGCGGCAAGGTGGCTGGGTAACCCGAATCCGCCGGCGGTGTCGGTGCGCGGCGTGCACAAGGTCTACGGACCGCGCGGCAACCACGTGCTGGCGCTGCGCGACATCAGCCTGGACGTGGCGCCCGGCGAGTTCGTCTGCCTGGTTGGCGCGTCAGGATGTGGCAAGACCACCCTGCTGAACCTGATCGCCGGCCTGGACAAGCCGGTTGCCGGCAGTGTCGAGGTGCGCGGGCGCCGTGCCCTGCTCTTCCAGGAAGCTGCCCTGTTCCCGTGGCTCACTGCGGCGGGGAACGTCGAGCTCGCCCTGCGGCTGGCCGGCTTCCCGCGGCAATCGCGCGCGGGCGAAGCACGACGGCTGCTGGGCCTCGTCCGGCTGGAAGACTTCGGCGACAAGCGGCCGCACGAGCTGTCGGGTGGCATGCGGCAACGCGTCGCTCTGGCGCGCGCATTCGCGCAGCGCGCGGACGTCCTGCTCATGGACGAGCCATTCGGCTCGCTGGACGCCATGACCCGCGACCTGCTCCATGACGAGCTGGAGCGGCTGTGGCGTGACGCCGGGTTCAGCGTCGTCTTCGTGACCCACGACGTGCGTGAGGCGGTGCGGCTGGGCGATCGGGTGGTGGTCCTCACCAGCCGGCCCGGCAGCGTGGCCGAGGAGATGC
Source organism: Candidatus Limnocylindria bacterium (assembly GCA_036265975.1). Taxonomy (GTDB): domain Bacteria; phylum Chloroflexota; class Limnocylindria; order QHBO01; family QHBO01; genus DASSCW01. The sequence goes on from DATAOD010000233.1 coordinate 17,863, forward strand.
CGATCAAGCTCCCACGGCCGCGTCCCGCGGGGGATCCCAGGGCCGCTGAGCTCGTCGCGCGCATCACGACCAGGCTGCGCCAGGAGGTACGACGCCATGCGACCGACTGACGCTCGCGAGGGCGACATGGAGCTGGCCGGCATCGATGCGCTGGAGCTGCCGATCGCCCCACGAAAGTCCGTCGCCTGGCGGATCTGGCGCGGCGCCTGGCCACAGCTTGCCGCGGTCGCCGTCGTGTTGCTCGTCTGGCAGCTGATTGTCATGGCCGGGCTGAAGCCGACATACGTGCTGCCTGGGCCCCTCGCCGTTCTGCAGCGCCTGGCGGCAGACCTGGCCGATTCGAGCCTGCTGCAGGCCATCGGCACCACCATGCGGCGAATCGCGGTGGGGTTCGGATTGGCGCTGGTGGTCGGCAGCCTGCTGGGTATCGCCATTGTGCGCTGGGCGGTGCTGCGCACCGCGATCGCCTCGCTGCTCACCGGCCTGCAGACGATGCCGTCCATCGCCTGGTTCCCGCTGGCCATCCTGGTTTTCGGGCTCAACGAGCAAGCCATCCTGTTCGTGGTGGTGCTCGGCGCGGCACCGTCCGTTGCGAACGGCCTGATCGCCGGCGTCGACCAGGTGCCGCGCATCCTGCTGCGGGCCGGTCGCATGCTCGGGGCGCGCGGCATCGACGCGTACCGCCACGTGATTCTGCCCGCGGCGCTGCCCTCGTTCGTGACCGGCCTCAAGCAGGCGTGGGCGTTCGCGTGGCGGTCGCTGATGGCCGGCGAGCTGCTGGTGATCATCGCGCAGCAGCCCGCGCTGGGAGTGCGCCTGCAGCTGGCGCGCGAGTTCAGCGATGCCCGAGGACTGCTGTCGACCATGATCGTGATTCTGGTGATCGGCATCCTGGTCGATGCGGTGCTGTTCGGTCGGCTCGACGCCGCCATCCGGCGTCGCTGGGGCTTGACAGAGGTAAGCGGCTAGTCGGAGGGTTCAGGCGCCGCGGCGCGAGCCACGCACCCGTCCCAGTGAGACCCAGGCGTCGGGCGCGCTGTTCAGCTCGTCCATGCGCTGCGGCAGGGTACCGTCGACCAGGTCCTGCACTGAGGTCGTCTCCAGCAGCTCGCGCAGGCTGGCTCGCACCGCGATCCACACGTCACGCAGGTGGACCGCTGGCCCCCGGTACTCGACCTGCTCCGGGCGAGAGCCGCGCACGTTGGCCATCGGCCCATCCACCGCCCTGATCACGTCGGCCAGGCTGATCTCGTCGGGTGGCCGCGCCAGCCGGAACCCTCCCGAGGCGCCCCGCTGGCTCTGCACGATGCCAACGTGCTTGAGCTCGAGCAGGATGTTCTCCAGGTAGTCCATGGGGATGTCCTGGGCGGTGGCGATCAGCTCGCGCTTGAGCGGAGCATCGGCCGCGGCGGCCAGCTCGGCAACGGCACGCAGGGCGTAGTCGGCCTTGGCGGAGACACGCATCGGCTCAATTCTGCCACCCCCCGCCTCCGTCACTCCCTTCGTCGCGGGCAAGGCAGCCCAGACGTGTTGGCCTCGCCCATGGCGGTTGCTAGAATCGGGCATCGGCTGCGGGAGTAACTCAGCTGGCAGAGTGTCTGCTTCCCAAGCAGAATGTCGCGGGTTCGAATCCCGTCTCCCGCTCCATTCCTTCTCCACCGTGTTCCCTACCCTGGCGGCAGCTGCG
>DATAOD010000234.1:0-2198 GCA_036265975.1 Candidatus Limnocylindria bacterium
TATCAAGCTTAGGGCACAGCGCACCTTCTTCCCGATGTTCCTGATCTCTGGGATGACGAGTAGGTAGTAAAATATGATTGCATCGGGTCTATGTGGTAAAGAACGAGCATCCGAGCGGCTGGTTACTATGAACGATGATATTTGTGGTAGCCAACAGGCACACGCAGGAGACAAATCGTGACTGTTTGGCGTCATTTTAATGTACCTGAAGCAGGTTACGCCTACTCCTGTAGTTTCCAGGCAGCGTTTCTTCTCCGTGGCGCCGGATCGGAGCCACGTGATCGAAACAACGATGGCGGATCTGGGTGAGCTACGCGGCTTTGGCGTCGGGTGGTGCTGATGATCCGCTTGTGCCTGCCACAGAGGCGCTGATTTTATGCCGGATCGCCGCGATGAAGGTCGGCCGCCCGACCTCGTGCAAAATCCGAGCGATGCCGGCTTGGATCAACCCGGCAGTCCGAGTGCCGGGGGCACGCCAGGGGGCGGGCTCGGCCAAGCCAGCCAAGCCTGCGGGGTCGGTGAAGGCCAGCATCTGTGCGATTGCGTAGCCGGCCGCCGCGACGCTGACCCAACGCATCAACACCTGGCGCGACTGCTGCCAGGCGTCCTTCAGTCCGAAGCCATGCTTGAGGTTGCGGAACAGCGGTTCCACGGCCCAGCGTTTCGCATAGCCGCTGATCACCTCGAGCGCCGACAGCGCCGGGTCGGTGCAGATCAGCAGCCGCTGCTGGCGCGGTTTGTCGCGCCGGTCGGGGCGCTCGAGTTCCACCCAGACCGCTCGCACTACCCGCCCGCGCAGGAACCGCGCGGCGACCAGGCCGGTGCGGTAGCGCACGACTTCCAGCTTGCCGTAGAGGATTGCGGCGCTGCGGTGCTCCGGCAATGCTGCGACGCGGTCCGGGGTCAGCCGCGCGCCATATTTCACCGGCCGTCCCCGCTTCCGTTTGCGGGGTGACTTCGGCACATCGAACAGAGCGAGATCACGGCGCACGCAGCCGATCACGGTGTGGCCGGCGGCGAGCGCGCGCTGGATCAGCCAGGCACGCATGAACCAGGCGTCCAGCAGCAGCCGCACCTGGCCGAGCCGCTGGCCGAGCAGGCGCAGCAGCAGGCCCGCGCTCCTGAGCTTGCCGCGGTTGCTGCCGCGGCGGACCAGGCGCAGCAGCAGCGGCACCGCGCCGACGGCGAAGTCGTTGCGTTCGATCACCGCCGCCAAGCACAGCCAGCCCTGGCCGCGCAGGAATTTCGGCCGGTTCGGCTTGGCATTATGGTTGTGATGCATCATCGAACCTGGCGCCTCGGTGGACACGCGCTCAACCACGCTGTCATCGAGCACGCCGTACCAGACCCGCGGATGGAACAGCTGTTTCAGCACCTCAAGCTGCGCTTCGCAGATCCGCAGCCACGACCACCGTCCCTGCTCGAGAAACCAATAGTACGTGCGCCAGCTACGCGAGAGGCCGGCCGCCAGAATGGCGTCGGTGACGTGGCCGCCTTTGCTGGCGGCGGCACCGAGCAGAAGGTCGAGAAAGGTGGCACGCGCCCGCGCCGGCACGGCCGCGGCGATGTGCGCAACCACGCTGGCCAGGACGGGCGGGATAGCGGAGCAGGACATCGGTTGAACCTCCTCGGGGACAGCACGTTCAGCCGCAACGCAACACCCGGGGACAGGTCGTCATGGTTGCCGATCCAGCTATCCTCAAGCGCATCCGCGGCTGTCCGTTCGCCCGCGGTGGGCGTGTGCAGGGGCGCTTCCGTGCCAACGGCGACTGCCTGTTTGCCCGCCGCTCCGGCGAGCCGCTGGCACGCCTGCGGCTGACCGGCTACGGCGACGAGGTCGTGCTGCTCTACCCTTCGCACCGCGGCGGCTGGGGTGCGCTCGGCGACTTCGGCGCCAGCGTGATGCCACTCGACGAAGCGCTCCAATGCCTCAGCGACAATCCATATTTCCTGGAACTACGGCAGACCTACCAGTGAGCTGCCTCAGCTTATCGATACGGATACAGAACCCCCGTTCCCTGGAAACTACAGTTTTGGGACTCCAGCCAGGGAATCCGACCACTGGGGTAGGGGGCGGGCTCCGCTGAAAAGACCGGTCTTGTTCGCCGGCGGAACCGCTTGAGGCCGCCAGAACGGCGCTGGGTGTGACCAGAAGGACCCACGTCTGTTCAAATCGAACGGGCGGGTAAATTGTTGTT
>DATAOD010000235.1:0-9644 GCA_036265975.1 Candidatus Limnocylindria bacterium
CCCGTGACCCCGACCACGATGCGACGCCCCGCCAGTGGCCCGCGGCTCTCGCTCATGCGGATGCTCCCTGCTCGCTCGTCTCGGGGGCGGCAGCCGCGGCAGCTGCCGCGCGGATCCGATCCCATGCATAGCCGATCCCTCGCAGCGTGAGATCCGGCTCGGTGGCGTCGATGCCGGGAACGTCCTTCAGCCACGGCTCCTGCGTGAAGCCGCCGGTCGCGATAACTGTCACGCGGCTCTCGGTGGGGGAGCGCTCGGCCAGCTCGCTGCGCAGGGCCGTCAGCAGGCCGGACACCAGGCCGATGTAGCCCAGCACCGTGCCGCTCTGCATGGCATGCACGGTATTGGCGCCGATGGCACGCGGCGGTCGCCGCAGCTCGATGCGCGGCAGCTTGCTGGCATGGCCGACCAGCGCCTCCAGCGAGAGGCCGAGGCCTGGAGCGATGGCGCCGCCGATGTAGGCCCCCTTGGCGTCGATTAGGTCGAAGTTGGTGCTCGTGCCCAGGTCCACCACGATGGCCGGGCCGCCGAACTCGATGCCGGCGGCCAGCGCGTTGCATAGTCGATCCGCGCCCGCGTCGGCGGGTCGCTCGATATCCACCACCAGGCTGCCCGACAGCGCCGCCGCATCGATCACCAGCGCGCGCTGCCCGAGGCGGCGCTGCGCGAAGCGCATGAAGGTGGTGGTCAGGGGCGGGACCACGGAGGCGACGGCCACGCCGTCGATATCGGTCAGCTGATGGCCGTCCAGAGCCAGGACCTCGCGGACGGTGACGCCCAGCTCATCGGCCGTGGCTCCGGCAGGGGTGGTCGTACGCCAGGAGCCGATGAGCCTGCCATCGCGGAACAGGCCCAGGCTGACGTTCGAATTGCCGATGTCGGCCGCCAGCAGCGTCACGGGGCAGATGGTAACAGCCGATTTGGCGTCCGCCGCGCGGTGTAGACTCCGCCGCGACCCATGACCGACGAGCGCGCCAAGCTCTACATCAACACGGGCGTCGTCACCAACAAGAGCGATGTCTACAACATCCTGCGCCCGCTGCTGAAGCAGACCGTGACCTACACCTACCTCCGTGAGAACGCGGTCACCAGCACGGGCACCGGCTGGGTGGAGCGCATCGTGGTGGACCATCCCGAGGTCGCCAGCTACTTCACCCCGCTGTCCATCTGCCTGAACCTGGACTCGTTCGACTATCTGCAATTCGACACCACGTCAGACCAGCTGCTGGTCTACACGCTCGTCATCGGCTCCGAGCGGGTGGTGCTGGAGTTCGCCGCGGGTGGCTCGCGGCTGGAGGAGGGGGAGGAGAGCAGCAACGGCCGGCCGCTGCCGCGCAACGCGGAGGAGCTGGCACGTGACCTGCGCTTCATCCAGATGGAGCTGATGATGTCCGCCGACAGCACCGAAGAAGACGAGGACGCCTAGCGTGGCGTCCGGCGCAGCGGCGCCCCGGCGCAGGCCGGCGGCCCGCGGCACGGTGGCCCTGCCGTTCGAGCGCAGCGTCCTGCCCAACGGCCTGCGGGTGGTCACCACCCAGATGCCGGCGGCGCGCTCCGTGGCGGTGGGCCTCTTCGTGGGCGTTGGCTCGCGGCACGAGGACACGCCGCGGGCGGGCATCTCGCACCTGCTGGAGCACCTCGTCTTCAAGGGCACGGCCGCGTTTCCGGTCGCCGGGGAGCTGTCCGAGGCGGTGGAAGGTTGCGGTGGCGCCGTCAATGCCTCCACCGATCGCGAGCTGACCGTCTACAGCGCCAAGGTGCCCGCCGGGGTCGCCGAGCGCGGCATGCAGGTCGTCTCGGAGCTCGCCCTGCGCCCGCTCCTGCGGCAGAAGGACCTCGCGGCGGAGAAGCCCGTCATCGTCGACGAGATCAGGATGTACGAGGACTCGCCCGGCGACCACGTCTTCACGCTCTTCGACGAGCTGCTGTTCGGAAGCCATCCGCTGGGCCGCGAGATCGCCGGCACGCCCGGATCGGTGCGTCGCACGAACCGGGACGGGGTCGTCGGCCACTGGCGGCACTGGTACCAGCCGCGGCACATGGTGCTGGCGGTTGCCGGCGCCGTGCGCCATGAGGAGGTCATCAACATTGCCGGCGACTGGTTCGGCCCAACGCCGTGGTTGGACGGCATCGGCCCGGAGGAGCCCGCCGGGATCATGACCCCCGCGCCGGAGCCTGGGGCACCCGGATCTGTGCGCGTGGCGCATCGGCGGCTGTCGCAGGGAAACGCCTGCCTGGGCATGCCCGGCGTGGCGCGCGACGATCCGGACCGATGGGCGCTGGACCTGCTGGGCGCGGTCCTGGGTGACGGGATGAGCAGCCGTCTCTTCCTGGAGCTCCGCGAGCGGCGCTCGCTGGCCTACGACGTCTCCACCTTCTCGTCGACGTATGCCGATTGCGGCACCTTCGGGGTGCACACCGGCTTCGACCCCGACCAGTCGACCGCGGTGGTGCGCGCCATCCTTGACCAGCTCCAGCGCGTCACCCAGGAGCCGATCAGCCCTGCCGAGCTGCAGCGCGCGGTGGCGTACACCCGTGGGCGTCTGCAGCTGCGCATGGAGGATACGGCCGCGGTCGCGGCCTGGCTGGGCACCGGCGAGAGCCTGCTGCCGCGGATCCTGACGGTGGACGAGGTGATCGAGCGTCTGGAGGCGGTCACGGTTGAGGACATCCTCCGGGTCGCGCAGCGCTGCGCCCGGCCGGACCAGGCACGCCTGGCAGTGCTGGGCCCGTTCCGCTCGCGGCTGCGTTTCGAGCGCCTGCTGGCTGCCGCTGCCTGAGCCGCCCCAGATGACGGAGGAGATCTACGTCGACCTGATCCCTGATGAGCTTTCCCTCGCCCGCGGACAGCTGGCCTCCGGGCTTGCCGGCATGGCCGAGGGCGTGCTGCGGCGCCACATCGCCAGGCTGGAGGCCGGTGGCCGCGGGGCGCAGGAGGAGCTGGACGTCGCCCGTGGCCTGCTGGCCGAGGCGCTCTGGCGCCAGGGACGCCCGCTGGCCGGCGGCGCCATCGTGGAGGCGATCCGCGTCGGTAGCCTGGAGCGTCGCCGGCCGATGGTGCTGCTGGTGGAGGCCGAGTCATTGGCCGCGGCCGGCGATCCGGACCGCGCGGCGGCCGTGATGGAGCGGGTCATCGACGCGGTGGGCGTCGACGAGGCGTGGCGCCTGCGCGGCGGTGTCCCGTCGCGACTGGCCTGGCCCGTTCCGCCGTCCATGCGGCCGACCCCACGACGCGCTCCCGGCCCGGCCGGTCAAGGAGGCACGGCCGCGCCTCCGAGCATGCAGCCGTCCCCCGAACGCACTGCCGCGGCGCACGTTCGGCTGGAGGCAGCAAGGCTGGCATATGCCGCCGGACGCGACGACGAGGGTGACCGGGAGCTGGGCCTGGCCCTGCGCATGGACCCGCGCATCGGGGCCGATGGCGTGGCGCTCGTTGAGCCGAGCCTGGGCGAGAAGCCCGGCCCGGACCGTCTGCTACTCTACGGCGACTTGCTGCGGGCCGCCGGTCGCAACCCGGAAGCCGCTGAGGCATACGACCGGGCCGCGCGCAGCTGATCAAGGAGCACTGGACCGTCCATGGAACGCACCCTCGTCCTGGTCAAGCCCGATGGCGTGCAGCGCGGCCTCATTGGCGACATCATCGGCCGCTTCGAGCGCAAGGGCCTCAAGGTGGTCGGCCTGCGCCTGCTGCGGGTGCCGCGGGAGATGGCGGAGCGGCACTACGCCGTGCATGCCGGCAAGCACTTCTATGCGGGGCTGGTCGAGTTCATCACCGCCGGGCCGGTCGCGGCCGTGGCCCTGGAAGGGCCCGATGCGATCGCTACCGTCCGCCGCCTGGTGGGCAGGACCATGCCGAACGAGGCCGAGCCCGGCACGATCCGCGGCGACCTGGGCATCAGCGGCCTGCGCAACCTGATCCATGCCTCGGACGCGCCCGAGACGGCGGCCGAGGAGCTGGATCTGTGGTTCGGGGCCGACGCGCTGCTGGACTACGACAGGGCCATCGACACCTGGATCGTGGCCGAGGAGCCTGCCGACTCGTAGCTGGCCGGGCTGGGCCTGCTCGCGTTGGCGGGCAGCCCGTCGTAGACAGGCTTCTGCATGACTGACAGACGGTCCAGCGGGAAGTAGCGCAGCCAGGCGCGGCCGACGATCGAGTCGCGGGCGATGGGCCCGAAGAAGCGCGAGTCCTGGCTCTCTGGCCGGTTGTCGCCCATCACGAAGTAGTGGCCTTGGGGCACCGTCCATTCGGCGGTGCCCTGCGCGTCGCGTGGCGTAGTCGGCGCCGTCCCGCTGTCGACCTTGACCACGTATGGCTCCGTCAGCTGCACAGGGGAGCCGCCGGGCGGCGTGACGAACACTCGACCGTTCTCCAGCGAGACCTTGTCGCCCGGAAGGCCGATGACTCGCTTGATGAAGGGCACGCCACCTTGCTCGAAGCCGGGTGGCGGCTGGAACACCACGATGTCGCCGCGGTCGTAGTCGCTGAAGCGCGGCGACAGCTTGTCGATCAGCAGGTACTCGTGCTCCACGATGGTGGGCACCATGGACTCCTGCTCGACCTCGAACGGCTGTGCGATGAAGGTGTGGATTAACAGATAGATGACCAGCGTGAGGACCAGGGTCTCGACGATCTCGAGCAGGCAGCCGAGCGTCCGGCGCGCGCCCTGCGTCTCGGGGCGCGCAGCATCGTCGGGAGTCTCGTCAGGGGCGTAGGTCATCGGCGCTCCAGCGTTGGGGGGCGGCGGGCAGGCGGCAGGTAGCATAGCGCACCCTCCACGCTCGGAGGGGCTCCAAAAGTGGCACCTATAATGCTTAGCAGGCCCCCGCCGTCCCGAGCCGAGGATTCCAATTGTCGATTGACCTGAAGCAGCAGCTGCAGCCCGCAATGCAGGTGCGCGTCACCCCCAAGCAGATCGCCGCGAACGCCATCTTGGCCATGAGCTCGGTGGAGCTGACCGAGGCCATCGCCGCGGAGCTTGACGAGAACCCGGCGCTCGAGATGCTGGAGCAGTCGACCTGCCCGATCTGCGGGTCGACCATCACGGGCAGCCACTGCACCGAATGCCTGCCCAAGACCGCGGCCGGGTCCGCGCCCGAGGCGCTCGATGCCGGCGGCAGCGAGTGGACCCAGCGCGAGGAGGCGGACGACCTCGATCCCATCGCGCGGGCCGAGGCGGAGTTCACGCTCCAGGAGCACCTGGACTGGACGCTGCGAGCGCTCCTGCCCACGCGGCTGCACTCGGTGGCGGAGTACGCCATCGGGGCGCTGGACGACAATGGCTTCCTCACCGAGAGCGACCACGCCATCGCCACGGCAACGGGCGTCAGCGACGAGGACGTGGCCACCGTCCGCGAGGCGATGCGCGGCATCGAGCCCATCGGCGTCGGCTCGCGCAACGTGCAGGAGAGCCTCCTGGCGCAGATCGCGTACCTGCTGGAGATGGGCGAGACGGACGTGCCCGCCATCGCCGCGGATATCGTGCGCGACCACCTCACCGACCTCGGCGAGCGGCGGTTCGGCCAGATCGCATCGGCCCTGGGGGTCTCGCAGGACGAGGTCATCAGCGCCTGGGAGTTCGTGAAGGTCAACCTGCACCCCTACCCGACCTCTGCCTTCTCGGCGGCCGTCGGCGCCGGCGCCCAGGGCCGCACCATCATCCGGCCGGACGTGCTGATCCGGGTGGTGGACGGGGAGCTGGAGGTCGAGGTGGTCGAGTCGCGGCGATTCGCCCTCCGCGTCGATCCGACGTACGCCCGCCTGTCGGCCGGCATGCGCAGCGCCGAGGCCAGCGAGGCCGATCGGCAGCACGTGCGCGAGTACGTGGGCCGCGCCCGATTCTTCATCGACAACGTCAACCGCCGGCGCGCCACGCTGCAGCGCATCTCGGAGTGCCTGGTCGATCGCCAGCGCGACTACCTGCTCCACGGCGTCCAGCACCTGGTCCCGCTGACCCGGGCGGAGGTTGGCGCGCTGATCGGCATGCATGAGTCGACCGTGAGCCGCGCCACGGCGGAGAAGTACGTGATGCTGCCAACCGGCGAGGTTGTGCCGTTCGGCCACTTCTTCACCGCGTCGCTGGGCGTGAAGGACCAGATCCGCAAGATGATCGAGGCGGAGAACTCGGGGCAGCCACTGTCCGACCAGGACATCGCCGACCGGCTGGGATCCGAGGGCGTGGCCATCGCCCGACGCACCGTGGCCAAGTACCGGGACGAGCTCCAGCTCCTCCCCGCACGACTCCGCCGCCAGTAACCGGCTCCTTGCGCGGCTCCGTGCGTGGCGCCAGCGTCCGCACCCTGATCGCGTTCGCGATTGGCGTGGTGGTGCTGGGCATCATCCTGTACGTGGCCACCACCGTCGATGCGCGACCGCCGACCGTGCAGCGCATCGGCCTCACCCACCATCTGTCCGCCGATGCGAGCGTGGCGCTGACCACGACCAGCGTCGAGGTCGTCTTCTCCGAGGAGGTCGATCGACGCACTGCCGAGGCGGCCTTCTCGACCCAGCCCGCCATTCGTGGGGCGTTCAGTTGGAGCGGCGCCACCCTGACCTTCACGCCGAACGAGCGCCTGCCGCTCGAGGCTACCTTCGTGGTCCGCGTGGCCGCCGGCGTGCTCGATCCGGGCGGCAACCGCATGAGCACGCCGGCGCAGCTCGCCTTCACCACCGTGGGCCATCCGAGCGTGATCGGCAGCCAGCCGCAGCCCAATGCCGGCGACGTGCCGCTTGACGAGCAGATCGTCCTGCGATTCTCGACCCTGATGGACACGGCGTCGGTGGAGGATGCGCTCACCATCACGCCTGATGTGGAGCTGGAGAGGACCTGGGCTGGCGAACAGCTGACCCTGGTGCCGGCCCAGCCGCTCGAGGAGGGCACGCGCTACACCATCCGGCTGGAGGAAACGGCGCGCGACAGCGCCGGCACGCCGCTGCGCAGCCCATATCTGCTCAGCTTCCAGGCCATCCGCTCCAGCCTGCAGGCAGATATCCGCTTCCCGGCCGATGGAACCGAGGGCATCTCGGTGACCACGCCCATCGCCGTGGTCTTCGATCAGCCGCTTGACCCGGCCACCGTGGACGCCGATGCGTTCCGCATTCAGCCCGATGTCGCCGGTTCGCTGGACGTCGTCCCGCTGCCCGGCGCCGCGGGCATGCGGCAGCCCGGCGCGCGGGTCCTGCGCTTCACTCCGTTCGCGCCGCTGGCCTCGAACACGACGTACCGCGTCACGGTGGCGCCGGGGATCGCCGCGGTCGGTGGCGCGACCCCGGCCAGCTCGCTGACCTGGACCTTCACCACGGGAGCGCAGATCGGCTCGCTGAGCAACCAGATCACGTTCCTCAGCGATCGCGCGGGCATCGCCAACCTGTGGGCCATGAATCCTGATGGCAGCGGGCTGCGCGAGCTGTCCAGCGAGCTGACGCCCATCAGCTCGTACGCACTCGCGCCCGACGGACGCAGCTTCGTGGTCGGCGATGGCGCGATCCTGGTTCGACAGCTTGCCGACGGCCGCGGTCGCACGCTGTTCACCGGCCCCGGCGTGCTGGAGGTGGACCCGGCCTTCTCGCCCGATGGCACCGAGGTCGCCTTCGCGCGGATGGACCCCGCCACCGGCTATGGGCTGGGACTCTGGCTTCGGCCGCCGGCCGGCGGGCAGGCGCGCCAGATCCAGCTGCCGCAGGAGATCGCGGCGAGCCCGACACCCAGCCGCTCGCCCAGCGCGGCGGCCTCGCCGGCGCAACGTCAGCCAGTGCTGCGCGCGCCACGCTTCTCGCCCGACGGCGCGGCGCTGGCCTTTGTCGATCTCTCCGGACGGGTGGGCATCCTGGAGCTGCCCGGGGATCGACTCACCACGGCGCAATTCGCGGCGGTGACGCCGCCGGAGTGGCTGCCGGATTCGAGCGGGATCCTGCTGTCCGGCTCGTCCGGAGGCACGCTGGAACCGCCCGCCCTGCGCCAGCCGCAGCCCGTCCTCGACCCGGGCACGCTGCAGCTGAGCTCGTTCGAGCTGGCAGGCCTGCGGCTGGCGCGCCTGGACCGCGGCGCGAACAGCGTCCGCACCCTGGACCAGCTGCCGGGGGCCTCGCGGCCACAGCCCGGGCAGCTGGGGCGCTACCTGTTCATCTCGGTGCGCTCCGGCGCGCCCGACGCTGCCGGACGCCTGCAGCTCTCGACCGCCACGGACGTGGCAACGCCCCTGCTGGAGGACGGCGGCCCGCCGGTGCTCTCTGCGGGGTTCGGGCCACAGGCCAGGCTGGCGGTGGCGGCCCGCAGCGGGGCGGGGATCTGGATCGTCGACTTCGCGACCGGAGGGGGGCAGCAGCTGACCCAGGAGGGCTGGCTGCCGCGCTGGCTGCCCTAGCCCGATCGCGGTTGACCCGCCGCCGCGCGGCGGGCTACCATGGCGCGGCCTCGCTGGCGGTCGCTGTCACAGCGCACCCCGCCGGCGATTTCCGTGTGTCAGCCCGTCCCGTAAGGTGCGCCCGCAGCTGAGCGCCGCACCGTCGGACGCCCATCCTCTCGGAGGTTCCATGGAGCAGATCACCTGGGTGATCCCCGTCGCGGGGGTCGCGGCCGTTGCCTTTGCCCTGTACCTGGCCCGCGATGTCCTGTCCCGTGACACGGGAACGCAGGCGATGCGGGACGTGGCCGACACGATTCGCGAGGGCGCCGACGCGTTCGTCAAGCGCCAGTACACGACGATCGGGATCCTCGCCCTCGCGGGCGCGGCGGTGATCGGCGTCGTGATCGCGCTCGTCGAGAACGCGCAGGTGGCGGACGTGCCGGCCTTGGCCGGCGCGCCGATCGGCCTCCTGACCGCATTCGCCTTCCTGGTCGGTGCCGGCTGCTCGATGCTCGCCGGCATCATCGGGATGACGATCAGCGTCCGCTCGAACGTCCGGACGGCCGCCGCGGCCCGGCGCAGCCTCGTCGAGGCGGTCCAGGTCGCGATGCGGGGCGGGGCCGTGTCGGGCTTCCTCGTCGTCGCCCTGTCGCTGCTCGGCGTCTGGGGGATCTTCTCGCTGTACGACGCGCTGCTCGGCGACATCAGCGTCGACCAGGCGCCGTTCGTCATCGTCGGCTTCGGCTTCGGGGCGAGCTTCGTCGCGCTCTTCGCCCAGCTCGGCGGCGGCATCTACACGAAGGCCGCCGATGTCGGGTCGGACCTCGTCGGCAAGGTCGAGGCCGGGATTCCCGAGGACGACCCGCGCAACGCGGGCGTCATCGCGGACCTCGTCGGCGACAACGTCGGCGACTGCGCCGGCCGTGGCGCCGACCTCTTCGAGTCGACGGCTGCCGAGAACATCGGGGCGATGATCCTCGGCGTCGGCGTCTACACGATCGCCCAGGCCGCCGGCTGGCCGAACCCACAGGCCTGGATCTTCTTCCCGCTGGTCGTGCGTGCCTTCGGCCTGCTCTCGACGATCGTCGCGATCTTCTTCGTCCGCGGCCGGGAAGACGAGAACCCGATGAACATCCTCAACCGCGGCTACTGGGTCACCACGATCCTGTCGGTCATCGGCCTCGCCTTCGTGACGTTCGTGATGATGAATACCAACGGGACGATCTCCAACGGGCTGCCGGTCTGGGTCTGGTTCTTCTTCGCTGGCTGCGTCGGGCTGGCGACGAGCGTCGCCTTCG
>DATAOD010000236.1:0-1926 GCA_036265975.1 Candidatus Limnocylindria bacterium
CCTCGACACCGACATCGGCCAGCACGGCGTCGAACGATGCGGCGAACTGTCCGGCACGATCGCGGACCAGGAACCGGAACCGCCCGACGTGCTCGCCGAGGTCCATCACGAGGTTGCGAGCCTGCTGAGTCGTCCAGAACCCGTCGGGATGCGCGGTCACGCCCAGCACGTGCAGGTAGCGGTCGCCGACCTCGAGGGCGAACAGGACGTAGAGCCGCCGGAGCGTCACCGCGCAGTCGACGTGGAAGAAGTCGACGGCCAGCATGCTGGTGGCCTGCGTGCGCAGGAACCGCCGCCAACTCGTATCGGTGTGCCGTGATGGCGCCGGTGGGATCTGGTGGCGGCGCAGGATCCGACGGATCGTTGAGGCGCCGACGCGGTGGCCGAGTTTGAGCAGCTCACCCTGGATCCTCCTATAGCCCCAGCTCGGGTTCTCCCGCGCCATCCGCGCCACCAGCGCGGCGAGGACGTCGTCGATCGGTGGCCGTCCGGGCCGGTTCGGATAGGTTCATCTCCGGCGCACGAGGCGCCGGTGCCAGCGCAGAATCCCGGGGTGACCAGGCGATGGTCGCGCAACCTGGTTGGCAGCTGCCGGATCAGGGCGGCGAAGATCGCCCGGTCGGCCCAGTCCAAGCGTGGTCTCGGGTCGGTGCAGCGGAGCACGGCGACCTCATGCCGCAGCACCAACAACTCGACGTCCTTGGTCGACGTCGTGCGTCCCAGCAGCGAGACCAGTCTCAGGACCTGCTGGAAGACGCTTCTATGTCTGTCAAGCCCCAGTTGAAGCGCCGGTGGTGGTCATGGTGGAGGTCAGGGCGCGGTAGAGCTCGCGGGCGATGTAGCGCTTGAGGCAGCGGCGGATCTCACGGGGGGTTTTGCCCTGGGCGGTGCGTCGGGCGACGTAGGCCTGGGTCGTGGGGCAGGTGTTCATCCTGGTCATGGCGATGGTGTGCAGCGCGCGATTGAGTGCGCGGTCGCCGCCGCGGTTGAGCCGGTGGCGCATGGTGCGCCCGCTGCTGGCCGGCAGTGGGCTGGCCCCGGCCAGCGCGGCGAACGCGGCCTCGCTGCGACACCGGCCGGGGTGGGAGAAGCTGATGATCACCTGGGCGGCGCTGACCGCGCCGATCCCGCGGCGGTCGGTCAGCCCGGGGGCCAGCTCGTCGACGATGGCCTGCAGCTGCGCCCGGTTGGTCTTAAGCGCGCGGCCGGTGTCGCGGACCGCCAACGCCAGGCGCCGGATCTCGGCTTGGCGCACGGCCTGTGCGCGGGTGGCGTCGCGGGGTGGGCGGCGTCGGGCCAGCCCGGCTAGGACGGTGTCGGTGAGCGCACCCCGGGCCAGCTGGCGGTCGCCGTCGTCACCGTCGCGCAGCAGCGCGCGCAGCCGGTTGGTCTGGGCGGTGGTGGCCACGGTCAGGTCGTGGCGGGCGCTCAGCAGGATCCGCAGCGCGTCGCGGTCGCCATCCGCGCGCGGGGTGGGCAGCCGCTCGACGTCGAGGCGCAGCGCGGTCAGCACGGCCAAGTGCGCGTCGATCGGGTCGGACTTGCCGCGCCCCCGGCGATTGTTGCGGGTGGGCTGCTCGCACTCGATCACCGCCAGCCCGGCGGCGGTGAGCGCGCGGGCCACGCCCAGCCCGTAGCTGCGGGTGCCCTCGATCGACACCACCAGCCGTGGCCCGGGCGTGTGGTCGGCGATCCAGGCCAGCAGCTGGGCGTAGCCGCGGGTGTCGTTGCTGATCGAGCAGGCCGCGATCGGCGACCCGGTGGGCAACGCGATCTCCACGTGGTGGGTGTCGCGGTGGGTGTCGACCCCGACGACGGCGTCGACGACATTTGCGAGCATGGGCACCGGCCCGTGTCCTTCCTGAGGGAGCGGGTCAATCGGTCGGCACCGGTCTGGGTAGGAGTCACCGAGCGGCACATCTGTGA
>DATAOD010000237.1:0-2448 GCA_036265975.1 Candidatus Limnocylindria bacterium
TGATCCGGTGGAGCGGGAGAACGCCCGGCTGCGCCGGGAGAACCAGCGCCTGGCCGGCGAGCTCGAGAAGGCCCGCAAGGTGATCGAGGTCCAGGGAAAGCTCTCGGCGCTGTTGGAGCAGCTCGCCACCGACAGCGCCCCGCCGACGGGCGGCGAGCCGAGATGATCGACCAGGCCGTCGAGGAGCTGGTCCCGATCTTGGGGACCAAGGCGGCGTGCACGGCGGTGGGCCGAGCTCGGGCCACCCACTACCGGCACCACCGCCACAGCCCGCCGCCACCTCGGCGCGACCGCGTCCCGGCGTCCCAGCCGCGGGCGTTGCGTGAGGTCGAGCGCAAGGAGGTCCTGCGGGTGCTGCATGACCCCGAGCACGTCGATGAGGCGCCCGCCACGGTGTACGCCAAGCTGCTGGATGAGGGCATCTACCTGTGCTCGGTGCCAACGATGTACCGCCTGCTGCGGGCCGAAGGTGAGGTGACCGAGCGGCGCCGCCAAGCCAGCCACCCGCCGACGGTCAGACCCGAGCTGCTGGCCACCCGGCCCAACCAGGTCTGGTCGTGGGACATCACCAAGCTGCTCGGCCCGGCCAAGTGGACCTGGTTCTACCTGTACACGATCATCGACATCTACAGCCGCTATGTACCCGGCTGGCTGCTGGCTCGGGCCGAGCGGGCCCTCCTGGCCGAACGGCTGCTGGCCGACACGATCGCCCACCAGCACGTGGACCGCGGCCAGCTGACCATCCACGCCGACCGGGGATCCTCCATGGCCTCCAAGCCGGTGGCGTTCCTGTTGGCCGACCTGGGCGTCACCAAGAGCCACTCTCGGCCGCATTGCTCCAACGACAACCCCTACAGTGAGGCCCAGTTCAAGACGCTGAAGTATCGGCCCGAGTTCCCCGAGCGGTTCGGCTGCTACGAGGACGCCCTGGCGTTCTGCCGGCGGTTCTTCGGCTGGTATAACGCCGACCACCGCCACTCCGGGATCGGCTTCCACACCCCCGCCGATGTCCACTACGGGCGGGCCGAACAGGTCCGGGCCGAGCGGGCTGTCGTGCTCGACGCTGCCTACGCCGCCCACCCCGAGCGGTTCGTCACCAAGCCGCCCGCGCCGCCGAAGCTGCCCACCGTCGCTTGGATCAACCAGCCCCAGGAGGACCTACCCGACACAACGAATCCCTGATCAACCTGTCTCACAGAGGTTGACAGCTTCCGATGCCGCCGAAGACGATTCCCCACAGCACAGGTGCACGCAACAACTGGGCTTCGGAGGCAAGCTCCGCGTCCAGCTCACAGTCCGGTCGTGCCTACCAGCTGGCCGATCAGCGCCGTCAGGTCCATCGCTAGGCCTCCTCCTATGGTGACTCGCAGCGCCGCCGCCCGGCACCAAGCAGCCGGGCGGCTTGGCCGAGCGAGCTGGCGACACGGCCAATCCGTGCGCCGATCGCCCCCAGCAGCGCCAAGAGCGCCAAGCCAGCGAGCGCCGTCACCGGAACACGGACACCGATCGGGGCGAGCACGCTCAGCGTCAGCGGCAGCGCAGCGCCGACCGCGAAGCTCAACGCCGAGACGACCGCTGCCTGCAGCGGCCGCGCCAGCACGCCGGGCCCCACGCCAAGCTGGTCGCGGACATGGCTGTCGAGCGGGTCGACCGCCAGCAGCCGCTCGGCGACCGTCGCGGCCAGGTCCCGATCCAGCCCCCGCCGTACGTACACCTCGGTCAGCTGGGCCAACTCGGACTCCGGGTCGGCGGCCAGTTCCCGGCTGCTGTCAGCCCGCTCGGCATCGCGTTGGGAGCTGACCGACACGTACTCCCCCGGCCGCCATCGAGGTCGCTCCACCGACCAGCCCGGCCACGCCGGCCAGCAACACCGCGTTCCGCGATGCGGCGGCTGCGGCGACCCCGATGACAAGGCTGGCCGTCGACACGATCCCGTCGTTCGCCCCCAGCACCGCGGGCTGCAGCCAGCCGGCCCGACCGCTGCGGTGTAGCTCCCGATGCATCCCCACCCTCCTCCAAGACTGCCTGGCCATGCCGGCCCGGATCCGACCGCTTGCCCAGATGCTCTCCGACCAGTTCGATGGGCGCCGCGACTGTCGAGAGGATCCCTCGACGTGAGGCGACTTGGCCGGCCAGAGAAGGGAAGGATGCCCGTCATCCGCGCAGCGGGGGTCGCGCCACAGACCTCCAGGACCGTAGCCGACAGGAGCCGCGGTCTTCAGCAAGGCCAGCGATCGAAGTCTGCTCACCGGCAGGGTTGTGAAGGGCGAGTGGACGGCCAATTGGGGTCAAGTGGCGGGAAGCAGTGGGAGCATCCGTACCGGTTCGACCTGTTGCGCATGAGGTGCCCGTTGGGGGGATGATCGTCCTGTGAGGGCGCTCGGTCCTGGCGCGAGGATGGGCGTAGTGCATGCGCACCGACGATGCACGGGCCGATCGTCGTCGGCA
>DATAOD010000238.1:0-3612 GCA_036265975.1 Candidatus Limnocylindria bacterium
GCTGGTGAGCGGCAGCCGGGACGTGCCGGACCGGCAGCGGACGCTGCGCGCCACGATCGCCTGGAGCTTCGATCTGCTGGGCGAGCCGGCCCGGCGGTTGCTGGCGGCGTGCTCAGTGTTCCGCGGCGGTATCGGTCTGGAGCACATCGAGGCGGTCTGTGCCAGCACGCTGCGCCTTGGCGTGCCAGTCCTGGACGCGGTCAATGAACTTGTCGACCAGAGCCTGCTGCGGCTGGCGAGCTCGTCTGCGGCCGTGTCGCGCTACGCGATCTTGGAGACCGTCCGCGACTTTGCCGCTGAACAACTCGATGGCTTACCTGAGCACAAGCAGGTGCGAGATGCCCACGCGGCGGTGTTCTGGGACCTGGCCAAGGATCTCGCTCGCCCACCGTCCTCGCCGGGCCGGGCGGGTCTCGATCTGCTCGAGCTCGAGCACGACAATTTCCGGACGGCGCTGGACTGGTACCGCGAGACGGATCCGGCCATGGGGCTGCGCCTGGCCAACCGGCTCACCGGGTTCTGGTCGGTGCGCGGGCACTTCTCCGAAGGCAGGCGGCGGCTGGGCGATCTGCTCGACCGTGTCCCATCCGAAGATCCGGAGCGGGTGGACGCGCTGACTGGTGCGGCGTGGCTCGCGACCGACCAGGGAGACCGTGCTTCGGCCCTCGGATTGCTCGACGAGAGCATCAGGTCCGCACGCGTCGCGCACGACCCTGTCCGGGAGGCCGCCGCCCTGAGCTGTCGAGGCCGCGCCAGACAGGTCATCGGCGACCCGACGGGGGGTCGGGCGGACGTTGAGCGGGCGCTGGAGCTGCAGACCCAGGCCGGCGAAGGCGCCGACCTGGCGGTGGTCCTGTTGCTGGCCGGGGCAGCCGCCTACTTCGAGGACGACCTCGGGATCGCCGTCGAACGGTTCGAACGCTGCACGCAGCTGTCCGCCGCGCATAGCCTGCCCGCCGTCGAAGCCCGGGCCCTCCAGCTGCTCGGCCTCTCCTGCCTGGAGCGCGGTGACCTGCAAGGCGCCAAGGCGGCGCTCACCAAGGGTGTGCCAGCCATCACTGACATCGGCGATCGGTTCGCCATCCCGGTCGGGGTGAGTGCCCTGGCCGGGCTCGCAGCCAAGGGCGGCCGGCCACGGGCCGCGCTCATGCTGGCGGGCGCAGCAGCGGCGTATGAAGAGGTCAACCAGACCCATCGGCCGCAGAAGGTACGCACCCAGCTCGACGCATGGCTGGCACCGATCCACAAGAAGATCGGCGCCTCCGCGCAGAAGCTGTCGGACCGGGGTCGAAAGCTGACGCTCGGCCAGGCGGTCGAGCTTGGCCTCGATGAACAGCCCGAGGGTGCCTGGCGGGTCGGCGCGTCGCCCGCCCTCACCGCCCGTGAGCAGGAGGTCGCGACGCTGGTGGCCCGCGGGCTCGGCAACCGCGATATCGCCGGGCAGCTATTCCTGTCGGTCCGGACGGTGGAGGTGCACGTCGACCGGATTCTGACCAAGCTGGGCTTCGCCAACCGCACCCAGCTGGCGGCTTGGGCACACGACGAAGGCCTGCTGCCGCAAGATACGTAGCCAACTACGTAGTTCTTCAGACGATCCGCGACGTTGCCTGGTCCAGCGTTGCTGCCATGACTACAACGCACACCGGGACACCCGAAGGCCAGGTGCTTGTCGTCGGCGCGGGGCCGACCGGCCTGACCCTGGCAGCGCAGCTACTCGCCAGCGGGATCCACGCCCGCATCATCGACAAGGGCGCAGGGCCCGCCTCGCAGAGCCGGGCAATCAGCATCCAGGCCCGAACGCTCGAGCTCCTCGACGCGATGGGGCTCGCGGGCGACTTCATCGATCATGGGCACCGTGTACGGCGGCTGCGCTGGTACGCCGGCCAACGAAACCTCTGCGATCTAGACCTGGCACACAACGGTTCGCGGTACGGCTTTACGCTGGACCTCCCGCAGAGCCAGACCGAGAACCTGCTGCGCGCCCGCGTGCAGGAACTCGGCGGCACCATCGAACAGCACGTCGAACTGGTGCGCCTGGCGGAGCGCAGCGGCCAGGTCGACGCCACGCTCCGCGATGCCGACGGCCGAGAGATCGAGATCAGCGCCGCCTACGTGGTCGGCTGCGATGGCGCGCACAGCCGCGTGCGCCACGAGCTCGGACTCCCTTTCGAGGGGCAGCCATACCCCCAGGACTGGCTGCTGGCCGACGTCGCGCTGGACTGCGTCGGCAGTGACCGCGCGGTTCACGCCTTCTTCCGCTCGAACGGACTGCCCCTGGTCTGCATACCGATGGGCGGCCAGCGCTGGCGCCTGGTCATGGCCAACGCGGGCGACCGCGGCGGCCAGCAGCCGACGTTCGCAGAGATTCAGGAGCTGGTCGCCGAACGTGCGCCTTGGCCTATCGAGGTCAGCGACCCGCAATGGCTGGCGTCCTTCCGGTGTCACCTCAGGTCGACCAACAGCTACCGGCGCGGGCGCGTGCTGCTCGCCGGCGACGCCGCGCACGTTCACTCGCCGGCCGGCGGCCAAGGCATGAACACCGGGATCATGGACGCGCACAACCTCGCCTGGAAGCTGGCCCTGGTCACGGACGGACGCGCCCCGGACACCCTCCTCGACACCTACGGCCAAGAGCGCATCCCCGTCGCCTCCGGCGTGCTCGAGTTCACCAATAGGCTCGTAGGACTGCTGACCATGCAGAACCGGGCCAAGCGGGCCGTGCGGGACACCGTCCTTCCCGTCGTGAGCCGCACGCCGATGGTCCAGCGCAAAGCGGCCCGCAGGATGTCCCAGCTTTCGGTCGCGTACCCGCGGAGCCGGCTGGTCCAGCCCGACGGTCACCGCCGTGGGCCGAAGCCCGGAGATCGGTTCCCCGACGTCGACGTCAGCGGCGAGCACGGACCGGACAGGCTGCATCACCTGCTCGGCAGCGGACGCCACGTGCTGATCGTGTCCCGCGCCGAGGTCCGCAGCGCACTCGAGACGGCCGGCATCCGGCGCTACGCCGGGCTCGTCGACATGGTCGATGGCGATCCCGGTAGCGGCTTCGCACTCGTCCGGCCCGACGGAATCCTCGCCGCACGCGGATCAGCGGGAGACACCCACCGTGTCATCGACTACCTGCGCCGGCTCTGCGGATTCGGAGAACCCGGGCCGGCCGCGGCCGCAGTCCTGAGCGAGGTGGTTACGCCATGACACCGCGGACTCGCGCAGCGCCCTCTCTGCCGTCGTGATCGTTGCTATGTCGACCTCGCTCGTGTGCGCACCCGATTGGTACATCAATGCGGCTCAAGTTGGCTGCTCGCCGCGGCGCGAGAGGCGCGGAACGGCTACGCGCCCTTCATCGTGCCGGCATCATCGCTAGTCGCGAGCATCAGACAGCGAGCGTGCGAGCCGGTACAGTTTGTGATCACTTAGGTGTCACCGGCTCGGCCTCCCGCCAAAGCGCGTCGCAGGCCCCGGCCCTTTGCAGCTGGTGATGATATCCCCGGGACTCGCGCTCCTCCGCGCCGCCTAAATTTATCGAGCTAGTCGGCGAACTCGATCCGGATGCCGCTGCCCATCCAATGGCAGACGCGGGAATGTGGCGGACGCGGCTCTTTAACGGGTCGG
>DATAOD010000239.1:0-2629 GCA_036265975.1 Candidatus Limnocylindria bacterium
ATCGGAACCTGATTACGCGGCTTCCTCAGCTGGCTTCGGCAGAGTACAAATCAGGAACACCGGTGGGTTTGCAAAGGGATAGCCGTGGCCCGCAACTCAGTGCAGTTCCAGAAGGGGCTCAGCGAAGCCGAGTTCGAGCGGCAGTACGGCACCGAGGAGGCCTGCCGCGAGGCGCTGTTCCGCTGGCGCTGGCCCGAGGGCTTCGAGTGCCCGATCTGCGGCGAGCGACGCCATAGCGCGATCAGGTCGCGCCAGCTGTTCCAGTGCAGTGCCTGCCGACGCCAGACCTCGCTGACCGCCGGCACCATCTTCGCCGCCACCAAGGTGCCGCTGCGCACCTGGTTCCGCGCCCTCTACCACGTGACCCAGACGAAGCAGGGCATCTCCAGCATCGAGCTGGGCCGCCGCCTCGGCGTGACCCAGAGCACCGCCTGGACCATCAAGCACAAGCTCGGGCAGGTGATGCTGGAGCGCGATGCCGAGACGCACCTCACGGGCCGCATTGAGCTCGATGATGCCTATCTCGGCGGCGAGCGCTCGGGCGGCAAGCGTGGCCGCGGCTCGCCCGGCAAGACGCCCTTCCTGGCGGCGGTCGAGACCACGCCGGAGGGCAAGCCGGTGCGGCTGAAGTTGCGCCGGGTCGGTAGCTTCTGCAGCCGCGCCGTTGAGGGCTTCGCCAAGCGCAGCCTGGATCGGACCTGCGAGGTGGTCAGCGACGGCCTCGGCTGCTTCGCTGCCGTCACCAAGGCCGGATGCCGGCACACCATCATCAAGACCGGCTCGGGCGCACGAGCGGCACGCACACCGGCTTTCAAGTGGGTCAACACCGCGCTCGGGAACATCAAGGCCGCGATCACCGGCACCTACCGCTCGATCGCGCCGAAGCACGTGCCGCGTTATCTCGCCGAGTTCGAGTACCGGTTCAACCGCCGCTACGATCTCGCCGCCATGCTGCCGCGCCTGGCGACTGCTGCCTTGCAGACCCCGCCGATGCCTTACCGCCTGCTCAAACTGGCTGAGGTTGCCGCGTAATCAAGACCTCTTTTAGCTTGATTGTGTCACTTCTCGTTGCCATATCTGGTGAGTGACGAAGCAAGAAGCAAGAGAGCTGCACGAGAGCGAACTGCGGTTCGCGGCGTACTTGGATGAGATCGTCGGGGTTCTGGGCGATGCCCGCCGGGTCGAGCCGGCGAGGGCCTACTGCACGGCGCTGCTGCTGCCGGGCGAGCGCAAGAGCGTGGAGCCGATGGCGGCGCGGATGGCGCCCGCGCGGGTGCAGGCAGCGCACCAGTCGATGCACCATGTCGTGGCCAAGGCGCCCTGGGACGATGCCGCGCTGCTGGCGGCGGTGCGCGGCCAGGTCCTTCCTGCCCTCGAGCGGCACGGGCCGATTGGCTACTGGATCGTCGACGACAGCGGGATGCCCAAGCAAGGCAAGCACTCGGTCGGCGTGGCGCGGCAGTATTGCGGCAACCTCGGCAAGCGGGACAGTTGTCAGGTGGCGGTGAGCCTGTCAGTGGCCAACGACCATGCCAGCCTGCCGATCGCCTACCAGCTCTACCTGCCGCAGGACTGGGCGGCGGACCAGAAGCGCCGCCAGGCGGCAGGCGTCCCCGAGGACATCGCCTTTGCCACCAAGCCGGCGATCGCGCTCGGGCAGATCCGCCAGGCCCTGGCCGACCGCGTGCCGGTCGGCATCGTGCTGGGCGACGCCGGCTATGGCGTGGAGACCGACTTCCGGGTCAGCCTGCGCAGGCTGGGCCTGTCCTATGTGCTGGGCGTGAAGTGCTCGACCGGCGTCTGGGCGCCCGGGACCGCGCCGTTGCCGCCGCTGCCCTATTCCGGCCGTGGCCGCCGGCCCACCCGGCTGCGGCGCGACGAGGAGCACAAGCCGGTCTCGACCCTGGAGCTGGCGACGAGCCTGCCCGCCTCCGCCTGGCACCGCGTCAGCTGGCGCGAAGGCAGCCGGGGCGATCTCGCGTCGCGCTTCGCCGCCCTGCGGGTCCGTCCGGCGCACGGCGACACCCAGCGCCGCGAGCCCTGGCCGGAGGAATGGCTGCTGATCGAGTGGCCCAGGGGCGAGGCCGAGCCGACCAGGTACTGGCTCTCCAACCTGCCGCCGACGACCAAGCTGGCGAAGCTGGTCCGCACCGCCAAGGCGCGCTGGGTGATCGAGCGCGACTACGAGGAGCTCAAACAGGAGATCGGACTGGACCACTACGAGGGCCGCGGCTGGCGCGGCTTCCACCATCATGCCAGCCTCTGCATCGCAGCCTACGGCTTCCTGATCGCCGAGCGCTGCCTTTTCCCCCCTCGCCGCCAGTTCATCCGAGAGCGGATCAAGACACCTGCCCTACCCCGAGGTTTCCGTCCGCGAGGGGCTGCCCATCCGACCTGAGCGCCAGGTGCAGCACTCGATCGCCTCCATCCGACGGCGCATTGCCGTCGCCCTCGTCACGCGTCTGCCCAGGTGCCCCTGCTGCCTCACCAAACCAGTCCAGCCTCGCATCAAGAATTGACACAGTCAAAGTACCGAGTTAGCCGCTATGGCTGTGTGTCCGCGGCTGAGCTGATGGCACGCCGGCGTTGTTTGCTCTGCGCCAGACGGTAGCTTTCGCCGTTCATCTCC
>DATAOD010000240.1:0-6755 GCA_036265975.1 Candidatus Limnocylindria bacterium
GCCGGCCGGGTGCTCCATCGGCTCATTCGCGACGAGGGTGGCTGGTAGAAGGTGCCCGTCAGCCGACCGCACGCGGAGGACGTCCGCATCTTCCGGCAGCCTTCCGACTTTCGCGCCTGGCTCGACCGCAACCACGATTCCGCGGACGAGCTGTTCGTCGGCTACTACAAGAAGCGCGTGCCAAAGGCGGCCATGACCTACCCCCAATCCGTGGAGGAGGCCCTGTGCTACGGCTGGATCGACGGCATCACCTTCCGCATCGATGACGAGGTGACGGCCACGCGCTTCACCCCGCGCCGTCGGACGAGCAATTGGAGCGCGGTCAACATCGCCAAGATCGCCGAGCTGACGGCCACCGGGCGGATGCACGCCGCCGGATTGCGCGCCTTCGAGGAGCGCGATCGGCGCAGGGACGCCAGCTACTCGTACGAGCAGCCGCCGGCCGAGCTCGAGCCGGACATGCGCAGCCGCCTGGAGGCCGATGGCGCCGCGGCCACCCGCTGGGCTGCCGAAACCGCCTCGTTCCGCCGCACGGCGACGTACTGGGTGGTATCGGCCAAGCGGCCCGATACCAGGGAGCGCCGCTTCACCCGCCTGCTGGAGGCGCTGCAAGCCGGGACGCGACCTCGGCCCTACCTGATCGAGCGCGGCACGTGACCTTCCCCATCCTTCCGCCGGCCACCTCTCCACGAGCCGAGCGCACCGAACGGCTGCTGCTGCGTTCCTGGCGCGGCGCGGATCGTGACGCGCATGCCGCCATGAACGCGGATCCGGCCGTGATGGAACATTTCCCCGGCACCATGTCGCGCCAGCAATCGGACGAGATGGTCGACCGGGTTCTGGCGCACTGGGCGGAGCTGGGCTGGGGCCTGTGGGCGGTGGAGATCCCCGAGGTGGCGCCCTTCATCGGCTTCGTGGGGATTGCCAGGCAGAATGCGCCGGGCTACCCGGTGGTGGAGGTGGGTTGGCGGCTGGCGCGGCCATACTGGGGCCATGGCTATGCCTCCGAGGCGGCCGAGCGCGCGCTGCTCCTCGGCTTCCAGACGCTCCGCCTTGACGAGATCGTGTCCTTCACGGTGCCGCAGAACAGCCGCTCGCGGGCGGTCATGGAGCGGATCGGCATGCATCGCGACGCCGCTGACGATTTCGACCATCCCCGAATCGACGCCGCACGCTACCCGCAGCTGGTTCGGCATGTGCTCTACCGTTTGACCGGACCCGAGTGGCGCGCCCGCCACACGCCAGAGGAGACAGCATGACGACGGACGCGCCAGGGGTCGACCTCACCACCCAGGCCGATCACGCCGACGAGATCCTCACGCCGGAGGCGCTGGACTTCGTGGCGCAGCTGCATCGCTCCTTCAACCGGCGCAGGCTGCGGCTGCTTGGCGAGCGCCGGGAGCGCCAGGCCCGGTTCGACGCCGGAGAGCTGCCCGACTTCCTGCCGAACACGCTGCCGGTTCGCGAGGACGCCGAGTGGCGAGTCGCTCCCGCACCGGCCGACCTGGATGATCGGCGCGTGGAGATCACGGGGCCCGTCGAGCCCAAGATGATGATCAATGCCCTGAACTCCGGCGCGCGCGTATTCATGGCCGATTTCGAGGATGCGCTCTCCCCCACCTGGCCGAACGTCGTCACAGGGCAGTGGGCCATGCGGCAGGCGGTGCGCCGCACGCTCACCTTCCAGACCGACGAGAAGACCTACGAGCTCGGCAGCGGGCCGTTGGCCACGCTCGTCGTACGGCCGCGCGGCTGGCACCTGGAGGAGGCACACGTCCTGGTGGACGGGTCCCCCATCTCGGCCAGCCTGTTCGACTTCGGCTTGACGTTCTTCCACAACGCTCGCGAGCAGCTTTCCCGTGGGTCGGGGCCGTATTTCTACCTGCCCAAGCTCGAGTCGCACCTGGAGGCCCAGCTCTGGAACGATGTATTCCTGGCCGCCCAGGAGGGGCTGGCGATACCCCGCGGAAGCATTCGCGCCACGGTCCTGATCGAGACGATCCTGGCCGCGTTCGAGATGGAGGAGATCCTGTACGAGCTGCGCGAGCATGCCGCCGGGCTCAATGCGGGGCGCTGGGACTACATCTTCAGCCTCATCAAGAAGCTGCGATCGCGGCCGGACAAGGTCCTTCCGGACCGCGCCCGGGTGACGATGGCTGTGCCGTTCATGCGTGCCTATCAGCAGCTGTTGGTGACGACCTGCCATCGGCGCGGTGCGCACGCCATCGGCGGCATGAGCGCATTCATCCCCAACCGGCGCGAGCCGGAGGTAACCGAGCGAGCGCTCGCGGCGGTGCGAGAGGACAAGCGGCGGGAGGCCGGTGACGGCTCCGACGGGACCTGGGTGGCGCATCCGGACCTGGTGCCAGTGGCCGGCGAGATCTTCGGCACCGCACTCGGCGATCGGCCGAACCAGAAGGATCGCTCGCCGAGCGTGGCGCCTTCGGCGGCGCAGCTGCTGGACGTGACGGTGCCGGACGGGACCATCACCCACAAGGGCGTGCGCACAAACGTGTCGGTTGCGCTCCAGTACCTGGCGTCGTGGCTGGCTGGCAATGGAGCGGCCGGCATCAGCAACCTGATGGAGGACGCGGCGACCGCCGAGATCAGCCGCTCGCAGCTGTGGCAGTGGCGCGTGCACCACGCGGCGCTGGACGACGGGAGCCCGATGACGTCCGAGCTCTATACCGCGGTGCGCGACCAGGAGCTTGGACGCCTCAGCACATCGGCTCCTGACTTCCGCTGGGCCGATGCCGCCGCGCTGCTGGACGACCTGGTCCTGTCCGACGACTTCGCCGAGTTCCTGACCCTGAAGGCGTACCCGCTACTCGGGTGAGGTCGGCTGCGGCCGTGGCGCCAGGGTGGAGAGGACCTGCTCGATCTGGTGCCGGTAGCGGATCCCGGAGGAGTGCCGCTTTAGCCACTCCAGGTACGCCGGCTCGATCCGCGCGATCTGGCGCAGGGTCATGCCGGCATAGCGCCCGAAGTCAAGGGTCATTGCCGATTCGTCTCCCTCGCCTCGTTCGGCCGCCGCTGCAGCCGCCCGCGCGAAACGCTGGCTCAGCGACGTCCCAACGGCAGGCCCTGCCCCGGGATCGGGTGCCTCGACCGGGATCGCCACCTGCTCGCGGTCAACCGCCGCTCGAAGGCGTGCATCACGCAGGGTGGCGTAGGCCCAGTTCAGCTCGGCCATGGCCGCGTCGGATGCCGGGTCCTGGCTGTGATCGGGATGGTGGAGCCGCGCCAGCGTGCGGTAGGCAGCCTCGATCAGCTCGGGCACTGCCGAGGGATGCAGCTGCAGGATGCGATACGGGTCTCGTGTCTCCGGCACGTCGCGACCACCCTAACGCCAGTACCGGTCCCGGTTGCAATTGGCCCAATATGGCCATGCCCCAGGTCAGCGGGGAGGCTGCCAGGTTGCCAGGTCGTGGGCGAAATGCACGCGTACGGGTCGCCTGGCCAGAAGCGCAGGCAGCCATTCGGGAAATGGCGGTATCGGCTCCGATCCTTCCGTGTCCAGCCGCACGGCGTAGGCCGCGGCAGAGAACTCGCTGACGTTCGGCATGCCCTGGCCAAGCAGCACGACCGGGCCATCCGCGGTATCGACCACGAGCGATTGGTGCCCACTCGTGTGCCCGGGCGTCGGGATGGTGCGAATGCCCGGAAGGAGATCGGTCTCTCCCTGGATGGGGTGGTACGCCTGCTTCTCGACCGCCAGGGCATCGACGACCAGCGCCTCATCTTCGTGCCGCGCAGTCTCGAGCTCGGTGGCCTGGACGTAGATCGGCAGCGTCGCCGGCAGCCGGAAGTTGCCGCCGGCGTGGTCGATGTGCAGGTGACAGTTCGCGACGAGGTCGATGTCCTCCAGGGCCGTACCGAGCGCCGCCAGGCTCTCGGTGAGCGAGCGCGGATAGGTCGGGATCGGGTCGCTGCCCTCCTCGACGGTGTACGGCGCGTCCAGTGGAAACCCGGTATCGAACAGCAGCGTCGCCTCCGGATGCCGGACCAGGTACGCCACGGCGACCACCCGCTGTCCGGCCAGCCGAGCACCGGGCGGCGCCAGGTAGTCGCCGGTCACGAAGCCGTGGATCGTCGAGCTGGGCGCTGCCATCCCGTCATGCTAGTGACCGCCCTTGACGGCTTCCGTTGGCCGACCGCACAGTGCGCCGATGCAGGTCAGCTACCGAGTTGTCGCGGCACGCGGGCTTGAGCGGCTCGGAGCCCTGTCAGACGGCGTGTTCGCCATTGCCATGACGCTGATCGTGCTCGAAATCCACGTCCCGGACCTGGCTGCGGGGGCGAGCGACGCCGACCTGTGGAGTGCGCTGCTGGGGCAGGCACATTCGTTCGTCACGTATGCGCTCAGCTTCCTGACGCTAGGCATCTTCTGGTCCGGCCAGCAGACAGAGCTCAACCACATGGCCCGCGCAGATCGCGACCTGACCTGGATCCACATCGGCTTCCTCGCCTTCGTGTCCCTGATGCCATTCACGACCTCGTTGCTGGCCCAGAACATCGAGCTGCGACTGGCCCTGCTCATCTACTGGGCCAACATCGCGGTCCTGGGCGCGATCCTCTTGATCGGGTGGGCGTATTCGGGGCGAGCGGGGCTGCGGAAGGAGGAAGCAGGGCCGGATGTCGATCGGGCGGTCAGGCGCCGGATCCTGGTGGCGCAGGCGCTCTACGCCTTCGGGGCGCTCCTATGCGTCATCAGTACGACATGGAGCATCGTGTGGATCGTGCTGGTGCAGCTGAACTTCGCCACCGGGCCGCGCCTCCCCGGCATGCGCCACATCTAGGCGGACAGCCGCCGTTCCAGGAAGTGGCCTGCCCCGCGTCGGCCGACGAACTCCCCGTCGCGGATCACCGGCTCGCCGCGCAGCAGGACGGTTCGGACCGCGCCGCGCACGACGATTCCTTCGTACGGGGTGAAGTCACTGGTGTGATGGAGATCGGCCTGGGAAATGGTCCGCGAAGCCGATGGATCGAACAGGACGAGATCTGCGTCGCGCCCGGCCTCCACCGCGCCCTTGCTCCGCATGCCGAACAGGCGCGCCGGCGTGGTGGCCAGCACGTCGACCAGGCGTTCCGCCGAGATTCGACCTTCGGCGACACCCGCCGAGTAGGTGAGGCTCAGCAGCGTTTCGATTCCCGGTGCGCCGTTGCTGATCTGCGGGAACGGCGGCGCGGGCACCGCCTTCTCGACGGCCAGCCGGTCCGGCACATGGTCCGTGGCTACCAGGTCCAGACCACCGCGCGCGAGGCCAAGCCACAGGGCCTGCCGGTCGGACTCCGCGCGGAGTGGGGGCGAGATGATGGACTTGATGACCTCCGCTTCGTCATTGGCTTCATACGCGGCATCGGTGCGCGTGAGGTAGTGCGGGCAGGTTTCGGCGTAGACGGGCCAGCCGCGCGCCTTTGCGGCAACGACTTCCGCCAGCGCATCGGCGCACGAAAGATGGACCACATAGACCGATGCGTCCGCAGCCCGAGCCAATGCGATCGCACGATGCGTGGCTTCCGCTTCGGCGTAGGTGGGACGGCAGGTGACGTGGTGCCGGCACTCGGTGTGTCCGGCGTCCAGGGCGCCGGACACCAGCGCGTCGATGATCGTGGCGTTCTCGCAGTGCACCTGCAGCATGCCGCTGTGGTGGCCCATCACCTGGAGCGCCGCGAAGAGGCGCTCATCGGGCAGACGGAAGTCGTAGACCATGAACGCCTTGGCGGTTGGCACGCCGCGGTGTATGAGCTCCGGCAGCTCGGCAATGGGATCGGCCTGGTGGCCGGAGATGACAGCGGAGAGTCCGTAATCCACCGCTGACTCGCCCTCTGTCCTATGGCGGAACTCGTCGAGGCCTGCTAACAGCGAGGCGCTGCCCTGCTCGCTGATTCCCGTGCCCGGGTTGTTGAAGGCAAGGAACGTGGTGGTGCCACCGAACGCTGCAGCCACCGAGTCCTGGTAGAAACGATCCGGCTCGTCGTCGCCTGGGATGCGGGTATGCGTGTGGACGTCGACGCAGCCGGGCAGGACGAGCATGCCGCGCGCGTCAATGGTCTCCGCGTCCCCGCGCTGGGCTCCGATCACCTCTCCGACTTCCGTGATCCGGCCGGCGTTGATCGCAACGTCTGCCCGGAACGAGCGCTCCGCCGTCACCACGGTGCCGCCGCGCACGACGAGATCTGTCATGGGTGCGCAGCGTAGCGGCTGCGCGGGTGCTGACGCTTCTGGCGGGCCCACCTCGCCCCAGGCTGCAAATCTGACCGAGAAGTGGCTAGCGCGTGCGTTCGCGAGGATCGTCGCGACGGTGGACGGTCGCATCGGGTGGGGAGGCATGTCGGCGACCGCGAGGCAGGACCCGGTTGCGGAAGCGATAGTGATACCAGCCCGGCAGGCCGTCGATCGATTCGACCGTGATGTCCTGGCTCGGGTCGACCAGGGGCTCCGTCCGCCCGTCAGCGAACCATCGGCGAACCGATGGCGTCATCGCCGCCGCCAGCGCCAGTGCCCCGAGGACGAGCGCGACGACGATCCCGTCCTGGAGCGACATCAGTCCTCCTCGGTGATGGAGATCGGCTGCGCACCCTCCCACAGGACGCGGCGGCCCACTTCGCGAAGGCGATCGCGCCAGCCGTCATCCGGCACGAGTGTGGCGAAATGGTTGCCGGCCAGCTGCCCCACCTTGGACGAGAACGCGCACGAGCCGTACGGGAACAGGATCTCGCACTCGGAGATGTCGCCGACGTAGATCAGCAGG
>DATAOD010000241.1:0-2568 GCA_036265975.1 Candidatus Limnocylindria bacterium
AGGGCGAGGCCCTCCGCTGGCTGCGGCGGGCTCTCGCCTGAGCCACAGCAGCCACGCGCCGCCGGCGACCATCATCACCACCGAGATCAGCTGCGGCTGGGTCAGCCCCAGGAACTCGTCGGGGTTGCGGCGGATGAACTCCACCAGGAAGCGCTCGAGCCCGGCCAGCACGAGGTAGGCGGCGAACAGCGTGCCCGGCCGCCACGCGTGGCGGTGGCGCCACAGCCACCAGGCGACGAGCAGCATCGCGAACGTCTCGTAGACCGGCGTCGGGTGCGCGGTCTCGGTCGTCGGCACGGTGCCGTGCGGGTACGCCATCGCCCACGGCCCGTCCCACGGGATGCCGTAGTCGCCGTCGCCCGAGAGCTGGCAGCCGATCCGCCCGATCGCGTAGCCGGCGGCGAGCCCCACCGCTGCGACGTCGAGCATCGAAAGCGTGAGCCAGCGCCGCCAGGCCGCCCACGCCAGGACGGCGATCGCGCCGCCGAACGCCCCGCCGTACCAGACCAGGCCGGTCCCGGAGAACAGGCTGCCGAGCAGGTCGTCCTTGGCGTCGGACCAGTTCTCGCCGATCCACCACAGCCGCGCGCCGATCAGGCCGCCGACCAGCGCGGCGAAGATCATCTCGTAGCCCCAGTCCTGCGGCTTGCCGAGCTCCTGGATGTGGCGCGTCGCGCAGATGCCGGCGACGACGAACCCGAGCCCCATCATCAGCCCGAACGACTGCAGGGTCAGGCCGAAGATGTGGATCTCGGGCTGCACGCGGCCTACACGGTACCCGGGGCGGCGAGCGCCGGGCCGCCGTCTACAGGTAGCTCATGGGGTTGACCACGTGCCCGTTGATGCGCACCTCGAAGTGCAGGTGCGGGCCGAAGCAGCGGCCGGTGCAGTCCGAGTAGCCGATGACCTGGCCCTGCTGGACGGACTGCCCCATCGACACGGCGAAGTTGCGCTGGTGCGCGTAGCAGGTCGACATCGACGCGGTGTGCTGGACGCAGGTGAAGTTGCCGTAGCCGCCGGAGGCGCCCTCGCCCTGGAGCAGCACGACCTTGCCCGAGGCGGCGGCGCGGATCGGCGTGCCGGTCGGCACCCCGATGTCGATCCCCGGGTGGCAGGACTCCCACGCGCGCGCCTCGCAGAACGGCGAGGTGATCGGCCCGTTGACCGGCCAGATGAGGCCGCCCGATCCGGGGCGCACCGGGCCCGCCGGGAGGTTCCCGCCTCCGCCGGCGGCCGACTGCAGCGCGGCCGTGATCTTGGCCTGCTGGGCGCGCAGGCTGCCGACGTCGTCCTGCAGCTGGTGGCGGCGCTCGCGCGTCGAGGCCAGGGCGGTGAACTTGTTCGAGCGCGCCGACTGGAAGCGGCCGCGCTTGACGACGAGCTGGCTCTTGACGGCCACGACCTGGTCGCGGCGGCGCTCGATCGTGTCGGTGAGCTTCTGCTGGCGGGTCTCCAGCGTGTCGAGCTTCTGGGCGGTGGCCGTCGCGTCGGCCTTCGCCGTGCGCACGCGCTGGATGATCCGCTGGTCCTGGGCGGACACGCGCTCCATGAACTCCGTGCGCTCGAGCAGGTCGGCGAACCCGTCGGACTCGAGGATCACGGTGACGACGTCGGGCCGGTCGGCCTTGTAGAGCTCGACCAGGCGGTTGGCCAGCGCGGTGCGCGCCTCGGCCAGCCGCGCGCGCAGGCGGACGAGCCGCAGGCGCTCCTGGCGCAGCCGCTCCTGGATGCGGGCCAGCTCGGCGCGCTTGGCGCTGAGGTCGGACTCGATGCGCACCTGCCGCGTCTGCAGGCGCGTGATGTCGGACTGCAGCGAGTTGATCTGGCGCGTGTAGCCCGCGATGTCGCTCGTCAGCACCCGCTCCCGGCCGCGGTGGTACTGGATCTGGGCTTCCTTGCGGTCGATCTTCTTCTGGATCTGGCCCGGGCTGGGATCGCCGTGCGAGACGAGCGGAAGCACGCCCCACAACAGCAGCGGGACGGCGGCGACCGCGATCAGCACCCGGAGGCGGGAGACCATCTGGCGGGCCATGCTAGGCGGCCTCCCGGAGGGCAGCCAGCACTGCGCTCCGTGTTATGGAGCATGCAACAAATCCTGCAGCGTGCAGGGAAATCTGCGAATGCGTCGTCGCCGCGCGAGCCATCGGTTGTGTGCCTACGGGGTTAGCTGACGGGCTCGCGCGGGATCCGCCGCGCTACCAGGTCACCAGACCTGCGATTCGCCCCGGGGACGTCCTGTGGGTCCCCCGCTCCCCGCCCGCGGGCAGGGACTCGGCGGCGGGGAATCTCCCACCGGTTCAGGCGCACCTAAAACCTCGCGAAAGCAGCGGCACCGTCTGCCACCATCAATGGAGCCATGCCAAGACCCACCTCATTCGGCCGCGACCCCGGGCTGCAGATCCGGATCGTCGTCGTGCTCCTGCTGCTCGGCGTCGTCTACGCCGCCCTCGTGGCCGCGCTGTACGCCGCGGGTGCGGGGGCCGTCGGCATCATCATCATCGCCGGCGGCTTCGCGGCCTTCCAGTTCTTCGCCTCCGACAAGCTCGCGCTCTCAGCGATGGGCGCGCG
>DATAOD010000242.1:0-9614 GCA_036265975.1 Candidatus Limnocylindria bacterium
CGAGGAGCCATCCGGCGAGCGGCAGCATCGGCCTGCCGGCGAGCCACCACGCGACAGCCACGAATGGCGTGCCGAGCAGGGTGACCAGCGGGATCGCGGTGGCGGCGGTCCGCATCGGGTCCGCGGATGCCTTGAGCCGCAGGTTCCAGGTCGCGTGCAGTCCGGCGCTGGCCAGCGCCAGGGCTGCGCCCAGCGCGACCGGATCCATCGGGCCAGATTGCTCAGGCGAGCTTGAGCTGCGGAATCACCTTCGTGCCGAAGGCCTCGATGAACTCGGGCTGGTTGCGCCCCACGTTGTGCAGGTAGATCTCATCGAAGCCCATGTCCACGTACGACTGCAGGGCGGCAGCGTGCTCATCCAGATCGGCGCTGATCAGCATGCGGTCCTTGAAGTTCTCCAGGCGGACCAGCTTGGCCATGTTGGCGAAGTCCTCCGGGTTCCTGATGTCCTGCTTCGGGAACGGCATGCCGCCATTCGGCCATTCCCTGACGGCCTGCTCTTCGGCTTGCTGCTGCGAATCGGCCCAGCTGATGTGCACCTGCAGCTGCGTGCGCATGGCCGATGCGTCCTTGCCGGCCTCGCGGGCGCCCTCGCGGAACTTGTCCCACAGCATTGCGATCTTTTCGTCCGCGGCGCCGACGGTGATGATCCCATCGGCATATTTGCCCGTCCGCCTGGCGTTCACCGGGCCGGCGGTGGCGACGTAGATGGGCACCGGCTGGTCGGGGATCGTGTACAGCCGCGCCGATTCCAGCGTGAAGTATTCGCCGTCGTGCTTCACGACCTTGCCGCTGAAGAGCTTACTGATGACCTCGATGGCCTCGAACATCATCGAGCTGCGGATGCCGACCTCCGGCCACTCGCCGCCGATGACGTGCTCGTTCAGCGCCTCGCCCGCTCCGAGCCCCAGCCAGAAGCGTCCGGGGTACATGGCGCCGAGCGTGGCCGCTGCATGCGCGATCACGGCCGGGTGGTAGCGGAATCCGGGGCAGGTCACCGCCGTGCCGAACGGCAGGCTGGTCTTCTGGCCCAGCGCGCCCATGAAGCTCCACGCGAAGGCAGCCTGGCCCTGCTGCGGGGTCCACGGATGGAAGTGCTCGCTGACCTGGAATCCCGCATCGAAGCCTGCCGCTTCCGCCTGCGGCACCCACTCAAGCAGCTCGGTGGGGTGGAACTGCTCGAGCATGCAGGCGTAACCAATCTTCGTCATACCGCAAGCCTAACGCCGCGCGCATGCGACCGGGAACCTGCGGCAGTCGGGCGGGGAGGGTCGATGCTTGGGACGCATCAAACCGCGCAGATCCCCTGCTCAGCGGCTTAATTGGCGCCATTTGGTGCATGCGACGCATCTGACCACGCAGGTCCGGTGGTGCCTGGCCTCATTGGCGCGATTTCATTCATGCGAGGCATCCAACCGCGTGCAACAACCGGCTCAGGACTCATTGGCGCGAAATGACGCACCGGCATCAACTGCGGCAACAACAGATGGCCGATGATTGACTGATGCAGCTGCAGCGATTCGACAGCGTGGATGCCTTCATGCAGGCGGCGGGCCCGTATCTCCTGGCTCGTGAGGCCGAGCACAACCTGATCCTGGGGATCGCCGCGAGCCTTGCGGTCGACGCCGACACCTACGCCGGCCCGCCGATGCTGGTCACGGTTGGACCGGCCGACGGCGATCCTGCGGCAGTCGCGATCCGAACGCCGCCGCACAACCTGCTGCTGTCCGAGGTGGACGATCCGGGCGTCGTGGTGCCGGTCCTCGTGTCGGGGCTGGCCGGCGAGACGCTGCCGGGGGTCGTCGGGCCGCCGGCTGCTGGCTGCGCCCTGGCCGATGCCTGGACGGACACATACGGAGGTTCGTGGCACGTTACCCGTGAGGAGCGGATCTATCGGCTGGCCGAAGTCGTGGACCCGCGGCCCGGGGCCGGCTCGGCACGACTGGCGGATGCGACTGACCGCGAAACCATCGGCGGCTGGCTCCTCGCCTTCCACCGGGAGGCCTTGGACGAGGAGGCCGAGACCGGAATGATCGAGCGGAGCATGGAAAGCTGGGTGCGAGGAAGCCGGCGCTTCTGGCTGTGGGAGGTCGATGGGCAACCGGTCTCGATGGTCGGCATGGGAGGGCGGACGCCGAACGGGGCACGCATCGGTCCGGTCTACACGCCGCCCGAGGAGCGCGGACACGGGTATGCCAGCCGCCTGACGGCCGCCGTCAGCCGGACGATGCTCGAGGAAGGCCGGCGCTACTGCTTCCTGTACACGGACCTGGGAAACAAGACGGCCAACCATGTCTACCAGGCCATCGGCTACCGGCCCGTGACAGACGCGGTGATGCTGCGCTTCAGCTCCTGAGGCAGGAGCCCGCCTGCCAGGCGGACGGCCCGACCCGCTGCGGAAGCGGCACTCAGCGGAAGCTGAAGGAAGAGGGTTGCTGGCCCAGGTGGTCGCGCAGCCGATGCATGGGCGGCTCACCGCCGCCATCCAGCCAGGTCGCGACCCTCTCGCGCACCGCGTCGGCGCGGTCCTGGCTGAGCCCGCTATCGACGGCTGCCTTCAGGTCAGCGTCCAGCGCATCCAGCACGGCCTTCGTCACGGTGCCGTAGTCGACGCCCTGGTCCGCGGCCACGTCCTTCAGGCTGTCGCCCCCGGCCATGCGCGAGAACAGAGTCGCGCGGTCTATCTTCATGGCGTCGGTGGCTGCGCCCAGCACGTCGGCGTGGATGAAGCCCCGGCCGAAGCCATGAGCGAAGACGTGCATCTTCCCCGCGGCATGCAGCCGGGCGCCAAGCAGATGGCAGCCCTGCCCCGTTGCCTGCTCGATCCGATCCTTCAGGGCGGTCGCGCGATCCGAGTCGAGATCGCCGGCCGCGACCGCCGCGTCGATTGCAGTCTTGGCGGCGTCTTTCGCCGCCGGCAGCAGCGCATCACGGTCGACACCGAGCTTGGAGGCAAGGGTGTCGATGAACACGTCACAGTACTTGCCCGCGTTCGCGGCGAGCTTTGACCCATCGTTCTCATCGGCTGCGTGGGTGTGGGTCGACGCCGTGCCGCGTGGCGCGGCCAGAACGCTGCCGATGAGCGTGCCTCCGACGACGCTGGCCGTGATGAGGACTGCGGCCGCCGCGGCGAGCTTCGCAAATCGCATGGTGGTTCCGCTCCGGGTGCGTGGGTCTCGCCCCATGATGGCTGATGGGTGGTAAAGATCGGGTTGGGTTCGACCGTAAGCGTCCTTCACCGTTGCCGGCGGGCACCGGAGCTACTCGGCCGCTGGATCCCAGGCGCGTCGCCGATCGAGCGCCAGCCAGTCGTCGCGCAGGATGGACATCAGGTGCACGTCGTGGTGCTGCCCGCGGTGGAACCTCGAATGGCGGAGGGTCGCATCGGTCTGGAAGCCAGCCTTCTCGTACGAGCGCCTGGCGCGCGCGTTGAAGTCGAAGACGTGCAGGTAGATGCGCTCCAGCCGGAGCTCGCCGAAGCCGAAGTCGACCAGGCAGTTCAGCGCATCCGTGCCCAGACCCTGCCCCTGCAGCGACTTGTCGCTGATCACGATCGCCAGCTCCGCGCTGCCGTTCTCCCGGTCCACGTTCCGCAGGTTGACGGTCCCGATGCGGCGGTCCTCACCCAGCGGGCAGATGGCAAAGGCCCAGACCGTCTTGCCCTGCTGCGAAAGGATCTGCTGCGCGAACTGCTCGGCTCCCTCGGAGCTGATGGGCATCTTGATGCCCAGGAAGTGGCCGGTCTCGGCGTCGCTGACCGCGGGCGCCTCCTCGACGAAATCGGCCTTGGTGGCGCCCCGCAGCCAGACCCGCTCGCCGCGGAGCATCGGCAGGTAGGAGGGGGTCTGCGGGGCCATGGGCCGATGATAGCCGCCGGCCCGACCGGGCCGGTTGCGTGGCGCTGTCACCACGCGTACCGTGCCGGCACGATGGATCGTGCCCTCGTCGACTGGTTCCGGCGCTTCCCCGAGGGCTGGTGGGGATACCACTGGTCGCTGCCACAGCCGATGAGCGCTGTCGAGATCATCGCGTCGGGCAGCCTGGATGCTCGGCTGATGGCGACCCTGTGGGCCGTCACCGCTCGGCGTCGCGGAGTGATGCTCGCTTCCGAGGCACCCCAGGCAGGCAAGACCACCACCCTTTCCGCGCTGGTCGACTTCCTGCCCGACGAGACAGTGGGCGTGTTCTTGCGCGGCTGGGGGAAGGACATGACGTGGACCGATGAGGTTGGGCCGGACCGCGGCTACCTGCTGGTGAACGAGCTCAGCGACCACCTGCCGATCTACGTCTGGGGCCCGAACGCCCGCGCCGCCCTGCGACTGGCCGGATCGGGCTACGGATTCGGTGGAACCATGCACGCCGATTCGCTGCAGGAGGCGCTGGATGCGATGCGGGGCGAGCTGCGGGCGGCAGACGCGGACCTGGCCGGCCTGACTATGTACCTGCAGTACTCGGCCTATCGGACCCCGGCCGGCATGTATCGCCGCGTCGAGGAGGCCTGGCACCTGCGCCTGGATGCCAGCGGCGCGCTGGCGCCGGTGCGCCTGGCCGCGCTGGATGGCGGCCGCTCCCCGAGGCTCACCGGCGCCCAGCGGCTGCCGGTGCCGCCGGTGCTCTCCGGAGACGGCGGTCGCAGCGCGAAGGCGCTGGTGCACGACCCCGCGGCCTACGCCGTGCTGGCGGCGACGCTGGGCACCGATGCCTCCTCGCTGGAGGACGAGCTGGAGCAGCGCGCCGCATTCCTGCTCCACCTCGCGGCGCGTGGCATCTGCTCACCACCGGCCGTGGCCCGCGCCGTACTGACCTATCCGAACCTGCCCGATGCATCGCCAAAGGAGCCCCGCGCATGACCGACCTCCCGACCATCACCACGCTGGGAGAGCTTCGTGCCAGCGGCTACCACGCGCGGAGCGTAAAAGCGGAGATGCGGGCCAACCTGCTGCAGCTGCTGCGCAGCGGCGACCCGCTGCTGCCCGGGATTCTCGGCTACGAGGACACCGTGCTGCCGCAGATCGAGAATGCGGTGCTGGCCGGCCAGGACATCATCCTGCTCGGGGAGCGCGGCCAGGCCAAGACCCGCATCGCGCGCTCGCTGGTCGCGCTGCTGGACGAGTGGGTGCCGGAGGTCGCCGGCGCCGAGCTGCACGACGACCCGCTCCAGCCGGTGAGCCCCTTCGCCCGCGCCCTGGTGGCCGAGGCGGGCGATGAGACGCCCATCACCTGGCTGCATCGAGACGAGCGCTACGGGGAGAAGCTGGCCACCCCGGACATCACGATCGCCGACCTGGTGGGCGAGGTGGATCCGGTGAAGGTGGCCGAGGGTCGCTATCTCTCCGATGAGCTGACCATCCATTACGGCCTGGTGCCGCGCACCAACCGTGGCATCTTCGCCCTCAACGAGCTGCCCGATTTGGCCGAGCGGATCCAGGTGGGCCTGCTGAACCTGATGGAGGAGCGCGACGTCCAGATCCGCGGCTACAAGGTGCGCCTGGCGCTGGACCTGTTCGTGATCGCGTCGGCCAACCCGGAGGACTACACCAGCCGGGGCCGCATCATCACGCCGCTCAAGGATCGCTTCGGCGCCCAGATCCGGACCCACTACCCGGAGGACCCGGAGGTGGAAATCGCGATCATGGAGGCGGAACGCACCGCCTTCGAGGACGAGGCCGCGGAGCTGCCGGTCCACGTGCCCGGCTTCATGCGCGAGGTGGTGGCCGAGCTGTCCCAGCTGGCGCGTCGCTCCTCGGAGGTCAGCCAGCGTTCCGGCGTCAGCGTGCGGGTCACGATCTCCAACCACGAGACGCTGCTGGCGGCTGCCCTGAAGCGGGCGGTGCGGCTGGGCGAACCAGTGGCCGCTCCTCGGATCAGCGACCTGCCCTCTGTGGTGGCCTCGACTGCCGGCAAGATCGAGCTGGAGACGCTGGGCGACGAGGCGCGCGAGGATCGGGTCATCGACAAGCTGGTGCAGCGGGCGGTTGTGAACGTCTTCAACCGCCATTTCGTGATCTCCGAGCTTGCCGCTCTGATCGAGCGCTTCGAGGAGGGGGCCGATGCCGAGGTCGGCGAGCTCATCGGGTCCGATGCGCACGAGCGGCTGGTGGACCGGATTCCGGAGCTCCGCCGGGCGGTGGGCCGGCTGGACGTGGGCGAGTCGCCCGCGGGCGTGGCCAGCGGCGTCGAGTTCGTGCTGGAGGGGCTCCATCTCAATCGGCGGCTGAACAAGGAGCGTCGCGGTGGCGCGGTCCGCTACGCGCGCTGAGCGGCCATTGCCGGGCGACGTGGCCTCGTGAGCCTCTATCGCTACTCGCGCTGGGACGGCAGCCAGCAGCTGCCTCCGTTCGACGCCGATGACGTGCTCGACGCCCTCTCAGAGGACGTTCTGGCCGATGGCGACGTGCGCCGAGCTCTGCAGCGGCTCATGCAGCGCGGCCTGCGCGGCATGCGCGGCGGGGACGTGCCCGGGCTGCGCCGAATCGTCGATCGGCTGCGCGAGCGCCGCCAGGAGGAGCTGGAGCGCAGCAACCTGGAGGGCGTGATGGACGACCTGTCGCACCGCCTGGACGGGATCGTGGAGCAGGAACGGGCCGGGATCGAGCAGCGACTGGATGCGGCCGAGCGCTCGTCGATGGACTCCGCGCCCGGCGAGGAGCAGGAGCGCGCGCGCATGGTGGAGCACGTCCTGCGCCGTGCGGCGCAGCAGCGGCGCGATCGGCTCGACGCCTTGGGCCCTGGCGTGGCGCAGCGGCTGCACGGCCTGCGCGACTACGAGTTCATGGATCCCGCCGCGCGGGACGCCTTCAACGCGCTGACCGACGAGCTGCGCCAGCAGCTGATGCAGACCTATTTCCAGGGGTTGAAGGAAGGCGTCTCCGGCCTCGCGCCCGAAGACCTTGACGGCGTGCGCCAGATGGTGCGCGACCTCAACTCCCTGCTGGAGAAGCACGCCTCCGGCGCGGATACCAGGGCCGATTTCGAGGCCTTCATGGCGCAGCACGGCAACTATTTCCCGCCGGGCATCGGCACCGTGGACGAGCTGATCGACCACCTTCACCGACAGGCCTCGCAGATGGCGTCGCTGCTGAACAGCATGAGCCCCGAGATGCGCGGCGAGCTGCAGCAGATGATGGACGACCTCCTTCGCGATGACCGGCTGCGCTGGGACATGGCACGCCTCGCCGGCAACCTGCAGGGCCTGCGGCCGGACCAGGCCTTCGGCGAGCCCTATCCCTTCTCCGGCGACGAGCCGATGGGTCTGCTCGACGCGCTGGCCGCCGTCGACCGGCAGCAGCAGTTCGACGCCATGGAGCAGGAGCTGCTCGGCGCGCGCGACCCCGATGCGCTCGATCGGCTGGACGCCGACCTGCTGCGGCAGCTGGCCGGCGACGAGTCGCAGGAGGACCTGGAGCGGCTGCGCGAGCTGACGCGCGCGCTGGAGGAGGCTGGCTACCTGGAGAACGAGGGCGGCCGGCTGGAGCTCACCCCGCGGGCTGCCCGACGCCTGGGGATGCGCGCGCTGACCGAGATCTTCAGCCGCCTGCGCCGCGAGTCGCTGGGCGGGCACCCATTGCCGACTGCCGGCGGCAGCGGCGAACCCACGGACGACACGAAGCGCTACGAGCACGGCGACCCGTTCGCGGTCGACCTCAATCGCACCCTGTTCAACGCAATGGCCCGCGGCGGAACTGGGACGCCCCTGCGGCTGGCCCCCGACGACTTCGAGGTGCGACGTTCAGAGGAGGCCACCGTCTCATCGACCGTCCTGCTGCTCGACATGAGCCGATCGATGCTGCTGCGCGGCTGCTCGACCGCCGCCAAGCGCGTGGCAATGGCGCTGCACACCCTGATCCACACCAAGTATCCGCGCGACCGGCTGTACGTGGTCGGCTTTGCGTACTACGCCCGGCAGATCAAGCCAGAGGCGATTGCCACCCTGTCGCCGTACGAGTTCGAGTACGGAACGAACCTGCAGCACGCCCTGATGATCGCTCGCCAGCTGCTCGGCCGACGCAGCGGCGGCAACAAGGAGATCGTTGTCATCACCGACGGTGAGCCGACCGCGCACATCTCCAACGGACAGGTGGAGTTCGCTTACCCGCCCACCATCCACACCATGCAGTCCACGCTGCGCGAGGTCGGCCGCGCCACGAAGGAGGGGATCGTGATCAACACCTTCATGCTGGAGCGCTCCCGCTACCTGTCCGAGTTCGTGGACCTCATGAGCCGCATCAACCGCGGCCGAGCCTTCTACGTCGAGCCGGAGCACCTGGGCGAGTACGTGCTGGTCGACTACGTCAGCAAGAAGCGCCGGCGGGTGGCCTAGGGCCTCACTTTGGCCTGGCGGGGATGGGGACAGGCCGATCAAGCGGGATTTCGCATCGCCCGGTGTCTCGCACCGGGCCTCCCGAACGCGTTTGGCGGCTGTCTGCCACCCCTCGCAGGGCACGCGACCCCGCGGACTGATCGGATCATCGGAACAGTAACAACGGCTGCTTACCGGGCGCTTATCGGTTCGCGGTGCCAACGGCGGTGGCGGCACAGTCGGACGAGGCAGGATGGTGCGATGCACAATCAATGCGATGGCACGACCCATGAAGGTTGGCGTGCAGCTGCCGGAGGTCGAGTACGTCGCCCGCTGGCCGGAGCTGCGCGCCATGGCGCAGACCGCGGAGGACATCGGCCTGGATTCGGTGTGGGTCGGCGACCACCTGCTTTACCGCTGGCCCGGGGCGGCGCCACGCGGGCCCTGGGAGGCCTGGAGCACGCTGGCCGCCCTCGCGGCCGTGACGGAGCGCGTGGAGCTGGGACCCCTGGTGGCGGCGACCAGCTTCCACAACCCGGCCATGATCGCCAAGAAGGCGGCGACCATCGAAGAGATCAGCGGCGGGCGCCTGATCCTGGGCTTGGGAGCCGGCTGGAACCAGACGGAGTACACCGCCTTCGGGTTCCCCTATGACCATCGGGTCAGCCGCTTCGAGGAGGCGTTCACCATCATTCGCACGCTGCTGCGGGAGGGCAGCTGCGACTTCCAGGGCGATTACTACCAGCTCGACCAGTGCGAGCTGGTTCCTCGCGGCCCGCGGGTGGAGGGTCCGCCGCTGATGGTGGGATCGGAGGGGGAGCGGATGCTGTCCATCGCCCTCCCGCACGTCCAGGCCTGGAACGCCTGGTTCAGCTGGTTCGACAACGACGTGGCGCGCTACCGGGTCCTGCGGGACAAGATCGATGCGGCGTGCCGCAGCGCCGGGCGCGATCCGGCTGAGGTGGCGCGCACCGTGGCCTTGTACGTGGCCATGCCAGGGGCCGCCGGCGGTCGCGGCGACCCCAGCGCCCCGGAGACGCCGCCCCTGAGCGGCGAGCCAGAGAAGTTGTCCGCAACCCTGGGGGCCTTTGCCGCGGAGGGCGTCAGCCACGTCCAGCTGGTGCTTGACCCGATCACCCCCGACAGCGTGGCCGCGCTGGCCCCGACGCTCGCTCTGCTCGACGCCTGACGGCTGCTATCCTCGCGCCGATGGACGAAGCGGGTGCCGCCCTGCCGCTGGGTGCCTCCGGCCGCCTGGAGGCGGTGCCGCTGACCAACTCGGCCGGCGACCACGCCCTGCTGGTGCGGCAGGGAG
>DATAOD010000243.1:0-10413 GCA_036265975.1 Candidatus Limnocylindria bacterium
ACCTGGGAGGCCACCGTCTGCACGACGCTGCGGATCTGGTTCCAGCTGACGTCCACCGTGCTAGCCAGCGACGTCGCGCCCTGGCTCAGCACCGCGGCCCCGCCGTACTGGTACAGCGACGTGAGCGCACGGCCCTCGTAGCAGCTTCCGTACAGCAGGTTCAGGTCGTTCCGCATCATCTCGGGCGACGACGTCTCGATCTGCTTGGCCAGCGCCACCATCGCGGCGCCGCGCTCGTCCAGCGTCTCGGGCCACCAGCCGAGCTGCGGCCCGGCCACGTCGCGCCGGCTGTAGTCGTGGACGCCGATGACCGGCTGCGGCTTGTTCTTGAACTTCGCCGTCGCCATCAGGACCGCTTCGCCTTCTTCGCGGCTTCGCGCTCGGCGTACAGCTGGCGGATCAGCGCCCCGGGGTCAGGGGTGCCGGGCGGCAATGACAGCTCACCGGCACCCGTCGCGTCTTCCTTGTCGACAACGGGCGCGATCGGGCCGCCAAACGTCACCGAAACGGCGCCATCGGTGTACGACAGGACGCCAGCGGCGTTCAGCGTGCGCAATAGCGCCTTGAGCTGCTTTGTTCCCATGCGGTGGCCCGCACGGTTGCTTGACGCGCTAGTTCATGGACATTTTGTCCAACAACTCAGCCGAACAGGTCATCGACGAGCTGCTCCTCTTCCAGCTCCGGATCGCCGTTGCCGCCGCGCTTCGCGTTGTACTCGCGCTGGCGCTTGATCATCGCGGCTCGCTTGGCCAGCTCCACCGGCACGGGCTTGGGCGGCTCCACGTAGGCGTTGTAGTAGCCCTGCAACCCGTAGCGTCCGGCCTCGCTCGGGTCGGGATGCCACTGGCTGGACCAGCGCCAGGTGCCTTTCGCGCGCGCCTCGGTGTCGAACCGGGCGCGCTGGTAGTCCTCTTCCAGCGCCGAGCCGATGATCACCTTCAGGTAGCCCTTGGTCAGCAAGTCGTTGTTGCGGCGGACCTGGCCGGGGAAGTCAGTCTTGGTTGCAGCGCGCACCAGTGGGATGCCGTAGTCC
Organism: Candidatus Limnocylindria bacterium; assembly: GCA_036265975.1. GTDB lineage: Bacteria > Chloroflexota > Limnocylindria > QHBO01 > QHBO01 > DASSCW01. Next base: position 1,034 of record DATAOD010000243.1, read on the forward strand.
GTCCCGAAGGTGTCGATTTCCAGGGAGCCACTGCCAGGGTCCCAAAAGATGTTGTCCGTCGGGTAGTGCTCCACCGCGATCGCCAGCGTCGAGGCGATCTCGGACAGCGGCACCGGCGTGTCGCGCGGCGTGACCCACTCGAAGACATGCTGAATCTCGTGCGTGTGCTCGCCCCACCCCCAGACCACGATGCTGGTGCGGTCGCCACCGCCCGGGTCGATGCCGATCGTGAACTGGTCGATTCCGTCGTGCGGCACGGCGGCGCGCGCCTTCCCGTGCTCCCAGTCCACGTGCTTGAACCAGTCGGGCGTCTCGGCCTTGTAGCCGTTCAGCTCCTGGCGGTAGCGGTAGGCCGTCGCGCTAGTGTCCCAGACGCGCTTCATGAACCAGTCGCGCTGGATCTGCGGGTCGTCCTCGGTGAGGCCGTGGTCCCGCATGTACTTCGCGAGCTGCTCCATCGCCTCGGGCGTGTGGATGTTCGCGGCGCGCCCCCATTCGTGGTGTCGCCAGCCGGTACAGGTGCACTTGGCCCCACCGAGGCCGCCCGGGTGCGCAAGGTCGTAGAACGGCCCAGCCGGGACGTCGGGCAGCACGCCGGACAGGATGATTCGCGACTTCGGCCCCAGCATCGGGGGCAGCAGCGTGTTCAGGATGTAGCGCAGCACCTGGGGCGGCTGGTCCTGCGCCTCGTCGATGATGACGATGCCGTAGTTTCGCAGCGAATTGCCAAGGAACTTGCGCACGTTCGACAGGTCGTCGGTGCCGCCGAACATTACGCGCGAGCCGTTCGGCCACGTCGTGACCATCGACGTTTCGTTGTGCCAGTCCGATGGGATGCCGTGCATCTCGCACAGCCCCTGCTTCCACGTCGGCACCCAGTTCGAGACTCGGACGCCCGTGCCCTTCAGCCCCAGGAACAGGCCAGCGCTGCGCGGGTGCTCGTCGGCGTTCTGCCCGAGGATGAAGTCGTCGCCCCAGGTCTTCCCGGACTGCCGCGCGCACTGGGCGTGCGAGAAGGGCGAGCGGTCGGTGATGAAACCGTACTGCGGCTCGTGCTGGCCTGCGAAGGCACGCGGATCCCACCGCTTCCGCAGCGCGCGCGCGGCGAGCTCGGCCAGGATGGCGCGCGTCTCGGAGGTCACGTCGTGGTGGTCTCCCAGGACAGCCACGTCGACATGCCCTCATTGGTGATTCGGGCGCCGGTACGCTCCTGGGCGCACGTGCGGGCCTCGGCCCAGGTCGAGAATTGACGGTCGATGACCTCGCCGTCCTCGTAAAGCCGGTGGTCACCGGGTATGCCACCGTTCTGGTGGATCATGTAGCCCACGCCATCACTCGCGGTCGTCAGTTGAATCATCATCGGTGTACTCCTTGTCGTGTTGGTCCATCTCGCCCCTCAGCGCGTTCAGCTCGGCCAGCTGTTCTGGCGACAGGTCAGCATCGCGGATGGCCGGGGCACGGATGCCCGCTTCCACCTGCTTCTGCTGCTGGCCGAGAATCCACACCTGCTGCGCCTTCGTGATCGGCGGCTCGTGCCGGCTGAAGTCGTACTTGTGCCGGCGCTGCCGCGGGGCCGTCTGCACGATTGCCCCCCGGTCCAACAGCCGCTCTTCGGGCGGTTCCAGGGGCCTCAGCGCACCGGCCACCTTCAGCCATTTCCGCAGGCTCATTTGGCCACATCCAGCAGGTGCGGCCGGTACCGGAAGCCATGGCGCACCAGCGTCTCGACGGCTGGCGTCCAGTGCGTGAGCGACGTGCGGCCGGTCAGCAGGATCCGAGCGATGCCGCGCCCCCGATACTCGCGCTGGACGTACACGTAGTGCGCCACCGCCTCCCGCGCCAGATCCAGGCACGCCCAGGCTGCGATCACGCGGTTCCTTCCCTCGGGGTAGACCACCAGCACGCCGTGCTTTGCGATGAGCCGGTCGATGCGCAGGCGCTGGAGCGAGTAGTAGTCGTCGCTGGCCATGTGCGGCTCGCTGGCGCGGTACGACTTCATCCAGCTGCTGTAGATGAACGCCACGTCATCGGGGCCGTGCGTCCGCTGGGCGAAGCCGCTCACGACCCACCAGCCAGCGCCGCGCGCAGCTCGGGGATGCCCATCGCCATCTCGAGTAGCTCGGCCTCGGTCTTGTCGCCCAATCCCCCGGGCCGCTTCCTCGCGCGCGCCAGGACGGCCAGCGTGCGGGCGTAGTTGGCCACCAGGGAGCCCTCTTCCCAGGTCATGGTCCGCTCGGTCGCGTTGACGATGGCGCGCAGGCGCCGCATGTCGCTGACGATCATCGAGATGGCCTCGTCGGCTGCCCCCTCGGCGTCAACAGAAGCCTGGCCATCTCCAGCAACACCGACGGCTCGCACCGGCTCACCAGGTTTCGGGCCTTGCGTCGCAGGTTTCTTCGGTCGGTCTGCCATGGTCGCGCCTCCCTTGCTCGGATTCGTGATGCGGCTGCCTCGACGTGCGCGAGCTGCTTGCGTACGGCGTCGCGGGTGATGCCCAACGCCTTGGCAATGTCGCGCTCCGACACGCCGTCAGCGTGGAGCGCCCAGGCCCTGCGACCGCGGCGGATGGGCAGGTGCAGGATTGCCCGTCGGCGGTCCGTCTCGGCCTCGCCCAACTCGATGCGCTGGACCAGGCGCGCCTCGTTCTCGTCTGTTGCCTCGGCGTGGTTCACCAAGTGGCCACGGTTCGACAGCGGGCCGTCCCGATCGCCAGGGGTCTCCAGGTCCTGGAAGCCGCTGGCCTTCAGCTTCGCGGCCCACTCGCGCTCGAGCTTGGTCACCGCGCCCTCACGCCGCGCCACTGCGGCCTGTTCTTCGGCTTGATTCGCAGCCACCCGAGCGGCTTCACCGCGGCTGCGATGTCGCGGTACAGCGGCGGGTTCACCGGCTCGCCCATCTCCGCACCGACCACCAAGGCCACTGTGCGTGTCGGGATGCGCTGCTTGTCGTCGGCTCGTTCGAAACGCCGCTCAACGACAGCCCGAATCGCCTGGATTCGCGTCAGGCGCTCAAGGGCAGCGCGCGCCAGCCACTTCGAGCTGTGCATAACATGCATGACCGCCGTGTGGCAGGAACCGCCAGATTAGTCAAGCTTGCTTGACTATCGTCGACCCGAGGTTCTTGGACGCGATGTCCGTTAATTCAGCGCGGCAACAGCACCGGGCACACTCCGAGATCCATTTCCCAACCACGTTGTCGGAAAGAGACTCGGTCTATGATCGGTGCGAGTCGGAGGGGAGCGCATCCAGGCAGCTGCTGCAGTCGGCTCGGAATAGCTCAGCCTTCCCCAGGAGACCCGCCGCGTGGCGATAGCTCCCAGCTTTTGCCGGCTCCGATGCAGCCCGGGCCATCCCGGCGTCGGATGCTCACGCGCTATCTTCCTTGCGCGGGTCCCCCTCCAATACGCGGCTTTGTCGCCGCACCTGCTTGTAGCTTCTCGGCTTCCCTGCTTGCCCTGGCGACCAGAACGATCGCGTTCGCACGGGCCAGCGCTTCATCAGCCTGGCGGCCAAGCTCGGCCATCGACAGGTAGATCTTCGGGCGACGGCGCTTCATGGCGTGTGATCACACGGGGTCAGCAGCCAGCATCGCTTGCAGCGCTTCCCAGCGGCGATGTCCCGCTGGATCCGGTCCTGCGCGCGCGAAGTCTCCAGCTCCTGGTTGACGGGCGGCCGACCGCGCGGCTTCGCGTCCAGGCACCCGCGCTGTCTCCAGCGGTAGATGGTGCTGTTCACCGTGCGACGGGTGGATCCGACAATCGTGGCGATCTCCGTGGGCGTACGACCGCCTTGCTGGTGCAACTCGATGATCTGCGCCGCCTTCGTCACCGTCGACTCCCGTTGTTGTCGACGCGCTTCCAATCACTAGCCCGTGCGCCCCTTCCGAAGTCAGGCGAGGACGCCGGCATCTCACGCCTCCGCTTCGCCTCGGCGACCAGCTGCTGTCGCGGACGGCTCAGCCCCCTTGCGATCAGCCCGGCGCGCTTCGCGATGCACGCCGGGCAGGTGATGAACCGCGTGCTCGCCGCGAATATCGGCATGTCCCGCTCTCCGCAGAGCGCCACGTCGATCTCGGGCCCGTTCCGGTAGTGGCGAAGCGGCGTCATGGGTTGCACCAGCCCACCAGCACGCAGCCCCACACCAGCGCCACCATCAGCACGGCCTCGATGAATTCGTTCCACGTCATGGCTCGCTCCCTTCAGAAAGGCGGGTCACCGGGGGGGGCTCGCCGGCCTCGATCCGGTCGAGCAGCTGCGCGTAGAGCTGCTGCTTCAGCTGGTGCCAGAACCCGAGAACGGTCCGGCGCCGCTTGTAGCGCCAGGTCTTCGGGTCATCGTTGTGGACCCACAGCATCTGGCGCACCGCCCCGAAGGTCAGGCCGGTCCGAAACTCTTCGTACGGCGGAACCTTGTATTCGTAGGGAAACCTCACGCGGCCCTGCCCAGCGCCGCCGCGACTTCCTCAGCGTTGCGGACCTTCGCTCGAGCAGCCGCGCGTGCGAGCTCGCCCAGCTGGCGGGCGGTCCCCCCCGCCGCGATCCAGTCCGAGACGTCGCCCTTCTCGGCCAGTCCGGGCAGCACCACGACCAGCGAGCGCAGGATCCAGGTCGCGGCCTGCATCGCGAACTGGCGCCCCGGCTCGTCGTTGTCCGGGATGATGACGACCGTTCGATCGCGAAGCGGCTCCGCGTACTCAGGGCGCCACGCGCCGGCACCGCCGGCGATGGTGGTCGCGATCAGGCCGAGCTTGCGGAGGTTCTCCACGTCCTTCTCTCCCTCGACCAGCAGCACCGGCCGGCCCTTGGCGGTTAGCAGCTCGGGCAGCCGGTACAGGACGCGGCGGACGTTGCCGAGCTTGTAGGACCAGCCCTCGCCCTCGGGCTTGCGCTGGCGGAAGCCCTTCGGATCGGTCCGCTCCACCTGGTAGAGCAACACGCCCTGCTCGTCGATGTAGTCGTACCGCGCGACCACCTTCACCGCGGCGGGGCCAGGCGCCCGGGGGCGCTCGGACGGCGGCCACAGCTCGCGCATTTGCACGCCAACCGCCTCGACGATGTCTTCGACGCGGCAGCCGGCGAAGCACTTGATCAGCATCGCGCCGGTGTCACCGACGGTGACCGTCATGCTGCGCTTGTCGTCCTCGTGGGCGGGACACGCGCCCATGAAGTAGCTGCCCTTGTCGACAAGGCCGCGACGCTCGAACGCCGACCAGGCCGGCGCGGATGACCTCGGCGCGCTCAATAGAGATCCTCCCCTGGCTCGCGCTTCGTTCCGCCGATGATCGCCTCAACGGCCGACCAGTCGCGTTTGTCACGGACGGCCTGTCGCACGAGGTCGGCTGTCGCCTGGTACATTCGCTGGCCGGCGATGCCGTGACGGCTCAGCCACTGCACCGTCTTCAGGTCCGCGAGCCCTGCTTTTTCTCGGGCGCGGATTGTCTTCGACAGGCGCTGGGCGTCCGCGTCGGTGAGCGTCGGCGGGACCGTGCCCATCTTCTCGAACAGGTAGCGCTTCATCCGCATCGATGGGGGCGGTGCGAGCGGGTTCGCCACGTCGGTCTGCGGCGCGAGCCCGAAGGCAGAGAACGGGTCCACCGCCTTTCCCCAGGCGAACTGGGCGGCCTGCACGCGGATCACGCGCTGGGCCTCTGCCTCCCGATCCCGCTCGGACAGGCGCCTGGCGGCGTCAAGCGCTGCCTCGACATCCCCGCCACCGTCGCGCTCCAAAATCTCCCGCGCCCGCTTCTTCGTCGGCTCGTCATCGAGCTTCCCGGCCAGGGCGTCGATCGGATCGGCCACGGCGTGCTTGCCGAGGTTCCCCACGGCGTCGAGGATCAGGGCGTCCGGCTTCGAGCTCGCGCGGATGGCCGCCCGGCGCTCCTCTGCCGTCGCGTAGGCGTCGACGTTCGCATCCTTGGGGGGTCGGCCGGCTCGGCCCATCTCCTGGATGTGGCGCGAGATGCTGCGGGTCGGGCGCCCCTGGTAGACGTACGCGATCCCCTCGTCGTCGTAGCCCTCGACGACCACGCCGCAGTTGCACAGGTGCAGGAACTGACCCGCCTTGTGGGCCCTGAAGATCTGGTTCTGCTCGTCCCGTGTCATCCCCCCGTCAACCGCGCGGGCGCTCCCGGGCCGCATGGTATTGAGCGTCTTCGCTGCGACGTGGGCGATCTCGACCCGCGGCCAGTAGCTGACGCCGCGGCGGCCTTCGTGCAGGTCGTGGATGTCCTTGCACATCCCATGCAGCACCTCGGGCGTGAGCAGCCCGGCGATCGCCTCGTCGGTGTAGTCGTCGCCCGACTTCTTCAGTTTCGACAGGTCCAGGCGCTGGTGACCGGGAACCACGCGCACGCCAGCCAGCCACCCGTCTGCGATGGCCGGCCCCATCATGTAGTCGGCGCACGTCGCCTCGTACACCAGCTGCATGGCCTTCCCATCGAGGCGCTGCGGCGTCGCGGACAGGCCCAGGATGCGCGCCCGCTCGAAGTACGCGATGATCCGGCGGTAGCTCTCGGTGACGCTGTGGTGGGCCTCGTCGCAGACGATCAGCGAGAACTTGGCCGGGTCGAAGGTCTTCAGCCGCGCCTCTGTCATCGACTGCACCGTGGCAACCACCACGCGCGCGGAGGGCAGCGCCCGGACCGGCCCCTGCTCGCGGTAGACGTCGACGCCGAGCATCCCCGGCAGCTCGTCGCACATCTGCGTGACCAGGTTGTCCCGCTCGTTCAGCCACAGGCACGCGCCGCCCTTGTCGAGCGTGCGCGCCATGACCTGGGACGCCGTGAACGTCTTCCCCGTCCCCGTCGCCATCACGGCCAGCGTCGAGCGCAGGCCCTGGCGGTACTGCGCGATCGCGGTGTCGATGGTCGCCCGCTGGTAGGGGCGCGGCGTGCGCTTCTTCGCCGCGCCCCGTGCGTCGCGCAGCATCGGCGCCGGCCCGAACAGCGATGCCTGGACGGCGGTCACCGGCGGCCCCCGAGGTCGCAGTACGCCTCGCCCGGGACGCAGGTCCGCGCGCTGATCCCGGACTCGATCCGCAGCGCGGGATCAACGTTGACGTCGAGCCGCGCCGCCGCTTCCATCATGACCCACGCCTTGAAGCGCGAGTCCTCGGCGAGCCGCTTCAGCGCTGTGCGCCGGTTCTGGATCTGCTGGCGCTGCTCCCGCGACTCGGCGACGGCGCCCGATGCTTCGTGTCGCACGCGGGCGCCGCTGCTCGTCTTGTTCTGCTTCTGGCCGCCCTTGCCGCCGCAGCGGAAGAACTCCCAGATCAGATCGGACTCGCCGACCGAGAACATCAGCGTGCGGGCCATCAGAAAGGAGACTCCTCATCCGCCGGCGGGACGGTGATTGGATTGCCCTCGCCGTCCTGCAGCTGCAGCTTCTTCGCGGCCTTCTCCGCAGCGACCTTCGCCGCCTTCGCCACCTCCTTCTCGCCGTCGGGGGCCGCGCCCTTCGAGCGCGACTCCGACACCAGCACGAACCCGCCGCGGCCGTTGGGCACCCGCGCCTGGGCGCCTCCCAGCTTCAGCTCGTCGGCGACGCCCAGCAGCGCGTCGTCTCCGACGTAGCCGATTCCCTGGCAGCCGGTGCACCGCTCGCGCCTGTGCATCAGCGCCTTGTCATACGGACAGACCGCCGCGGGAATTTCGCTGCGAACCGTTGCCGCCGCGGTGTGCACCACTATGTACACGCGCGCGTACAGGTGCGCTGCCACGCCCCCGCCGTCCTTCAGCGCCGCCAGCGCCCGCTGCGCCTGTTGCAGGTGCCGATCGGCCGCCCGCATCGCCTCCTGCGCGATCCGCACCGACGCGAATTCCTGCGCGAGGTGCTCCACCGGCACGCCCCACGTCTCGACGGGCGGGGCAAGCGGAGGATTCGTTCCGGTGCTTTCCTCCGGTTCCTCGGGCTCAGCCGCGCGCCGCTCAGCGGCCCGCACCGCCTCGGGCGTGGTGTCCAGCTCGCGCGCCACCACCTCCCGCGCCTTCGCCTTCTCGCTCTTCGGCCGGCCCGGCTGGCGCGCCGAATTATCGGACATTTTGTCCAACAACTCGCCTTGGACTTTCGCCACCCGCCGGGCGATCAGCTTGTCGCGGTCGTCCTGGCGTCGGTGCAGGTTCTCGTCGATTTCCAGGTCCAGCCGGTCCTTGTCGCTCACGTCCGTGGCGATGTGGCAGTTGACCTTCTTCGCCCCGCGTCGCATGAGCGCGGCGATCCGGTCGCGCCCGGCGATCAGCACCAGCCCCTCGCGCTCCACCACCGGCGCGTGCATCGGCTCGTCACCGAGCAGCCCGATCGAATTCGCCAGGTCCATCACCCGAGGGCGACCCATGCGCTCCTTGATGTCCCCGGGCACCTTCAACTTAGAGATGGCGAGGGACTGGTAGCCGACCCACCGCATGGCTACGCCTCGACTCCGTACGTGAGTGCCGGGTCCTTTTCGCACGCCGCAGGCGTCCAATCGGTCGCCTGCCACTTCCGCGCCGCCTGGGCGGTCCGCAATTCCTCGTGCACAGGCTCGAGGTAGACGGGCTGGGCGCCGCCGTCCTTCAGCCCTGGCGACTGCTTGCGCAGCAGCCGCGTACCGTCGGTGCAGCCCAGTAGTTCATAGGACAGGCCCGTGTTCGGGTCGGTCCATTTGTCGATCGACGACGCGCCCAGCATGTCGGCGACCCACTGCCAGCCAGCGATCTCACCGATGGCCCGCCGAACGTCCGTGTTGCGAATCGCCAGGTACTCGGCCTTGGTGTACGACTTCGGCGCCAGGATTGCCCGAGCCGGAACGCGCTGGCCGTGCCAGAAGTACAAGGCCCAGCCGTCGCGCCAGGCAATCGCCGGGCCGGTCGCGCCGTGAGGCAGGTTGCGATCGTCGCGGGACACGACCGTCGGCCGGTCGCTGACCACGCAGAACTTCCGGTGCATGAACCGAGGGCCAGCGTGGACCGCCCCCGCCTCGTAGTGCTGCCACTTCTCGTACTCCGGCAGATCCAGCTTCGCGACGTGGCGGAAGAACGACAGGTACGACACCCACGCAGACCACTGATTGCCGCCGTTCTGCAGCCGGTACCACCAGCCGCAGCAGCGAACGAGAAAGGCGACCAGATCCGTGGCGGCGTCCGTGGCGGCGCTCGTGGCGGCGCGCGTGGCGTCGCTCGTGGCGGCGCTCGTGGCGGCGCGCGTGGCGTCGTCCGTGGCGGCGTCCGTGGCGTCGTACGTGGCGGCGTCCGTGGCGGCGCACGTGGCGGCGCGCGTGGCGGCGCGCGTGGCGTCGTCCGTGGCGGCGTCCGTGGCGTCGTACGTGGCGGCGTCCGTGGCGGCGCACGTGGCGGCGCGCGTGACGGCGCGCGTGGCGTCGTCCGTGGCGTCGCTCGTGGCGGCGCGCG
>DATAOD010000244.1:0-3525 GCA_036265975.1 Candidatus Limnocylindria bacterium
GCGCCGTGCAGTGGGCGCGACGAGACTTTGCGCTGCGCCCGAATGCCTCGAGCGAGGCCGCTCTTGCCTGGGCGGAGTATCGGAATGGCGAGATTGTCGAGGCGCTTGAGCACGTTCGGCAAGCGCTCACATCCGGTCTCAAGAGTGCCCGACTTTTTCTACGCTCGGCGGAGATCCACCGTGCCGCTGGTCATCTCGGTGTTGCCGAGCAACACCGCCAGCTTGCGGTCCAAATGAACCCGCGCCTCTCCGACTTTCATGTTCATCGCTAAGCCGTCCGAGACTCAGGCGCGAGTTGGCCCTGAAAAGATAACCAGCTGATCGGCATCCTCACCCCACCACCGGCTCGACCTAGTACGATTCCAGCCCGCTTCCGGTGGAATTCCTCGGCGGCCGGGTAGATAGGATGGAATGACCGACCCCGACTCGGACAAACGTAGATTACGCTGCTGGTGAAGGCCAGGAGCGCCGAGCTACAGGCGAGAGGAGTCGGTCGTGCCGGAGCATATCAGGTACCTCGGGCTGGACGTGCACAGGGAAACCATTGCGGTGGCGATAGCGGAGGGTGAGCAGGCGGCCCGGTCGCACGGGACCATCAATCACCGGCCAGAGGCGGTCGCCAAGCTGATCCGGAAACTCGGGCCGGTCGAGAACCTGCGCTGCTGCTACGAAGCCGGGCCGACCGGGTACGGGCTGTACCGGCAGTTGGTCCGCATGGGGGTTGCCTGCATCGTGGTGGCGCCGTCGCTGATCCCGGTCAAGGTCGGCGACCAGGTCAAGACCGATCGGCGGGACGCCGAGAAGCTGGCGCGGCTGCTGCGGAGCGGCGAGTTGACCGCGGTCTGGGTACCGGACGAAGCGCACGAGGCGCTGCGGGACTTCACCCGGCTGCGGGAGAGCGCCAAGCAGGACCTGCACCGGGTCCGGCAGCAGCTCGGGAAGTTCCTGCTGCGCCTGAGCGTGGTGCCGCCCACCCGGCTGAGCCGCTGGTCCAAAGGGTATCGCGCCTGGCTGAGCAGCCTGCAGCTGCCGCAGGCGCTGGAGCAGGAGACGCTCGAGGCGTACTTGGACCATCTGGACGCCAGCGGCGCCTGCCTGGCCAAGCTAAACGCGCGGTTGGAGGAACTGGCCGTCAGCCATGAGCAGGCGCGGTTGATCCAGGCGCTCGCTTGCTTGCACGGGGTGGGGCTGGTGACCGCGATCACGTTGGTGGCGGAGCTTGGCGACTTGAGTCGGTTTCCCACGGCGCGGGCGCTGATGGGCTACGTGGGGCTGGGGCCGCGGGAACACTCCAGCGGCGGCCGCGTGCGGCGGGGCGGGATCAGCAAGCGCGGCAACAGCCACGCCCGCCGCGTTGCCGTGGAGGCGAGTTGGCATTATCGGCACGCGCCCGGGGTGGGCCCGGCCTTGCAACGCCGCCGGCGGCACCAGCCGGCCGGGGTGCTGGCGATCGCGGACAAAGCCCACGCGCGGCTGCACCGGCGGTATCGGAAGCTGCTGGGGCGGGGCAAGCTACCCCAGCAGGCAGTCGTCGCGGTGGCGCGGGAGCTGCTGGGCTTCATCTGGGCGATCGGCCGGGAGCTGGCGGCCAGCCGAGCCGCGGCCCCGGTGGAGCAAGCGGTGCCCGCGGCGGAGGAGGCCGCCTAGCTCAGGCCGACCAACCCGAACCAAGCTTGGAGGCCATGGTGCGACGGCGAGCGCAGAGGAGGGGAGTGGCCACGCTGGGGAGAATCCTCGGGCGCCCCTCTGCGCTGCGAACGCGCGACTGTAGAACGAGGCAGCTCCCATCGGCTTGCTCTCCTGCGGTGGGGCACCAGTGGTGCCCTGGGACCCGCGTATATCAGGGTGAGCCATCATCGTTTGGGCTGCGCTCCTCCCCTGCGCTCGCCGCCGCCTCCGCTGACAGGCCGGGCCATGACGAGGAGGGACGATGGCTTGAGATGCGGTCACCACATGGTGTCGCTGATGGGGTTGACAAGGTCATTCCAGATCAGGGGCGCAAGGCTTGCGCCCACCGCGCCGCCACCGGCCCGTCCGGTTCGAGCGGCTGTCCGTGACGAGGGCGCAAGCCTTGCGCCCCTACCCGGCCGCTTCGCAATTCCCCGGTAACCCAGTCGGCGTCCTCCAGCCAGCGCCTGTCCATTCGGCCAGGGGTCGGGCCGGACTAGAGTGACAGGCGCCGGCCCGACCGGGCGCCCGAGGGCAGCGCCTTCATTCCGGATGCATGCTTTGTCTGTGGAGCAGGGCCATTGAGCCTGCTTCAGCGGGAGACAGAGCAATGGAACAACAACAAAAGGTAGCGCTGATCACCGGCGCGTCGCGCGGGCTCGGATTGGAGATTGCCCGACTCTTCGCCGCGCAGGAGATGCCGCTGATCCTGACCGCCCGGGGTGAGGCAGCGCTCGAGACCGCCGCGGCCGAGCTGCGGACCAGGACCGAAGTGGTGGCCAGTGCCGGCGACATCGCCGACGCAGTGCACACCGAGCGACTGGTGGAGCTCGGACTGCGCCGGTTTGGTCGAATCGACCTACTGATCAATAACGCTTCGTCGATCGGCCCCAGCCCGATGCCAACGCTGGAGGTCTACCCGACTGACGCCCTGACCGCGGTCATGCAGGTCAACGTCGTGGCGCCACTGCGGCTGATTCAGCTGGTCCTGCCCGGTATGCGTGCGCAGGGGCATGGCCTGATTGTCAACGTCACCTCGGACGCCGCGGTCGCGGCATATCCAACCTGGGGCGGCTACGGCGCCAGTAAAGCGGCGCTGGAACAGCTAACTCGGGTGCTGGCGGCGGAGCTGGCCGGGAGCGGCATCCGGGTCTATCTAGTCGACCCCGGCGACATGAACACGCAGATGCACCGCGAGGCCGAGCCGGGCGTGGATCTCTCCAGCTTGCCCGGACCCGAGGTCGCCGCACCGGCTTTTCTGCACCTGCTCGATCGAGAGACCGACCCATCTGGCCGCTTCCTGGCCCAGGCGCTCAGCACGGAGTTATTAGGGATAGGAACATGATCGCATTCGCATCCGAACGACTGATCGATTTCACGCTGCCGGCCGAGCTCGAAGCGAGCGAGCCGCCGGAGGCGCGCGGACTCCGGCGCGACCAGGTTCGCCTACTGGTGTCCTACCCGGCTGACGACCGAATCTTTCACACCCGATTCGACGACCTGCCGCGCTGGCTGCAGGCCGGGGACCTGGTCGTGGCAAACGACTCCGCCACGCTCCCGGCCGCCCTGACCTGCCAGCGGTCAGACGGAAGCTCGGCGGCGCTCCACCTCTCCACTCGACTGCCGGGCCGATTATGGGTGGCCGAACCACGCCAGGCGAGCGTGACGGCTGGCGAGGTGCTGGCGCTGCCGGACGGTGGCGCGGCGACGCTGCTGGGGCCGTACGCGGACTCGCAACGCCTCTGGCTGGTGCGCCTGGATCTGCCGGTTCCACCCCTGGAGTATCTCGCGCGCTGGGGTCGGCCGATCGCTTACCCCTATGTGCGGGGCAGTTGGCCGCTGGAGATGTACCAGACC